>NZ_JBQCWU010000001.1:0-322777 GCF_051957095.1 Neisseria sp. P0020.S003 | reverse complement strand
TGCTCGTAGTTAGCTGTCCAGCCGTCCGAATAATCGTATTCCAGCGGATTTTCGGCCTTTAACATGGCGGCTTTATGGCGTTCGGCGTTGGCAAAGTCGGCCTGCTCATCCAATACCATCTGCGTAGTCATCTCATCCAGTAGCTCGCGGGTCATGAGGACGAAATCGTTTTCCATCGTTTTCCAGCGTAACCCCACCGGCAACTCTTTCATGGTGCGCAGTAGGATGTATTGGGTGCGGCTCTCATCGTTGGTGTGAAACCACTTACCCACGCTTTTGACAAATACCCCATGCCGCAGGTTGTCATACCTCTTATCTTTAATACGCTTCCACATCTCATCTTGTTGTTGCTCTTTGATTTGCACTGCAACAGCTGGGAGCAATACCCAGGCTTTAGCTTTATCATCCCATGTTTGATATTCATTCTCTCGTGGCAGCAGGGTCAACCCAGCGGGCAATTCGCCCACCTGCTCAATCACTACTGCCGTGCCATCGCTGGACTGATAGGCAGTCTTGCCACGATGGTCTGGTAGGTATTGCCATTCGGCTCTTTCAGGTAGCCAGCGGGCGGCGAAACCTGCGCGGGTTTCGGGAGGTTCGGCGTCGATGCAGCCTGCTGGCAACAGGTAGCTGCCATCTTCGGCCAACGGGTCGAGGTCGGCCACGGTTTGGTGCAGGTAAAGGTTGTCGGCATTCAACTGGCAGACGGGCTTGGTTGGCGGGTATTGGTTTTCGCTCATGATTTTTCCTTTTCAGACGGCCTTAAATTTTGATGCAGGGCAATAATGCAATGTTGCGTGGGCGGTTTTCGGCGGCCGTAGGGACGACACGCGAGGCGTCAAATTTGATTGCGTTCAGATATTCGCCTCCTGTAGTTACGGTAGACGCAGCATCATAGGATAGAGAACTATTGCGTTTGGTCATTGTAAATACACCAAGAATCTCATTAACTAAAGAACGATTGTAGTCATCTGAGACAAATTGGCCAGTGATGTTGCGGATGGCGTCTCCTTGCGCCGAGCCAAACACGCGCCCCGTATCCACACCCCTGCCGTCGTCCCAGCCGCGGATGAACTCACCGCGCAAATCGGGCAAATTAAACGTGCTGCGGCCGTCGCCAGCGCCGTAAGTCGTGCCGATAGCGGCAAACAGGGCGGCATAGGTGGTGCGGGATACGGCGGCACCGTTGGCTTTAAGCCAGCCGGTCGGTGCGGTCTGCCCGGCAAAGTACATCACGGCGCCGCTGGGTATCATGCCGGCGAGGTCGTCCACATTGAGCAGGCGCTTGCCGTCATAACGCAGCTCGCCGTCGTTGCGCATGGACAAATATTTGCCGCTGCGTTTGTTGTAAAAATAAGTGTTTACGTTGTTTGCGCCGATTTGCAGGTATTGGTTGGCAGCAAAGTCGCCTTCGCTGTCGGCCACAATCGCGCCCTTTTTCAGGGTGGTAAGGCCGGTAAAGGTTTTGTCGCCGGCGATTTCTTGGCTGTCGGTGGTTTTGACGGCTCCGTCTGCTGCTTCTGTAGCGGCGACGGCTTTGTCGTAGGCATCCTTCACCGCCTTCGGTGTGGCTGCCAGCTCTTCGCTGTCGCTGTCAGTGGCAGACGAGAGCTGTACGAGGCCGGCCTCGGTAGTGCTGGCCGCACCTGGTTTGTCCTTCTCCTGCTTCTTCTTCAAATACTGCGTCCGCGCCGCGAGTTGCATGGCCTGCCGGTTGGCAATGCCGTTCGGCCCGCCCAATACCGGGTCGGTGGTTTCCAGCTGGTAGATACCTTCCGCCCATTGCGGGTTGTTCAGTTCTTCCGTGATATTCGCCATTTTTTAAGCTGCTCCAAAGTTAAAGTTGCCGTCGTAGGCTGCACGCCCGTTGTAACGCAGAGGGACGGCCTGATAATCCAAGGCTGCCAACAGGCAGCGTGCCGGTGCGAAGGCGGCCAGCGTTTTGCGCAACAGCGCGGCCTGGTCGTTGGTAATCACGTTGTTCATGATGATGCGGTAGTACGCCCAGTAGCTGCCTGCACCGTAAACATGGCTGCCGTTGTAGTTGATGCTGCCGTCGTAGGTTTGGCCGTTCAGCCCCTCGATAATCCGTACCTCACCAAACCCGAGCCGCCGCACGATCTCGCGGATTGCCCACGGCGTGCCTTTGTAGCGGTGCAGCTCGTAGGCACCCTTAATCAGCTTGCGCTGCGCGTCGTCGGATTCGGCCAACCAGTAGCCGTCGGCACCCAAGATGCTACGACTTTCGGCCAACAGCGGCAGGTGTTCAGGGGCAACCAGATCGACCAGGCGCGGCATCAGCTGCGGCAGCTCGGCCAAATCCAAACGCAGTCCCAATTCGGCCAGCGCGCGGGCGCGTTGGTCGCGTTCGATGACGGCGGCGTAGGTTAGCTTGGCCATCGCCTAACCCTCCGCCGTTTGTGCGGCAATGCGGATGGTGGTACTGGTGCAGCGTGCCCACTGGTCGGGCTTGACCACAGTCAGCGGCAGGTTATGCAGTACCACGTTATAAACGCCGGCCACTTTCAAGGCTGTCTGAATGTCCAGCGGCACGATGTCCAAGCCGAGCCGGCTGCGGCGGACGGCTTCATACACAGCCCATGCCTGTTCAGCCGCTGCTTTGGCGGTGCGGGCATCGGTGCCGGTAAACAGGGTCAGCTCGGCGTCCAGCGTGTAATCGACGGCGGTCGGGGCTTTAACCACCACTGTATCGCACAGTGGGCGGCGTTTCTCGGCTGATAAGGCAGCCTGAATCTTGCCAATCAGCTCGGCATTGGGCAGGCCGTCTTTGGCCAGCACGGTCACCGCCACCCGACCGCCTATAGGCTGGCCGCCGCCGTCGGTATCGTTGGCCACGTGTACGTCCACCACCGCCGGGCTGGCCTGCCGCGCCCAATATTGGTAGGCACCCACCGGCCCGGCTACGCTAAAGCTCTCCGGTGCCAGCAACACGCGCTCGCGGTAGGCTTCGTCGTCTTCAATTTCCACCCCGCCGGCGGAAACGGTAGTGTTGCTGACGGCCACATCAATCGTCGGATGCAGCCGCTCGACCAGGCTGTTGATTTGTCCGACCGACCAGCCGTTGCCGACTGTGCCGGTTTCGGTGCATTCGGCGGCCACTTCGGTGCTGCTTTGGGCGGCAGTCAGCAGGGCGGCCTCGGTGGTAACAAAGCCGGTCTGCCCGGCATTGACCCGCGTGCCCTTGGGTACGGCAATTTGTTCCAAACCGCTCAGGGCGGCTCTAAAGCGCAAAGTGGTCAAAGCCGGCTGCGCCTGCAGGCGCGGGGTGGACACATCATCGCCGCACAAATCCAGCATCAGGCCGGTGGCAAAGCGCGGGTGCTGCTGGCGGTAGGCTTCATTCACCTGCTGACGAGTCAATGCTTCACGGTAGGCGTACACATTAATCAGCAAACGTTCGATATGAGCCGGTTGCAAGGTTTTGCCACTGTCGCGCTCATATCTAGCAATGGTATCGGCCAAAATCGTCTGCAAATCATCATCTACGACCTTGACGTCTTCACGCTTTAAATTGCTTAAATCCACGTTGCATTCTCCAAATTCACAGCCGTGCTATAGACCTCGCCCGATACATCATCGGCCACACGCCAGCGTACGGTCATGGTGATGTGTGGGGCGTAGCCGCTAAAGGTTACGTCTTCGACGTCAGCGCGTTTTTCCCATGTCTGAATAGCCAATACGACTTCACGTACGATATTTGGCACAAACACGTCTTCCGGCGTGTCGATGTAATCGAAATGGTTGCTGCCAAAGTCCGGACGAGTTACATCCGAGCCTTTTCTCGTAGACAAAATGTTATGAATACACAGATCAATATCGTCCACGCCCTGAGCCAAGCCGCTGTCACCAGGTGCGAGCTGCCAGTGTTTGGAAATCGGCGTGTCGAATTGCATAAGAAATCCCTGTATCCGTAATGAATACAGGGATTTTATGAAAGGCCGTCTAAAACTGATTTTAAAACGGATTAAAGACTATTCAGGTAAACCAGTTTTACCACCAGAGTCCCCGGGATGTTTATGTTGGGACAAAGGAATCCCATTAAGGATAATCTCACCATCCACTACCATAGTACCCTCAATATTTGCAGCATCACCACCACCTGAATTAACTGCTGACAGACCAGCTGTATAAGTCAACAATCCATTGACTGTCGTATTTCCGCTAACCATCGTTTCTGGAGTTTCGATAGACACTTTGGCTCCAGCTTTAATTTTAACCACTCCGTCAGTCTGAACAGAAATATCCCCGCTGGCACGGTCATGCTCAATCACAGTGCCATTTTTAAATCGGCGTATCCATTTGTCTTTACTGCTTGCAGGAGGCTTGTCGGCCGTGCTGTAAATTGCGCCAATCACACAGCCGTTTTCGCCGCGAGCGTCCAGCAAGCAGACAACTTGCTCACCTTCGTCGGGCAAGCTGTAAAACTGATTACCGCCGGCGGCTGGTGTGCTCATCGGTAGCCAGTCGGTTTCCATATCTTCCAATGCAGGAATTTTAACGCGCAGATTATGACCGGCTTCATCTACCGCCGATACCATGCCAAATTGTAGAGTCGCCGTAAAATCATGCGTTTGAGACATCTACTTTCTCCTCGTCTTCAATATACTCAATCATCTTAACCTCCAGTTCGGTCGTATAGCCGCTACTGCTGCGATATTCATGCCGTGCCTGTTTAACCAAATACTTACCGGAAAACTTACCCATGTTTTTCAGCCTAACGGTTTGCCCTGCAACCAGCAGCGCGTTGCCGAACAAGGTAATGTTCCCGGCACATTGATCGTCTTGTGCTTCAGCCAGTTTGGCATCGGCACGAGCATTAAGCTGCGCTTGGCTCTCTCCTTTATTCGGCACTATTTTCAAGGTGTCACCAGTGTGGCCACGTTTAGATTTTGGGCGTAAAGGTTTTGTTTTCCGCTTAGCAGACACCGTTTTTTTGGTTTTCGGGTCATAACCGCGCATCTCAACCTGGGTTGGCACGCCTTTAATCAAGTCACGTAAACGAATTCTCATCATATCTTCCGGACTCAAAACCACCACGGCTTCACGCTCTTTCAGGGCAGCATTATCGGCAAACACCAGCTTATCCCCGACAATTTTGAAGGTGTGGCCATACTCTTTGGCCAACCGGCTTAAAAACTCAACGTCGCGTTCCTGATACTGAGTTACGCGTTTTATTTTGATGTCTTTAACTTGCACGGTAAGCTGCAATTTCAAACGGCCTGCCACTTGACGAACAATCTCTGCAAGCGTGGTATTTTCATACGCACGACCTTTTAAGGTACGGCTTGCTTTACTGATACCTGCAGACAAAGCCTTCATGCTTACCGTTGACGGAGGATGGTTATACTCAATCTCAGCGATCTCAAAGCTGCCCAAAGCCACCAAACCGGTAAATTGGTTGCCCAAACTCAACGCAAGTGCATCGCCTTGCTCGGGATACCAACCACGTAACCAACGGCCATCCACATCTTCAAACTCGACCTGTAACTCATCAGATTGACCTTCGAGATAATCCGTATAAACAAAGGAAATCAGGTAGGGGGCAATATCCCCGGTGATGTCCTTGTTTTCATAGCTCAGCGTGAAATCCGGCTTGGTTACCGGGTGTGTGCCGTCTGTATTGCCCTGAGCGACTAAGCCGGAAAAGAAACCCTTAATATCCATCCCAACCCCTTCAGCGCATCCAAGGCGGCAAATCGGCCTGACTGTTTTTCGGTTTGCTTTCCAGCACCGGCACAAACACCGTCAAGCCGCTGACAAACTCCTCGGCCAACGGCAAATGCGGATTTGCCGCAATCAGGCCGTCAATCAACAGCGCATTGCCGTAATGCTTGTGCGCAATCAAATCCCAACGGTCGCCGTCTTGGGTGGTGTAGCGTATTAGCGCACTCATCATTTATCCTTTCTTGCCGCCAGCCAGCCGGTCAAAGCCTGGGCAGCAGCAGAGCCGTTTGCCAGCGCATCAGATGCCTCGGCAACACCGTCCCCGACTGCAGTTAGCCAGCTACCGACAGAGCCACTCTCATACCCGGCACGCAATGCACCGACGGCACCGCCAAGCCTGTTGGCCGCTTGCCCTGCCTGTAATGCAAACTCAGCCGCGCCTTTAAGGTCGCCGAAAATCGCCGTTACTTCGGGCAAGGCATTGAGCCGTCCTAAAGTGCTGCCACCGATATTGAGTGCGTCCCCCAACAGGTTTAATGCCCCTGACGGGTCGTTTTTCATGTTTTTGGCAGCCTGTATCAGATTCTGCATATCGCTGATGCCCGCTTCGGCTGCTCGGTAAATTTTCACACCTTTTTCCACCGCCGAAATCAATTTGCCCGCTTTTGCCTGCACGCTCTCCGGCAATAAGGACAGGAGCGGATTTTGCCCGCCCGACTTGACTGCCGGGGTCGGGAGCGGGTTATTCGGGTCGCCGACAAACTGGGTCAGCTCCACATCCAATTCACGCGCCGCTGTCCGTCCTTGCGCGTCCTGAATCAATGTGCGCTCGGTCAGGCTTTCAATTACAAACCAGCCGACAAATCGCCCTGAACCATAAACCAACGACACCGCCTGCTGCGCCTCCAGAGCAGCCAGCAAGCCCTTGTAGGCCGTGTCGGGATTACCCAACATCCAATGCAGCTTTAACCCAAATCTCAGCGTGGTCAGCTCATTTTCCATCGCCTGCAGGCGTGGTCTTCCCTTAAGCACTTCATGCTTGGCAAACTTGGCCGAGTGCTGCGCTTCCAGACTGGAAAAACTTTGCAAGGTTTCAAACCGTACATCGCCCAACATTGCATACATCAGAGAGCCCTCCGTTCACGGTCGGCCATCATACGTTGAAACAGCGTTTCAAATTCGCGCAAACCCATTTGTAAGGCCGTCTGAATTTGTGCAGGGTTGCCACCTGGCGCGTTGATGGTCGGATTAAAATTAATGGTCACACCACCAGGGGCGGACGCAGCCTGCCGTGCCTGCTCAAAATCTGCACGATGACCGGATACACGCGAAGCAACATCAGCACGTAACTGACCGACACGGTTCGTAAAACTGTCTTTCAGACGGCCTGCCCATGTGCCGATAGTACCGATTGGCCGACTGGCCGTACGGCGGATACCGATATCCAAACCTTGGGTGATAAAACCACCGAAACGGCGAAACTCACGGCTTGGAGAATGGATATCCATTACCGCTTGGAATTTAGCCTTAATCGAATTACCGATAGATGCAATAGTGTCATATACCGCTGCCGCCGCTGATTTAATGCCATTGATCAATCCCTGAATCAGCATCCGACCAAAGCCGGAAAAGGTTGACGGTAGGGTTACTCCAAACCAGCTCATCACACCAGCAAATGCCTGATAGAACAAACCGAGTGGTGAAAAATTGAGAATGGTTTCTGCAATATTGCCTATACCACTACTGAAGAAGGCTGTGATTTTTGCCCAAAGTCCACTGAAAAATGTTACTAAGCTTTGCCATAATGCCTTTGCGCCACCAACCACCTCTGACCAATTGTTGTAGAGCAGATAGGCGGCAACGGCTAACAGGCCAAGCGCAAGAAAAATCGGATTGGCCATTAAAGCCATACCCAACTTAAGGAAGCCGGAAGCCAACATAGGAAGGAAGCGAAGAACAGACATGATGCCGGAGCCGAAAACAGAAAAAACTGTTTTTAATAAGCCAAAGCCTTTAGCTAAAAAACCAACACCTGATTTAAATCTCAAGACCGTTGCCATCCAGTCTGCACCAAGCAAGGTTTTAGCCAAACGAAATGATGTCATTAAGCCGCCAATTTCATTGCCGAGAAAACGGAAAACAAAACTGCCGGCTTTGAGTGAAGCCAAACCTGCAACCACATAAAAAAGAGAATTTGCAAATTCAGGATTCTTAGCTGCCCAATCAGCAAAACCGTTTACAAGCGGCTTGATAGCGTTCATTCCTTGATTCAGAGCAGGCAGCAGAACGCTGCCAATGGTGATGCCAATTTCTACCAAACCGTTTTTTAAAAGTTGCCAGTTATTGGCTGTTGTGGCCGAACGTGCAGCGAACTCCTTTTCCATACTGCCCATGAATTCAGGAGTTCCGCCTTTACCCGTTTTTTTTAGCTCTTCGATAGACTTCTTATATGTGTCCAAACCACCCACAAGCGCAGCCACATCATCGGCATATTCCAAACCGAACAAATCAACCAATGCACCCATTTGATTTTCTTTAGGCAGCTTTTCAATTTGCTTCAAAAAATCTATCAAGGCTTGTTCGCCATTTTCGGCAATCGCTTTTTTCAAGGCTTTGGAATCAGTACCCATGCCTTCCAGAACCGCCTGGAATTTCTTGCCCTGCTTATCAGCTGTCATCAACTTGGTCAACATACCGTTGATGGCTGTACCTGCTACTTCCGGCGTCCTACCCAAAGCGATAAAAGCACTAGAAAGCGAGGCCGTCTGAAGCTCGGTCAGGCCGAACTGCTTAGCCACGCCGCCCACCCGACCGAGTGCATTGACAATTTCCGAAGCTTTGGCCGGGCTGCTGTTGGATAAATGGTTGATGGCGTCACCAAGTTTCCCTATTTGGGTAATTGGTATTTGGTAAACATTCGCCAGCTTGGCCATGCTCTCGCCAGCTTGTTCGGCAGACATATCGAAAGCTACCGACATTTTGGCAATGGTTTCAGTAAAAGAGGAAATGTCTTTACGCGCAATCCCTAACTGACCTCCCGATGCTGCGATTTTGGCCAGTTCACTGCCAGCCATCGGAATGGTTCTGGTCAGCCTTAAGATGTCCTGCTCCATTTCCTTGAATTGCTGCGGCGTGTCAAAATCAATGACTTTTCGTACATCAGCCATCGATGACTCAAACTCTACTGCCAACTTTACTGGGACGGCGATTGAACCAGCAGCAGTAGCTGCACCTAAGATTTCATCTTTAAAGCTATTACGCTTATCGTAATGCTGCTGGCGTTTTTGCTGCAAAAGAGCAACATCGGTACGCTTGGCATCAATTTTGGCAATAGCGCGTCCAAGTTGATCGTATTCCCGTTTTAACTCTCCAACACGACTACGAGTCATACGCAACGGGTTTTCCAAGGTTTGTCCAAGCATTTTTTGACGCTTAGCCAAATTCGCACTGGCTTTATCCAGTACATCTAAAGAAGATTTGACAGATTTTATTCCGGCCACCGCCGCACCGACGGATGCGCCGACGGTAATACCCAGCGTTAAACCGTTTGCCATTTTTATTACCAACCTTTATGATATAAGCGTTAAGGAGAGGGCTATGTACGCAACTAAAAAATACGAACAAATTTTCAATCACGTCAGCGATACTACTTTTAATGCCTGCTTTGTTTTGTATTTGACTGCAGTAGCCTTTACAGTAGTCGCTTATTCATCTGCGCCTATCATTGAATTGATAGTGCCACTGATTGTTGTCTTAACTGCTGCCGTTGTACTTTATTTGCTACTTGGCGGATTACCAGTTCTACTTATCAGTTTGGCCGTTGGTGGCTTGGTCGCTGGATGTGTCTTCATCAAAGACAAACTGACTTCTTAAATACCTCCGATTCTTCCGTAGCCCGCCTTGATTTGGCGGGCTGCTTCTTTTTGCCAGTCTTCAAACTCATCAAGCGGCAAGGCATACACCTCTTTCACACTCCAGCCAAACCACCAAGCCAAATCGGCAACAGCCTTCAAAAGCTGCTCATCTGCTTCTTTATTACTCAGCAGCGGCTTCGTCTTCTTGTGAGCGACGAAACCAGTCTTGCACCTGTTTGTAATCATACAAATCAAGCTCGTCCAAATCTTCAGGTACCAAACCTGTGATGCGCGCGAAAATCGTCAACTCCTGTTCGGCATCGCTGCTCAAGTGCGCCACAGCACGCAAATCACCCACACGCGGACGGCGCAGTTTCAGTTCGGTCAGGGTTTCGCCCGTCGCTAAACGTACAGGATATTTCAGCTTTACGGTTTTGGTTGCACCCAAGTTTTCTTGCAGTTTTTGCGCTTCAGTCATCATTTAATCCTTTTGAAAATCAATAAAAAATTGCTGTACCCAAGAAAGATACAGCAATTCTGCCAAAGGCCGTCTGAACCGGCTTTTAATGTGTTTTAATACTTATGCGCCGATGTTTTTACGCATCTGTGCCAATATATCTACGCCGTCGACGCGCAGAATATTATTGAAGGAGTTGTAGTAGAAGAGCTCTCGGCCATCAGCGACTTGGCGTACTTCATTTACCTGGAAGGTGCTGGGAAACTCTGCCTTTTCTTTTGGTTTAAAACCACCCAACGCATCTTTGCCGAATGTGCCGGTCATGGTAGTGACCATCGGCACTTCTTTCTGCAAACCTGCTGCATCGAATGTTTGCAGGTTGGAACGAATCATCAGCTGCACCGCTTTAAACGGATTCTTGCTGCGTGCGGCCACTTCGGGATAAAAGCTGTTCCATTTGATTTCGGATTCCAAAGCCTCCATGCCGCTTGGCAGCTTGATCGTACCGAAAAGACCCAAGCCGGTGACTTCATCCATAGTGAACTCGACTTCAGGCGCGGTAATTTCTGCCGCCTTGCCCAGTAGATTGTTGCCGTCGATATAGACGTTGGCATTGTAAATTGCATTTAATTGCGCCATGTTTCAGCTCCTTAATTGCCGCTGACCAAGTTGGCCAGATATTTTCGGGTCATTACCGAAGTATTGGTCAGGCGTTCGGCCGGAATTTTCGGCGTGTATTCATAAACGATGGGGACTTGACCTTTGCTGAATGCGTCGACCAAATCGTAGTCGTAGTCCAAACTCAGAGAGAAACCGACGATGGACGGCAACGTACTCATGTAGGTACGGACGGTTTCCAGCAGGCTGTCGAGCAAGGCTTCATCAATCGGGCGGTCGACATATTGCAGCTCGGCGCGACGGATGGACTCGTCAATCAAGTCGCCGGTACGTTGGGCTACCTCAAAGTTCTTGATGTGAGAAGTAGTTGGGAAACAGGCAAGGCGGTTACCCCACATACGATAGCCTGTACCGTAGGAATTGAAGACAGTCGTAATGCCTTTTTCGTTGAGGCGGTTGGTTTCGGACTGCGGGTCGTCGGCGCGAGCAGTCAGACCGATTTCCACGCCGGTTACACCCAAGAGTTCGCGGTTGGATTTGCTGAACCAATAACCCTGCTCAACATCAGTCTTCATGCGCAGACCGGCAGCGTGGGTAGCCAGTGATTCTATACCCAGTAGACCGATCACATGCGGGAAAAACAGCTCGGCACGGTCGCTTGATGTCTGAAAATTAATCGTACCCAATGGCCCACGGCCTTCGAGAGCTTTGCTCAAGGTCGTGCCTTCAGGTGCGTTGATATAGGCAATTGCATTCAGGTTGTCGGCCACGGTAATCATTTTGGCGGCAACGGTAGCCGTTTTGTCGTACTTCGGCACAATAATGATTTTGGCATCTGCGCCTTGGCGATTGTAGCCTTCTGAGAGCAGCTCCAAGCCCGTGCGCTTTCCGGTAGCCGCGACATATGCACCAATGATGTCAGCCTCTGTTACTTTGGTCGGGTCGACGTAGCTGTAACTGATTTTCGGGGCGGTCGGTTTGGTTTTATACACAATCTCGCCGGTTAGCGTGTTGATGGTGTAGTGCTGGCCTTCGGTCAGTGCGGCTGCCCCGTCAGTCAGGGCATAACCGGCAAGCAGTGCAGGTTTGGCGGTATAGGCCGTCAAGGTATTGCTGTCGACGGTCAATACTTCGTTCTGTACTTGGGTCTTATGGCGTGCGGGATCGCACACGTTAATCACATAAGCCACACCAGAAGCATAACGTGTCCAAATATTGGCCGCGTCAGGCAAAGTAAAGCCTTTACCGGTCAGCTCACCGCCAAATTGTGCAAAGTCTTTCTTGGTTTGACACACAGTCAATTCGTTGACTGCACCGACTGGTGCAGTACCGACAATAGCCGTAATCGCACCGTCAACGGTATAGACAGGATTAGAACCACCGTCAATACGGATGGTCTCCGTACCATGATGATAGGCTGCTGCCATTATGAATTCTCCTTAGTTTTTAAATCAGGGTTTAATGCATTTCCATGCAATCGGCCATGCACCTTAATGAGCAAGGGATTGGTATTGGGCTTACACACTTCGACTTGTTGAGTTTCCGTCTGAATGGTCAGCTCATACTGCCATGCACCGGCATCTTCGTTTAAAAAACGCTCTTGCAATAAATGACACGGCAGACAGTTTGGAGGGCGGAAGCCGACAATCGCCAACCGGGCTTCGTCTAAAATCGCCAGCGTGCCTTCATCGCCGTGCAGATTGCTGCCGATAACGGTTAACACCAGCGTCATGTCGCGCTGCTGGGCAATGTTGCCCAAATGTTCCAAATCAGTGAACTTACTGCCACCGTAGCCAACCAAAATCGCACCGGTCGGGTGGATAAACTGGTATTCAGACGGCCTTTCGGGAAACGCTTCCACGATGACCCATGGAATGGCCGTCTGCAAATGCTCAACTACCGCGTCAATAACAGGACGTGTCGCACTCACAATCAATACCCCGTCATGTCAATACGCGAACCGCCACGCGTGTGATACGCACCTGGCTCCGGCTGCGCCTCTTTGTCCAAAGTATCAACGCCGATATGGATTTTGCCGTCGCGGATGGCTTCCAACGTTTTCAGAGTCGCGTTGTAGGCAGTCTCCAACGTCTTCGGAAAATCCGCCCGATTGATGCGGCGCGAGTGCAGGAAATGGCGGGCAATGTTGATACACAATGGCGGCAACACCGTCGGCACCGACTTGAGAGGCAGCGGATAGCGCCCACGCAAATAGCCGTCAACCAAGTCGCTGGCATAGCGGATGGCTTCATCCACTACCGCCATATCCGGCTCAGCCGCACGCGGCTCATCATTGGTCAACTGCACCAATTCCGGCTTACTCATAGCCTTGAGCATATTCTCGGCGTTGATGTAGTACATTACGCGTCCGCCTTTGTTTTGCGTTGCGTTTTGGTTTGAGACTCAGGCTCTTTAGTTGGAGTAGATTTAGACGGCGTTTTCTCTTGAGCTTCTGCCTGTTGTGCATCCAGCTCTTCGCCTGTAGTTGCCGTCGGCATCACATGAGCGGCCACTGATTCGTATTGTTCAGGTGTCAGCTCAATAGCTTCGCCTGCTTCCACACGGAATTGCTTACCGGCTTCGTCTTCAAGAATCAATGCAGTGTTTGCGATATAAACCTTAGCCATGATTAACCTTTCAACAATACACGAACAGTTTCACCTGCGGCGGTTGCAGCAGTCAGAGCCGTACCGGCAATTTTTGACGCCCAGGATACTGCACAGCCTTGTGCGTCTGCGCCTACTTCCGCACCGATAGCCACTGCGCCACCTGATTCGACAACAGCAATACCGACCACATCGACTGCAGCAGTATCACCAGTTTCAACATCATATGGAGCAACACCCAAAACGGTCTCGCCGGCTTTAGCCTGTGCGCCTTTAAAATTAACAAAGCGGTTTTTCACAATCGCGCCTGTTGCGGTAATAGTAGTTACCAGTACCACTTGTTTGGTTTGAGCCATTTAAACCTCTACTTTCTGCATAACTGCATTTTCTTTCAAACGATAAGCTTCCAATTCCCACAGATGGCGAATAGCATCTTGGTATGCCAATTCACAGCCCATCTGTTCGTCAAAAATATCGTGGCTAAAACAAGCTGCCTTACCAATCACGACAAAACCTGATTTCAGGGTCAACGAGCAAACGATTGCAGTTGTCTCACCCACACGGTGATAATCAGCCTTATCAATCTTGTTTTCGATTTCTTGAGGTGTAATCTTTAAGCTCATATTTTTTCTCCCTAGCCGTCTAGGCACTCCAGACGGCCTTGTCAATTAATCTACTGCGTTTTCAAATAAGAAACCGCACGCACTGCCCACCACAGCCGCTTTGCGGATATCGGTATAACGGGCATATTCGACTTTGCCACCAACTTCTTCATAACGGTCGACCACAGGCATGCCGCGGCGGCGGATGGTATAGCCGAATGCAGGTTCGCCTTCGTCATTACCGTCTGAAACCAAATCGGGGCGAACAATCAAGCTGGCAAATTTACCCCAAACATCCTTGGTGGGTTTGCCGGTTGCAACAGATGAAACAGCCTGACCGACAATGATGTCATCCAGTTCCAGCAGGTTTTTCAACTGCTCGACAGTCAACAGAGATTTACGGTCATTGGCGGACAGAGAGGCGAGGAGAGCCTTATTGCGCTTGAGTTGAGACAACACGCTGGCACCTACTACCAATACACCGGGGCGCACACCGCAAGCTGCACGGACGGTTTCACGTGCACTTTCAATATCGGCCAACGGGTCTGAATCATCGGCACTCCACTTTTTCGTGGCCGCCAAATCTTTAGTGTGGCCACTCTGATAAGCAGATTTCGCCTGCAGCAAAGCAGCCGTTTCGATTTCTTGTCGCAGTTGCACACCCTTGGTAGCGCGACGGGTAGCTTTGGCTTGCTCGTTAAACAACGATTCCGCTTGCTCACGGTAATCCACGCCAATCGCTAAATCGTGTTCTTCCAACACAATCGGCAGATAGTTCGGAGCATCCAAAGTAATCACGTTAGACGCTGCGCCGACGGCACGCTTGGTGTCGTATTCGACAAAAGAGCCTTTACCGAACACCGGCACCTGTACGCCTTCTTTATCAGTGAATACTTGAGGGAAAATTTTCTCGGCAATAAATTCCGCGTTTTTATAACCGACTGCCAGATTGGTTAAAACTGGATCGACCTGACCGCGCAGGCGGCGCAAATGAGAACTCATCGTTCATCCTTTCAAATTGAAATGCGACAACATCGTCGCTTTTAGGTTAAACGGCGGTACGGCGTGCCGCTTCTTCGTAGCTGATGCCTTCTTTGGCTGCCAAAGCCACAGCACGTTCGTGATGGCTCAGCGCATCAGGATTAGCCGCTTCGGCAAAATCGGCTGGCAGTCCAGCGGCGGCCATAGGAGTAGTCCCTTTGGCATAGTGGCCGCTTGGCAATACTTCCGGCAGGTTGCGCAAAAACTGGCGCAACGCTTCGCCAATGGTGCTGCCTTCGCCAAAATCGACGCTGGTATGTTCGGGGTATTCTGCGAAGTCCAATACCTGCACCACCAAATCCTTATCAGCGGGTTTCAGACGGCCTTCTTTTACCAAGGCTTCGGCAAATTCGGCATTCTGTTCATGTTGACCTTCACGCAAGGCTTGGTCTTGCTCGTCTTGCAAGCGTTTCAACTCTGCTTCCGCAGCGGCTGCCTTAGCTTCGGCTTGTTCACGGGCGGCTTTTTCGGCTGCCAGTTGTTCTTCGGGCGACATAGAGGTCTCCTTGTTTTCATGGGTTTGAGATTCGTTTGGGGTTACAGGGTCGGCAAATGCCGGTGTGGGCGGTTCGGGCTGCCAGTCTGCCGATTCTTCAATGTCGCGAATTTCCCAATCAGCAACGACTTTATCGGCGGTGGCCGCGTCGTACTGCTCAATCAACCACTCACGCAGACGACGGAAAATCGAGGCCGTGCGGCGGTGTGCATATTCGGAAAACTCGACATACTCATCGTCTTCAGCAAAATTAATGGCGGATAAACCTTTTACCGCAGGTGGTTGCGCACCGAGAAAACCGACATGGCGCAGATACCAAGAGCCTGGCTTCGGATTGCTCGGGCTGTCGGGCGGATAGAAGCTCGCTGACACCTTTTTGTAGCGGCCGTCTTTCACCAAGCCAATAAAATCATCGTCCATTTGCGCAAAATCGGCCGACAGCACACCACCATCGGCTTGCAAACTGCCCACCCAGCCATAGGCCGGAGCATCGGTCTTCGGATGGCCGATAACCAGCGGTGCTTCATGCAGCTTTGGATCATATGCAGCAGCTGCCTGAGCCACATCCGCATCGGTAATCGTCACTTTTCGGCCGTTATTGTCAGTACGCGTGCCGGATTTAAAAATTTCAAACAACTTTTTCACAAAAAAAGCCCCATCGGATTGATGAGGCTATTTTGACAAAGGCCGTCTGAAACGGCTTTTAATGCGGTTTAAAACATGTTTTACTCAAAATGCGCAAAAACGGCATTTTTAGCGAGTTTATAGCTCAAGGTAGGCAAACCCCCGACCAAGACGAGAAACGCAATATAAAAGCGGTCAGGATAAAACCTGACCGCCATTCCGTTTTATTACGAGACTTATCCAAACAAATCAGTCTGTCTTTTCGACCTTTCCGCATCTCCGACTGCTTTCACAATGCGATAGATTTGTTGAACAGTTAAATCAAATTTCTTACTTAACGCCGCATGATTCTTACCATTAAATTCCCGATATACCTGTTGGTCTCTTTCCGATACCTTGCCGATATGGTTCTTCGGGATATAAATCAATTGGCCTCCCCAGTTGTCCGTAATGAATCTTGCCACCTTCTTACTTACCACCTTCGCCTGAGTTTTATCCAACATCGGCAGCTCAGAACATAAACAGGCAGACATTTGGTCTTCTAAATCGGTCACCAGCTCGGGTACGCGTTCATCAGCCACTTAGCACCTCCAGTTTTCTTTCCTCGCGTAACAACCATTGTTTCAAGTGTTCAATGACCTTCTGTGCATTATCAATATCAAGCCAGCCATGATAATCAACGCCGACCATACGCTTTACAAACCTACCCAAAGCCAGCTCGGACGGATTTCTTACTGCACCGATACCGTGTAGCCCAAGCCATAACGCACGTATTTTTTTAATTTGGCCATCAACCGCAGGATGGGCAGGCCGGACTTTAATATCCGGCTTGTCACTTTTAGCCTGCGCTTTTGTCGTTACTACAAAACCACGCGCCTTCAGAGCCGTTACCACCAGTTCTAACTCATCGACCGACAACTTAGTGCTGCTCGTTTTCCCGCGCGAAATATTGGCCAATAGCGTACGGTACTCGCTATCGGCCATCATCAACTGCGTTTTACCGACGTGAATCAGACGGATTAAACGCTGTTTTTTCGCTTTTGCCGTTTCCATGCTAATCCTTTCTTTTCACATACTGAAACGCTGTTTCATATATTTAAATAAATCAATATATTATGCCTGATTCTACATTTGCCGGTAGTCATTTGGCAAATAAAAAAGGCTGTCTGAAACTTTCAGACGGCCTTTTTTTATAGCCTGGCTATGGATTAACTGCTTTTTTCAACGCCTTTCCAGGGCGGAATTTAGGCGTTTTACGTGCAGCGATGGTCAGCGGTTCGCCCGTTTTCGGATTGCGGCCTTTACGCTCGGCAGATTGGGCGGTGTGGAACGAGCCGAAGCCGACCAACGTAACGTCTTTGCCGTCCTTCATCGCCTGCGTTACCACGCTGACAAACGCATCGACAAATTCTGCCGCATCGCGTTTGTTCAATTCCGCCTCATCGGCGATGGCTTGGATTAATTCAGATTTATTCACTTTTTGACTCCTATTTAAGATTTAAATGCGGCAGACCGTGCCGCGCGGTTTATTGGATATTGGCTAACTCCAGCTCTTTGCCGGTTACCTGTCGAATTTCTCGGTTAAGGATGGCCAGACACAAAAGGCCTGCACTTTGGGCGATGCTGCCACCGTCTTCATCATCCTTCGGCATCGGTTCGTCCGAAGTCAGCTTGACAAACAGGCCGCCCGACTGATCGCTGATGAGGATATTTACCGTCGCCATTTTCACACCTTCGCCACATCCAAATTCATCAACTGATACTCCCCATCCTCGCCGCGCTGATACACCCGCACAAACGGCTTGCTGATATGCACCTGCAAACTGTCGGAGAGCGCATCCATCGCCCGTTGCCATTTTTCATCCGTGATTTGCAGGCGGCGCAGACCAAGTACGCGGGCGGTGCTGATATTGCCTTCTTTATCCACCTGAAACGCCGCGTTAATCAGTGTTTTCAATTCCGTGCGGCTGCCTTCCGTCCATTCGTTGATGCACTCGTCAATCAGGGCTTTGGCGGCAATCAATCCCTCGTCAAATACCAGCGTGTCCTGCATGGCAAGGTTGACGCGGTATGCGCCGTCAAAGCTGTGCAGGCTGATATTGCCTTTCTTACCGCCGACATTCACGTCATAGCGGTCGGCACTCAACTGTACAAACGCTGCAATATCGTCCATCGCCTCGCGTTTGAACGCCATCAGTTTATCCTGTACCGCGCGGGCTTTGGCGGCGATTTCCTGCACCAGCTCATCGCGCAGCAGGTCGATTTCTTTAATATTGGCCAGCGGCACGAGATTACCTTTGGCATCCTGTTTGTATTGGGTTTTATCAATGTTCATTTGTTTCCCTTTCATTTTGATTTTCGAAAATGCGTGGCCTCGGGGTATTTTTTAAAACCAACTTCGGGCATAAAAGCGTTATCGTCATCAACTTCTACTGCCTCCACGTTCTCGATGATCGTTCCATCGGGTAGTAGTACGTCGCAAATCCACCCGATACACGGGAGTTCATCGTTTAGATTTTTCCAATCATTCATTTCTTTACCTTTCTGCCTTTCGGCATAAATCCTTTGACATTCGTCCACCGACCGGTGCCTCGGCCCGTGTATCCAATCCCTGTTCATGCAGGGTGCGTTTTTCAATCTGCCGACAATCTTTTTCAGCTCGGCGGACTGCGCCTTGCCGTATTCCGTCGGCTGGTGCTTCTTTTCCAGCCTCGGCACCATTCTGATTTCGGGCGGCGGCAGGTGTTTGATAAGGTCGGCAGGGTTTGGCCACTCTGACGAGGATGCCGCGATAGCCCTAAAGGCTGCCTGTATCCTGATTCCGTCCTGTTCCGGTTGCCACGACCGGCCGCTCAGTATGCCCAACCAAAGTTCGGCGACTGCCGTCAAATCCGCCGAGGCAGGGCGGCCTTTGAGGTTTAGGGCGGCGAGCATCATAAAACCCTGCGCGATTGCTTTTTTAAGCCAGTTATTGTTCGCCTCCATTTGACCACTCCATCAAACCGCCCAACCCGCTCCTCAATTTGGTGTTTGCCACCTCTCCTGCGGGAGAGGGTTGGGGAGAGGGCAAAACCGCCGTTCCCGCCGTCTTTTCAGGCGACCAAAACGTAATGTTTTCCAACAAATAACCGTGGCTGGTCAGCGGCGGCGTCAGCTTTCCTGCGTCCCGTGCCTCAAGGCATCGTGTTGCCGCCCAAATCCAAGCCTCACGCGGAGCCGGGTAAGTTTTACGATTACGGACGATTTCGCCCTCCCGTATCATCGGCGCAATCTCGCCAATAAGCTTTGAAACCCGGTTAAAACTTAAATCCTTTTCGGCGGGGCGAAACAGCGTCAGATACCGCAATACCGCCTTAAAAAGGTCGTCTGAAATGCCGGTCAGGGCAATCAGGGCTTCACGGGCATCGTCATGGGCGATTAAGACATCCAAGCTCATCACCGCGCCGCAGGTGGGGCAGCGTACTTTCATCGCGCCGCCTCCAAATCCTTACGGCTCAAACACCGCAATGCCGTCTGAACCACATCCTCAATTTCATCCGATAGCCGAGATGACACATACATCATCACAAACTTACCCGACACCGTTGTCAGCTCAGTGACAAGATGTCCGCCTTTCTCGCGCCAAACCGATACTTTGATTTTGCTGTAATCCCTGTTCATTTTTCCGCTCCCGCAGGCTCCAAAACTACGCCTGTTATTTTGTCTGTCTCGCTCATCCCGCCATAAACCGCTTCCCAGTTTTTATCGGCTTCCAGAGCATCTCTTTGATCTGCCGTTGCCGCGACCGGCTGGCAGGCGGCAAGCATGGCGGTCAGTATCCATAACCCCCTCATTTGTACTGCCCCCTGTCATAGACGTTGATCTGCATAGGCTGTTTTTGGCGGCAAGGCTCGGTCAGCATTGCCTGTATGGCTACGACGATGGACAGCAGCACAATTACAATGGCAAATTCGATTTCATATTTTTTCATTATTTCCCCTTTATTTTTCAGACTCTTCCGATTCGTCGATACCGGCCAGGACGGCTAACTCCACTATGTCCTGCCAAGTCAATACAAACCGCTTCCCAGTAGCTTTACTGACGACCATCGGCTCACATCCCACAGAGATTTCCATCGTGTATTCCATGCTGCCGACTTTCCCGGTAGCTACCTGTTGTCTAAATGAGAGCAGCAAGTGATTGGGGTCAATAATTTTTCCGAATTTGTTATCCATCTCACACCCCCCGTACCACATCGCCGTCAACCATCTCAAAACCAAGTTCCGCCGCCTGATTCATCGCTGCAGCCACCAAGTTGTTGACCGCCAGCGGATAGAGCAGGCTGTTGGTTTCCAATCCCTTACTCGTGCGGCTTTTGACTGTCAGACGCTCGGCAACCGCATCAATCGCGCTTTGGTCTAAAATCTTCGCCATGTCCGCATTGACGCGGTCAAATTTGTGCTTGAGATAGCCTTCTAGTTTGCCGTCGGTCAGCGGCAAGAGTGTGACCACCTCGCAGCGTTGCACCACCTCGCGCACCGCAGGATTGTTTTCGCTAAGTTTTTGCGCCAACTCCGTCTGACCGATTAAGACAATCCCGAGCAGGCGTTCAAACCCGTTTTTCAGCTCAAAAAAGCGTTTCAGGTGTTTCAGGGTCGGCAGCGGCAGACCGTGCGCCTCCTCAATCAAAAGCAGGTGTTTGTTGCCTGCTTTCGCGCTTTCTGCCAAAGCGCGGTGGATTTGTCTAAAACGTGCTTCCGGGCTGCGTTTAGGACTGGTTCCCGGCGACACCGCCTCCAAAATTGCCTCGGCAATATGTACCGCCTTAAGCGTTTTGCCTTTTTGGTCGTTGTCTTCCATTGCCAAGACATAAGGCTCGATCAGGATGATTTGTCGGCCTTCGCGGTTGATACGGTCTTGCAGGTCTTCGCGCAGTGTAGATTTACCCGCGCCGCTTTCACCGACCACCGCCACAAAACCGCCGTGGCAGGCCGTCTGAAACATCGCCTCGCGCACATAGCGCACATCCGGTGTCATATACACATCGTCCGCAGACTGGATTTCGTCATTAAACGGATCGCGGAATAGGCTAAAATGTTGTTTTGCCGCTTGGTTTAAAGTTGCTTTTCGTAGTAACATCTCATTGTCCTTGTCTTCGTAAGTTGCTTGGGCAGGTGCGGCTTCCGGCTCGTTTCTCAGGCTCGCTGGGATTTCCGCACCATTCGTTTCAAAAAATTGTTTCAATTTCCTTCGCAGCTCGGCTGCGTTTTTTTTCGGCCATTGCCCGTGATTGACTACCGCCACTAGCATCGGCTTGCTGCATCCGATTTCGGCTGCCGCGGCGGCATAGGATTTGCCGATTTGCTTAAAGGTCTGTTTCATGCTTTCCCTTTTTTCAAATGCGACGACGTCGTCGCATTTGCCTAACCGGTTTTATGCAGTTTCAGACGACCCATCGTCTTAAGCCTGTCGTAAACCTCGTCCAATTTGCTCTCGACCACGCCTTCCGGGTAGTGCTTGAGGATGACCGCCATCGCCTGTTTCCAGTCGCCGCCGTCTGCCTCGACGCGGGGTTTTAAGCGTTTGGCGATTTCGACCTTGCTCAATACCTGCTCAGAGACCTCCATCCGGTTGTACGCCATCTGCTGTCCCTGTTTGGGCATAAAGAGCGTATTTCGCGCGGCAAGCGTATTTTCCTGATGTTTGTACGGGTCGATTTCGCCGCCGAATGGGACTGCTTTGCCTTTGCGTTTGGCGGCTGCCGCCTCCAGCGTTTCCGACCCCATCGCCAGCTTGTCCAGCTCTTTGCGATGCTGTTGCGCGTCCGTATCGGCAGGGGCTTTGTATTCCGCCCCGATGACTACCGCATCGGAGCGGAAGCCCATCTCGTTAAACACCACTTCGGGTACGGATACCCAAACCTCATTACCCTCCTCGTCATAAGTGGCGACCCGCGCCCCGTTTACCTCCCAAGGATTCTTACCGACCAAAACCTTCTGACCGACCAAAATCCCCTTGATGCCTTTCACGCTATATACCCGTCCGCCGAAGCGGATTTCCAAATCCGCCGAGACTTTCGCCTCTTTCGGCGCGCTGATGGCAAGCTCTCGGCAATAATCCGCAGGCGGCGGCAGGATGAGCTGCTCGGGTTTGATTTTGTTCCAGGCCTGATAGCGGGTCATGCCGTGGCGACTGTGCTTTTGCGTACCGTTGTAGTAACGCATCCAACGCTCTGCCAGGGCATTCAGTTGGTCGATATCGTGCACCTCGGTAAAGCGCAAACCGCTTTCAAAAGATGTTTCCACAATGTCATTGGCTTTCTCTACCTGACCTTTGGCACGGGGGTTACCGGGTTTATTGATCTGCACACGCACATCAAGCGACTTGCACAGCGTTTTAAAAGCAGACGACGTATTCGCACTTCCCGGGTCAAGCATGACCATGCGCGGTACGCCGCGAAACGGGTCTTTTAACGGGTCTGCCTTTTGCTGCATCATGTAAATAAAAAAGTCGCAAAGGTTCGCGCTGGTCTCGCCGCCGAAGTAATAACGCACCGCAATCGTGCCGGAGGCATGGTCTGTCCCCGTGTACCGCCAGACGCGGTCGTTTTCGATTTTGACGACGTTTTTCGGCTTGTTTTTATAAAACTCCTCTTCCTTCATCACCCGCAGCCCCGTATCCTTGCCCTGACGTGGCAGGTAATACAAAACGCACAAACTCGGGTCGATTTGCCAACAATGGTTCGGGTGTTCCGATTTCATGCGGCTGACGGGGTCAGGCTGCAAAAGCTGGTCGGGGTGCAACTTGTATTCACGCAGGGCGCGGATAATGGTGCTTTCCGATAGAGGCAGCACTTCGCCGGTTTCCTCATCAATCCGCGCCGCCTCGATTTTGCCGTTGGCGCGCAGCATTTCCACCGCCTGCCGCACCGACATCAACCGCTTGCCGTTGCGCCTCATGGCCTCCACCAGTACAGCCGAAATCAGTTTGGCTTCTTCCAGCTTCAGTTCCGTTTTACCGGCATCGCTTCGCCGTTTTCGGCTTGGCTTAACACTCACAGACTCCAATTTCCGATAGAGCGTAGCGAGCGATACCCCTAAATCCTGTGCCGACCGTTTCAGATACTCCGACCGTTCTCCCCGTCCAAGCAAAGCGGCTTGAGCCTCGATTTCAGTCAGTCTTTCTACCAATCCGGCGTTCATGATCTATTCTCCCAACCACTCCGGCGTCTCATCTTGAGGGGCTTCCATCGGTAGAGCGTAGCTCTCGCGGATGCCGTTGCAATCCAAAATAATCTGATTCAACGCCCCGACCATTTTTGCCTGATGGCTGATCCCATGTGCCTCACTGTGCGCATTAAGTTGGTCAAACAAATCTTTCAGACGGCTCACTTGACTGCGGATACCGACCTCAAGGCTGGATAACTGCATCGTCAATTCACTGCCCACATCTTCCGCCTTCGGCTCTCTTACACCGGTTTGCTTCTTAGCCAGCTTTTCGGCCAGCTCGTCGACCTTCTTGTTCTTGTCGGCAATGACCTTGTCTTTCGCTTCAGCCGTTTCGCGGCTCTCGCGCAAGGCGACACGTAACTCCTTAACAGTCATGCGGTCGACATCATCAAGCGTATTACCGTTGATTTCGCCGCCTTCGGCAAACTCCAGCAAGGTGTCGTCATCTTCCACCAGCAGCTCCAGCAGTTTGGACTTTCCAAGTTTCATCAGCTGTGGCTGCGCCTGTTTCATTTTTGGGTCGATAAAGCGCAGCGTGGCATTCATCAAACGTTGCGATTCACGGCGGCCTAAGCCAAACTCTTTCTCGGCAATCTCAGCAAAACGGCCATGCGGCGTATGCTCTTTGATGATGATGAGTGCGCGACCCAGCTCAAACATACCTTCCATTGTTTGGCGTACCGCAAAACGTCCACGTTCAATCCAAACAGCCTCGTTGTAAGCCTCGCCATTTGAAAAACGATCCATAACCGCCATGCTGTGTATTGCCAGTTCGTTTGCTGTTGCGCCAACTGCGTGTCCTAATACTTCCATTTTTGTCTCCTGCAAATGCGACGACGTCGTCGCATTTAATAAACTCGTTGTTCAATTTCCTGCAAACGTGCAGTCAAACGTTCTTGTTGCTGTCTGAAACGTTCCGCGATTTGCAAGGTTTTAATGCTGTACGCAAAATTGCCGTTATCCAGCTTGACCACCAAACCCTCCGCAATCAGGTCTTCCAAGTCCCGGCTGACATGTACCGGCGAAATACCGAGGCCGTCTGAAATTTCCTTGTTGCTGATGCCGATAATCGGATGTCCCTCCAATGCCTTAAAGACCTTCAACACCCGGCAGCCCTTTTTACTGGTCGCCATCCGTATCCTCCTTATTTCAGTCCCAGTTTCTTGGCAATTTCGTGCCCCTTGCCGTAATTGCCTTTGCGCTGTCCGCCGACCACCAGATACACATCGCGCGGCTTAAAGCCGTTCTCTCTTGCCCACTGCGCCAGCGTCTGGCCGTTTTTGGCAAAATTTTCTTTTAATTTTTCAATAGTTATAGCCATAGATAGCCCTTTCTCATTGTGATAAAATAGTGAACTATTTATGCACCAGATATTTACTAGTGCGCTCCATGAACAGAATATTAATCTACTTTTGTAGATTATTTCAAGAGATTTTGTATGCTTTTTGTGGGTTTTTTAGAAAGAATTAAGCAAGAGCTTGATTTAAAAAAGGATAAGGATGTCGCTGAATTTTTAGGACTAGAGCCGAAAGCGTTCTCAATTCGAAAAAAACGCGACTCGATACCAGTAGATGCAGTACGCGCAGCAGCATTTGAACATCCGGAATTAAATGCTGATTGGGGCTATATCTTGACTGGACGGCGAGAAAAATCAGTAAAAATGCCATCTGAAAAATTAAACAAAGAAGAGCAGGAGCTGCTGGCCTTGTTCCGCGAAGCGGCAGCTGCCGACCGTGAAATGATTCTGATGGTTGCGCGCAGGGCAGAGAAAAAAGCCCAAACTGCGCCTAGTAAAGTGAGCAACGGATAATGGGGAAACGCAGTGCGGTAGAAATGCTGCCCGATGATGTCCGCAGGCAGCTTGATGATGAGATTCGGAAAAGCCGTTTTAGCGGCTACACACAACACAGCGAATGGTTGAAACATCAGGGTTATGAAATCGGTAGGTCTTCCGTACACCGCTACGGCCAACAGCTTCAAAAACTGACCGCCACTCCTGAAGAGCAGGATTTGCTGGATATTTTCAGAAAATTGGAAACAGCCGACCGCCACGCTTTACAACGCTTCGCACAAATATTGTCAACTCTGGCCGATAAAGAAAAAAATGCCGTCTGAAATTTTCAGACGGCATTTAGGACACTCCGGCATTTTGGCTGCGCTGGTGTTCTGAAACGGATATTAAGCAATTGAAGCGGCCCTGCATTTTAAAGCGCATTAAAAACTACCCCGATATTCAGGTCATCGGACAAGTGATCCAAATCTCAAAAGACCTGAGCTAACAAAGGACAAAAATGAAAACACTCACTTTATTAATCGCCGCTGCTTTTGCTTTGTCTGCGTGTGGTGGCCAGCCTGAAGCAACTGCCGAGCAAGCAACCACACAGGCTTTGGCGGTTCAACCTGCCGCGCCGGTGTTAACCTTAAATCTTGATTGGGATACCTTCCGCAAAAGGGTCGATGAAGATTTCGAATCGGCCGGTTTCGGTTTTGCCAAAATCCCTGCCAGCATGAAACCCGAAGGCGATGCCAATGCCGCCCGATTGACGGTCATGCTGCCAATTAATGACAACTTGGTCGGCAATATCGCCTCCGACCCGGCCACCGGCAAATTGACCAGCATTACCGCCACCGTAGGTGCAAACGAAGATGCCGCCGAAAACCTGAAAAACTTCAGCTCAGCTGCCTTAATGCTGAGTGCGGCCGATGGCGATGACGGCAACAAAACTGTCGGCGGCAAAATTATCAAAATGGCCGGAGACGCTATCAACGAATTTGCCAAGCAAGCCGAAAAAGACAGCACTGCCAACGTCAATAAAAGCTTTGTCGAAAACGGCGTGAAATATGGCATTTTCGTCAGCGGCAACATGCCGGTGATGATGTTTGCAGAGCCAGCTGAAAACAAATAGACCGATAAGTAAGGCCGTCGAAAGGGTTTCAGACGGCTTGATTGAAACAGAAAGGGAAATTATGACTGAAACAGCGAGCTATTCTTTTGAGGGTTTAACAATTGAAAAAATTATTACCCATCGTATTTATCCGAAAAATGAAAATAGAGAGCGTGTAGAACCTAAAATCAGTACACAGTTGATTGATTTGCCTATTACGGCAAGAAGAACATTGGAAAACAGGCTGACCAAAGCTTTGGGTAATAAATCTCATGGCATTGAAATGTCTATTGCCAATACGGCTGAAAATAGTTTTTTTCAGATAGCTGCAGCCATACAACTCAAAGAGGAAGCAGAGTTTATTGAGGATTCCGCACAATTTGCCCACATGTTGACCGATGCACAACTGAATACAAATGCACCGGGTGGTATTTTGTTGGTTTTAAAAGGTAGGGTTGGAGATACCGATAAGCCGTTTTTATGTGTAATTAAGGCTGAACCTCAAGATGGATTCCGAACCCAAGAAGAGGATGACTTTATCACGATTGAATTCTTAGAAGAATTATTACTGACCGATTCAGCAAGATTATTCAAGATAGGTTTTTTGGTGGCTGAAACAGTAAGGCCGCTAGAGCAAATACAATCTGAGAATTATCGAGCTTTTTTGTATGACCATCTGATGACACAAACGGAAACTAGACCGGCAGCTTCCTATTTCTATCAAGTATTCTTGGGTATGAATATAGCTGCTTCTTCCCGTAAATTGACGCAGAATTTTTTTGAGTGGACACGCAATTTTATCGATAACTCTGATTTAAGTGATGATGCAAAATTGGATGCGCATGAAGCATTGCGCGTTACATTGAAAAGTGCGGAAGCAACCATTAGTGTAAATAATTTTGCCCAAAATCATTTACCTCAAGAAAAACGAACAGCTTATACAGAATTTATGATAGCTAAGGATTTTCCTCAAAATGCTGTAAGTAAGGATATTGAATATATTAAAACTCGTTTACGCAAACGGAGGTCTTATGGATTTAGTAACGGTGTAGTTATCTTGACTCCTCCCGAGCATACTCAAGACTATATGGAAATTGCTCCAACAGAAGATGGGGGATATACTGTTGTCACAATTAAAGGACAGTTACAACAACAAAAATGAGTGATATTGATGATTTCAAAAGCTATTTAGAAAGCCACCAAGCGGCATTTGCCGCTTGGGGTAGATTTGTGGCTGAAGAAATTCAAAATCAATTATCCAATGTCATTTCTCCTGTTCCGGTTACCAATTTTCTAAAAATTGAAGCAAAGCCTAGAGTCAAAGAGATTTCTTCAGCTCTAGCCAAGATTGGCCGAAAAAATTACACTTCACCTCAAACTCAAATGACTGACTTGGTCGGCGTACGTTTTGTGGTATTGCTTGCGGAACATATTCAAATAGTTTGTGAAATCATTGAATCCTCATCTCAGTGGGATGCTAAAGTTTCGAAAGATTTTGCAGATGAAATTCAGCAAAATCCCAAAGCATTTGACTATCAATCCAAACATTACGAGATTCGTCCTAAACAAGCATTCATTACACCCGAAAATGTCAGCATCCCTGCTGATTTGTGCTGTGAAGTTCAGGTTCGTTCTTTACTCCAACATGCTTATGCAGAGCTAGTTCATGACAATATCTACAAACCAGACGGTAATGTTCCAAAGCAAGCAGAACGCGAAGTCGCAAAAAGCATGGCTTTGATGGAAACTACAGATGACTTATTTAGTCGTACTCTGGCAATTTTGAAAGAAGCAAATCAACCACAAGAAGAACTTCTTCCCCAATTATCACAGCTTTATCAAGAGGAAATAGGGCTTATTCCTAAAGTTGATAAAAAAACCAATATGATTTTTCTAGAAACATTTCAATCCAGCATTTCCCAATCAAGTATTCTTTCTGACATCCGTTCACTTTTGAATGAGAAGAAATATATTGCCAATCGGATAAAAGAAAATGCTAAAGAAATGTATTTTTTCAGTCAGCCAGCAGCTTTGTTGGTCTATTGGCTGATTGAGAAAGTTGGTGCAGATGAAGTATGTAAAAACTGGCCTTTGCCTGCATACAACAAAAACCTGCAATTTATTTGTACTGATTTGGATAAGCAACCATCCCATGAACTCTTTTAACCCCCTTTAAAAGCCCATTCAGACGGCCTTTTCTAAAATCCCTGTACCTATCAATAGATACAGGGATTTTTTATGTCCACCAAATTCAACCAATTCATTGAGCGCGTCCTCTCCCACGAGGGCGGTTACGTCAACCATCACAAAGACCCCGGAGGCGAAACCAACTGGGGCATCACCAAGCGCACCGCACAGGCAAACGGCTACAACGGCTCCATGCGTGCCATGACCCGCGAACAGGCGATCGGCATTTACCGTAAAGCGTTTTGGGATCGTTACCACGCTGACAAAATGCCCGAAGCGGTCGCTTTCCAATTTTTTGATGCCTGCGTCAACCACGGTTACGGCAATGCCGCCCGTATGCTCCAACGCGCCGCAGGCGTGCCGGACGACGGCATCATCGGCGAAATCAGCCTCAAAGCCATCAATTCCCTCCCCGAAAACGACCTTTTATTGCGGTTCAACGCCGAGCGTCTGGTCTTTTATACCAAGCTCGGTACGTTCACGTCTTTCGGCAAAGGCTGGATTCGCCGCGTCGCGCAAAACCTGATCCACGCATCAGCGGACAACATTGATTAAAAAAGGAGCAATCATGTCAAAAAAGTCTTTACTCGCCCTAATGGCCGCCGTGATGTCTCCCAGTTTCAGCGTCGATCTGGGCATTCGTTCAGCTATACCTTCTCAGGGATGCCGGACGATGCCTCACCGTCCAAGCGGGGTGGCGGCAGCGAAACGCGCCGCGAAGAAAAACCGTCAAAAATGACCGGCTTTTTCCTATGGCTGGGCGGCTTAGTCTCCAATCCCGCAACCGGAAAAATCAGCCATACCAAATTATGGGCAAACGTTGCCGCCGCAGCGATGACCTATAAATTCTCGCTCTCGCCTGATGCCCCCGAATGGCTTTGGTGGGCATACGGAGCAATGGTCGGCGGCTACGCCTTAATCAAACGCGGCATTGCCGCCGTACCGCAGTTGGCGGAAATCAAAAAATCCGCGAATCCGGAAGAATGGAGCGGCAATGATTGATTTTTTGTACAAAAACAAATCAGCATTGGCATGGCGTGCATTGATTGTGTTATGCATCTGGCTAAGCGGCTATCACTATGCCGCCGACAAAGCCGATGCCAAGCAAACCGCCCTGATTACCGCCTACCAAAACTCGTCAATGGCGGCAGCCAAACAATACGCCGACGAGCTTAAAAAAGCGCAGGTGGAAACGAAGCGTTGGCATGACTTCGCGCAGCGTCAAAGCATCGAGCTGGCATCCGCCCTGAGCGAGCTGGATAAAACCAAAAACACCTTACAGGAGCAAACGCATGACGCGATTAAAAAAGACGGCAATGGTTTTAACGGTATCGGTTCTAACAGCCTGCACCTCTACAACCGTGCCTTCGGATACCCCGATTAAAACCGTACCGACAGTGGATTTGCCGCCTGTATCTACCGGGCTGCTGGTCAAATACGAACGCCCCGAGCGTCCGACCGGCGGCTCACCCGAACAAC
Source organism: Neisseria sp. P0020.S003 (assembly GCF_051957095.1). Classification (NCBI taxonomy): domain Bacteria; kingdom Pseudomonadati; phylum Pseudomonadota; class Betaproteobacteria; order Neisseriales; family Neisseriaceae; genus Neisseria; species Neisseria sp. P0020.S003. The sequence goes on along the minus strand of NZ_JBQCWU010000001.1, from coordinate 293,035 downwards.
TCTTAAACCATGCCGTACGTTACGGCGAATACTGCCAAAAGTTGGAAGTCCAAGTCTCCGGGTGGCAGGACTGGTACACGAAAGGCCGTCTGAAAAATGACTGATTTTGCCGACCGCGCATCAGAGCGTGAAGCCATATTTTTGGAAGAGTCCCTGGCGAAACATCAAATCACACCGGAACGCGCCGACAGCCTGAGCCATTGCGAAGATTGCGGCAGCCCAATACCGGACGCAAGGCGAAAAGCAGTCAAAGGCTGCACCCGCTGCATCGTTTGCCAAGAATATTTTGAACACGGATGGCCTTAAAAATGGAAAAAACCTTTATACATATCGAATTTTGGCAGTTGGTCGGATTTCTTCTCTCCTTCCTCGGCATCTGTTTTACCTTCGGCAAAATGCTGCTGGCGCAATTCCGCGAGCAGCAGGACGAACGCCAAAAACAGCAGGAACGCCTACAGGGTAAAGTCGAAATCATGGAAAACAAACTGGCGGAATTCAATGCCGGCCTGCCGCTCACATACGTCCTGCGCGAAGACTACATCCGCAATCAAGTCGTCCTCGAAGCCAAGCTCGACAACGTCGCCGAGAAACTCACTGAAATCTACAAAATGGAAAGCGTAAAAAAATGATTAGCCAGGAACTGATCGCCAAACAACGCCGCGAGGGGATGCGTTGGAACATCATCAACACCCTTAATAAAGCCCGCCCGCACACCACCAGCGAAACCTTCTTGTTGGACATCATGAACGCGATTTACCCGCAAACCACCGCATTAGAGCTGCGCCAACAACTTGATTATCTGGCTGACCGCAAAATGGTAGACCTCAATAAAGCCCCGCACGGCCTGTGGTTTGCCGACTTGACCAGTTTGGGTGTCGATATTGCCGAATATACGGTGGAGTGTCGTGCCGGTATTGCACGGCCTGAGAAAGTATGGAGCTAGGCATGGCGCAACGCAGCAGTATTGAAAAACTCCCCGAAGCCGTCCGACATGAATTTGAACGGAAGCTGGTAGAAAACGGTTTTTCAGACTACCAAGCCATTGCCGAATGGCTGCAAGACCAAGGCTATGAAATCAGCCGTTCAGCCGCACACCGTTACGGCCAAAAAGTGCAACGTCGTTTCGCCGCCATCAAGTCCAGCACCGAAGCCGCGCGACTGATTGCCGAAGGCGCGGCCGATGAAGGTGACACCCGTAGCGAAGCATTGGTTGCAATGGTGCAGTCCGAATTATTTGAAGCCATGTTGGAAATTGGTGAAATGGAAGACTTATCGGCTGTAGACAGGTTTAGCATGGTTGCGAAAGCGGCCAAAAATATCGCTACTCTAACATCAGCCAGCACTCGCCTGAAAGAGTATCAGGCCAAGGTCAAAGCCAAAGTACAGGCTGCCGCCGAAGATGTAGCCAAGCAGGCCAAGAAAGGCGGCTTGTCTGAAGAATCGGTCGAGGCCATCCGCAAGCATATTTTAGGGATTGCATCATGACGCCGTCTGAAATCCGAAATACCCGCCCATCAGAAGACCGTACCCCTACGGTCTTATTGCCGTATCAGCAGGCTTGGTGTGCCGACCAGTCGCCTGTGAAGCTGTGCGAAAAATCGCGCCGTATCGGTTTGAGCTGGGGAGAAGCTGCCGATACCGCCTTGCTGGCCGCATCCGCTAAAGGCATGGACGCATGGTACATCGGCTATAACAAAGACATGGCCTTGGAGTTTATCCGCGACTGTGCAGGCTGGGCGAAGCATTACCAGCTGGCGGCAGGTGAAATCGAAGAAACCGAGGAAGTGTTTGTCGAAGGCGACGACCGCCAGGCCGTGTTAGCCTTCGTTATCCGCTTTGCTTCCGGCTTTCGCATTACCGCCTTATCCAGCCGGCCGTCCAACCTACGCGGTAAACAAGGCCGCGTGATTATTGATGAAGCAGCGTTCCACGAACAGCTTGGCGAGTTGCTTAAAGCGGCAATGGCCTTGCTGATGTGGGGCGGCCAGGTGCATATCATCTCTACGCATGACGGCGTAGACAACCCGTTCAATGAGTTGATTAACGATGTGCGTGCAGGGAAAAAACCTTATTCCGTCCACCGTATCACCTTTGACGAAGCGGTCGAACAAGGCTTGTACCGCCGCATCTGTCTGCGTTTGGGCAAGGATTGGACACCCCAAGGCGAAGCCTCGTGGTGTAAGGAAATCCGCGATTTCTACGGCGAAGATGCCAGCGAAGAGTTGGACTGTATTCCGAAAAACGGCGGCGGCAAATGGCTGAACCGTGCCTTAATCGAAAGCCGTATGACCCCATACACGCCGGTTATCCGCTACGACCAGACCGACGACTTCGGCTTGCTGTCCGAACCGCGCCGTGCTGCCGAAGTAGCAGACTGGATAGCCGATACTCTGCAGCCGCTGCTCGACAGTTTGGACAAAACCCTCGTTTCTTTTATAGGCGAAGACTTTGCCCGCTCGGGCGACCGCACCGTGATTGTGCCGCTCTTACAAAGCAAAGACCTGATTTTAAAACCGCCGTTTGTTTTGGAGCTGGGCAATATGCCGTTTGCCCAGCAGGAGCAAATTATGCAGCACCTGTTGGCCAAGCTACCCAATCTGCGCGGCGCGGCTTTGGATGCGCGAGGCAACGGTCAATCTTTGGCCGAAGCCATGCGCGATGCGTTCGGCGCAGAAGTGGTGGAAGCTGTGATGCTGTCGGAAAACTGGTACCGCAGCCATACCGCTCCGTTCAAAGCCGCCCTCGAAGACGGCACACTCGACGGCCTGCCGCGAGATGAAGACATCCTCACCGATTTACGTGCGTTCGAATTAGTCAAAGGCGTGCCTCGTATTCCGGACACACGAACCAAAGGTCAAGACGGCAAAAAACGCCACGGCGACGCAGCGATTGCCTTTGTCCTTGCCCATTACGCCAGCCGCGAACTCAATGCCGGACCGGTACGCGTGGCCAGCCGCCGCGTGCGTCGAATTAGCAGAACAACGCATGGCTTTTAGTCCGTCCGAAAAGAGAATCCCATGAAAAAACCGCATTTCAAACTCAAAACCAATCATGGCAACATCACCTTCAAACCCGATGACCTGACCGGCCATATCGCCGTCTCACACCAATTTTTAGGCGGTTTCGGCGGTTGGTTGCCTAATCCTGACCCGATTTTGCGCAAGATGGGCAAGCAAATCCATGTTTACCGCGAATTATTGCGTGACGAGCTGGTCGGTAGCTTCGTGCGCCGCCGAAAAGCCGCTGTGGCACGGCTGGATTGGAAACTCAGCGGCGATGAAGTCGAAGATCGTGTATTGGATTTTGTCGAAAATTGGCTGGCCGCTGATGTCGATGTTTATAAGATCTGCAAAGACATCATGAATGCCGCATTTTTCGGCTATCAACCTATCGAAATTATCTGGCAAAAAGGCAGTCAATGGCTGCCGTCTGAAATTGTGGCCAAGCCGCAGGAATGGTTCGGATTCAATGATGAGCGTGAGTTGGTTTTTACCGAAAACGGCTTGAGCCAAGAGCCGCTACCGCCTTATAAATTTCTGTGTCCGCGCCATGAAGACGACTATCTTAACCCTTACGGCCTAGGTGATTTGGGTTTGGTGTTTTGGCTGGTAACTTTCAAACGCGGCGGCATGAAATTTTGGGTAAGTTTCACCGAAAAATACGGCGCACCTTGGCTGATTGGCAAAGAGCCACGCTCCAATACCCATAGCGACACCGAAAAGTTGCTCGACGCATTGGAAGCCTTAATAAGCAATTCGGTCGGCACGATTCCGAATGATTCCAGCGTCGAAATCCATGAAGCCAGCGGCAAGTCATCATCAGTAGATGCATTCGACAAGCTGCTGAAAGAGTGCAAGTCCGGCATCAACATTGCCTTGCTTGGCCAAGACCAAACCACCGACAAAGAAACCAACCATGCCAGTGCCAGCGCGGGCTTGGAAATTGCCGACGATATCCGTGACGGCGACCGCCGTATTGTTGAAGCGGCGTTTAACGAATTGATTGAATGGGTGGTGGAACTGAATTTCGGCGATGTGGCTTGTCCGAAATTCGAGCTGTTTGAAAACGAGGAGGCAGGCACGAAAGAGCGTGCCGAGCGTGACAGTATGCTGTTCAGTGCGGGTGTGAAATTCACCCCGCAATATTGGAAACGCACTTATGGTTTGGAAGACGGCGATATCGTTGAAGAAGATGCCATTATCCCGACCGCTGCTGACTTTGCCGAAGGTTGGGATGGCACAGAAACCGATGCAGGTTTGATTTTAGATACGCTTGCGCCCAATGCAGACCGTCTGAACCAACAAGGCCGCGACCTGACTGCCTTATTGGTGCAGGATTTGCAGCGCGGCGAAACCGAAGACAATATTCTCGACCGCTTGGCCGAGCAGTTCCCGAATATGGATGACACCGCCTTGCAAAACGAGCTGGCGCGTGTGATTTTCCTGTCCGGTTTGGTCGGCCGCATTGAAGCGGCGCAGGAGATGAGCTGATGAATCCGGAAGACATCAAGGCAATTTTCGGCCTAGAGCCGGAAGCAGCGGTCGAATATTTGAAGCAGAAAGGTGTAGCCGTTTCGTGGGATTGGCAAGATATGCTCGACGACGCACACGCTACCGCGTTCACCGTGGCCAAAACCGCAGGCATGGACGTTGCCAATGATATTTATCGCGCCGTTGTCAACGCCGCCGAGACCGGCCAAACGCTGGAGCAGTTCCAGAAAACACTCACGCCGGTATTACAAAGCAAGGGCTGGTGGGGACGCACCCAAGCAACCAATCCGGACACCGGCGAAGCCCAAACCGTTCAGCTTGGTAGCCCGCACCGCCTGAAAACCATCTACCTGACCAATATGCAGTCAGCCTACATGGCCGGACGCTACGCTGAAATGATGGATTCTGTCGACACCCACCCGTATTGGCAATACGTCGCTATAAACGACGGCCGTACCCGTGACAGCCACCGTAGAATGCACGGCCGTGTCTATGCAGCAGCCGACCCGGTTTGGGACACCATGTATCCACCGTTGGATTTCCGCTGCCGCTGCCGCGTGCGTCCATTATCACGCGCCGCAGGCGAAAGCCGTGCCTTACCCAGTCCGACACTTGAGACTCAAACCGTCGACATCGGTAGCAACGAATACACCGGAGAAGCCCGCTACGCCCAACGCACCGGCTTGCGGATTGACGGAAAGTTTGTCGCCCCTAGCGCAGGCTTCAATGCCAACCAAGGAAAAGCCATGCTCTCGCGCATGGCTTCCGTGGCCGTCCAAAAAGCACAATCCGTTCATCCCGATATTGCACGCGTAGCCTTAAAAACAATGATGACCAACAGCAAATTCAAATCCTCATTATCCGCAGTCGATTTGGCATGGGTACTAAAATTAATCAGAGGTTAGATATGCTCGAAATTAATCTTGATACTTCATCACTAGATCGTGGCTTGAGCCAGCTTCTACAAAACGTAAGCCATCCGCGCAAAATGATGAAAGCCATCGCGACCGAAATGACTTCATTAACCGAAGAAAACTTCGAAAGCGAAAGTTTCGGTGGCAACAGATGGAAACAAAGCCAACGCGCAGCTCAAGGCGGGCAGACTCTGCAACTGACCGGCCAACTTGCAGCCAGCATCTCCACACAGGCAGGCAACGACTTTGCACGTATCGGAAGCAACAAACCATATGCGGCAATCCACCACTTGGGTGGCTCCGCAGGCAGAAACCATAGCATCCAACTTCCAGCCCGACCCTATCTACCAATCAACGGCAGTGGTCAACTTCAAAACGGAGCAGATAAACGTGTCCTTGACATTGCAATCGAGTCACTCCGCTCAGGCCTGTAAACAAAAAAGACGAGCAAATTATGCTCGTCTTTTTATTGCACTCTATGAAACTACTTTTCACAAAACCAATCCCACCAAATCCCGCTTCATCCAAAATAATCCCAATTATCTCAGAGACTCTATATATTTATCTCATTGGGTTTCAACAAATAATAAAGACCGTCTGAAACCAATTAGGGTTTCAGACGGTCTTTATTCATTCACACGATGCCTTATTTTTCAGATGCGGCTTCCGCTTCTTCTTGAACAGATTCTTCGCTCAGCGTGCCTTTGGTAGAAGGCGTTTGACCCATCATGCGCGGATCGTATTCGACTGCCATGCGCAGGGCGCGGCCGAAGGCTTTGAAAACGGTCTCGGCTTGATGATGTGCATTACGGCCGCTCAAGTTATCGATGTGCAAGGTCATCATGCTATGGTTCACAAGGCCGTGGAAAAATTCTTCAAACAAATCGACATCAAAACGGCCGATCAGGGCGCGGGTAAAGTCGATGTTGTACACCAAGCCAGGGCGGCCAGAAAGGTCGATGACTACACGGCTCAACGCTTCATCCAGCGGAACATAGGCATGGCCATAACGAGTAATGCCGGCTTTATTGCCAAGCGCTTGTTTCAAGGCCTGACCCACCACGATACCGATGTCTTCAACCGTGTGATGGTCGTCAATGTGCAAATCGCCTTTGCAGGTAATATCCAAGTCAATCAAACCATGACGCGCTACTTGGGCAAGCATGTGTTCAAGGAAAGGAACGCCGGTATCCAAGCGGTATTTGCCGGTACCGTCAAGATTGAGGCTGACGGTAATTTGGGTTTCGCTGGTATTACGGGTAACGGTAACAAAACGGCCTTCGGTTGAAACACCAGCTTCGGCTGCTTCGACAGTTTGTTTTTCCAAACGCGCCGCTTCAACCGCTGCTGCTTTTTCTTGGTCTTTGCTGTGATCACGGTTCAACCAGCCTTTGCGTTTGTGCATGCCAGATTCCAACTTCGCAGCCAGGCTCGGACGAATGCCGCGAGCAGACTCATCGCCTGCTTGTTGTTCCAAACGGCGTTTGAGCTGAGACAAAGAGGCGGAGTTTTCATAACCGCATGCGCGTGCAAGCTTGGTTAATGAGCCGGCTTCTTCAACCAGTAACAGAAAATTGGTCAAATGCAATTGAGCTTTATTCATAATGGTAGTTTCCTTGGAATCAAAGATTAGGGTAAAGGTTTTTAATAACGGCCAAAACGGCATCATTTTGCGCTGCCGAGCCTATGGTTATGCGGACACACTGATCCAAAAGCGGATGACTGCCATGCAGTTTTTTAATCAGTATGCGGTTTTGCTTCAATGTTTCAAACAGCTCGTTCGCATCAGGGACACGAACGGTAATAAAGTTGGCTTCGCTCGGAAAAACTTGCAAACGGTTTAATTTCAGCAATTCATTCATCACGCGCGAACGCTCATTTTTTAATGTATCAATGTTTTGCTGAATGATTTGATGATGTTTCAATGAGAATTTTGCCGCCGCCAAGCTTAATTGATTCATATTATAAGGAGGAAGAATTTTAGCCAGTTCACCCATAATGCTTGGACTTGCCGCCGCATATCCCATCCGCAAGCCTGCAAAGCCGATTTTACTGATGGTGCGCATTACGACCAGATTTTCGACTTCGCCCGCCCACGGAAGGAAACTGTCATGATGAAACGCACCATATGCCTCATCGACAACCACAATGCCGGTAGCCGCGCGAATGATTGCCTCTACTTCTTCCCGCTTAAAGCACACACCAGTAGGGTTATTGGGATAGGCAATAAAAATTAATGATGGCTGATGTTGCTCGATAGCGGTCAAAACGGCAGGGAGATTTAAAGAAAAATCTGGATTTAAGGGAACGCCGACATATTCCATGCCATAAAGCGCGGCATTATGACGATACATAACGAAACTTGGCTCAATACCCAATACACGCGCATTTGGTTTGGCAACCAGCATAGTCAAAAATTGGATAAGCTCGTCGGAGCCGTTGCCTAACGCGATTTCCGCCTTATCGGGAATACCGAAAACCTCCCTCAATTCTTCATAAATACCGCTCTTGGCAGCATGAGGATACAAATGAATCGGTGCCTGCTTTGCCAAATCCGCCCATTCTGACAATAAAGATTCATACCCGGCGAAAGGATGATGCGGACACTCCATGGCGTCCAACTTAATAAAACCTTCCGGCAAATCGGCAACCTGATAGGCTGTCATTACTTTAATGTCATCACGGATAACATCAGCAACGCGATTCATGGTTTTCTATCCTCCTGAGATAAAGTGTTTATAATAGTAGCACAATCTTTACTAGATATATATATTGATAAGACTATAAAACAAGATAAAGTTTCATTCGTTTGAAGAAAAAACAATAAATCCTTTCTTCAGCATCTTTAAGCAATATTCTTGGCTTACCCTGCCTTTTTAGCGGTATAATTTTAAGTTTTCCAGTACGGCTTTACGCCCTCAATATTGTGAACAATACACGCTCCCCATTACCTTATCTTGCAACTTCCATAAGCCTTATCCTGCTGATTCTGCTTTCCTTGTCATGGGAATTGTGGATCGCACCATTGCGCGAAGGCGGCTCATGGCTGGCACTGAAAGCCCTGCCGCTGTGCCTGCCGTTGACCGGTATTTTGAAAAAACGCATCTACACTTATCAATACAGCTCCATGCTGATTCTGATTTACTTTGCCGAAGCCTGTATGCGCCTGGCTGACACAACCGTCGCCAGCCGGATTTGCGCCGCCGTTTCCGTATTATTGTGCATTGCCTTTTTCCTCGGCTGCCTTGCATTTATTAAACAACAAAAACACACATCAAAATGACCTACCACACACTTTCAGACGGCCTGACTGAATCTTCAGTGAAAACCTTTTGGCCTTTATGGCTCAGTTTTCTTTGGATTTGCGCCGTCCCTTTTCTCTCACTCTACCGAGTCGGCCCTCTGCCCAGCTTTTATTTGGAAGCCATCTCATTGAGCGGCTCATTGGTACTGACATTGATTAGCGCACACAAAGGCCTGCTGAATATCCGCCTTCCTGCACTCAGTATCGGCTTGTTTGCCATGGCCGCATTTTGGTCGCTCCAAGTGCGCCTCATGCATTCCATCTACCCCGGTATGAGCGACATCACCGCCTGGACCTTTGTCATTTTGGCACTGGGCGCATGGTCGGTGCGTGGCTGGATAGCAGCTTACGGACAGGAACGTGTCGTCAGCATCTTTGCTTGGTCTTTATTGATAGGTGCAACCATACAGGCTGCCATCGTTTGGTTGCAATTTAAAGGTTGGTCCAACGTAGAGTGGTTGAACGGCATCGTCGCCCGAAGCAACGGCACCGTAAACGGCCAACTCGGCCAGCGCAATCATTTGGGACATTATTTGATGTGGGGTATTTTAGCGGCATCCTATTTATGGACGGCGCGCAAAATGTCCAATGCAGCAGGTTTTCTGTTCGTATTGGCATTGACTGCGACCCTCGGCCTTGTCAACTCGCGCACCATCTTGGGCTACATTGTCGCCCTATTCCTGATTACGCCGTTATGGTTTTGGCGTACCCGTTTCCAACACAAACGCGCACTGTGCATTTTCCTTCTGACCGCCATCCTGGCTGCCGCTTTCCAATTCGGCATGGGCAGCCTGTTAGATTTGTTTGGCAACATCAAATACGAAACCGCTGTCGAACGCGCAGGCACCAGCGGTTTTGAAGGCTCCATGCGCCAAATCGAATGGAGCAAGGCATGGATTGCCTTTCAATCCGCACCTTGGTTCGGACATGGCTGGAACAGCTTTGCCCAGCAAACCTTCCTGATCAATGCCCAACAACAATACTTCCCCAACAATATTCTCGGCGTACTGTTTACCCATTCGCACAATATCGTCATGCAGTTATTGTCTGAAATGGGCATTGCCGGTACCTTGCTTGCAACCTTAACCCTGCTTGCAGCCGTATGGCGACTGTCGGGCCGCAACCAAACGCCGGCTTCCCTGTTTTTGCTGACCGCCGCCGCCGTCAGTCTCTGCCACAGCATGCTCGAATATCCGCTTTGGTATATTTATTTTCTCACCGTATTCAGCCTGATTCTGTCGCTGACACTTTCTTATCCAAAAGATGTTTCAGACGGCCCTTTATCTACCCGAATCAGACAGTGGGCAGGCGGTATAGCCGCTTTATCGATTTTAATCGGCATGGCAAACCTCAGCTGGGAATATCAAAATCTGACCCAATATAGCCGTGTAGGGAAAACCGACGATCCGCAAACAGTCCAAAACAAAATCGACGGTTTGCAGCAGCTTTCCAAAGAAAGCCCTATGCTTGCCTATTACGCCGATTTAAGTTTGAGCAAACGTGCCGACCCGACCGATGCCTACATCCGCCCATGGGCAGAAGAGGCCGCACTTAAAGCCCTGACCTACCGCCCCTACTCCAATGCCTATCAAGTTGGCCTCTACCTCTACCGACAAGGCAAAAAAGAAGAAGGTGCGCAATGGATGCAGGCAGTGCAATATTATTATCCGTATATGATGTATTTCTACGCCGACAAAATACGCAGCCATCCGGCATTCGCCCCACTGCTACCCAAACTTTTGTCTGATTGCAAAGATTTCATCAATGCACCGAAACACCAAACTGCCAAATCTTGTGATAAACCCTAAACAAAACTCACTCAATTGTCAGTTTATCCTTACAGGCCGTCTGGAAATGTAAAGAGCGACAAGTTTCTATGCAAAAAAGCGCAAAAGCACAGAAAATTACGCTATCAACAAAAGCAGATTGCATGTTAAGATTGAATACAACTCTATTTTAATCGCCGCACCGCCTATTTAGTGCCACGGCGCATACAATCACGAAAAGGAAATTCCATGAGTCGCGTATTACTCGTAGATGACGATGCCCTCTTGACCGAATTGCTGACCGAATACCTGACTGCCGAAGGCCTCAACGTTCACAGCGTTCCTGACGGCGAAGCCGGCGTTCAAGAAATTCTGACCGGACAATACGATGTCATCGTATTAGACTCCATGATGCCTAAAATGAACGGTTTGGACGTACTGAAAAACGTACGTACCCAAAGCACTGTGCCCATCATCATGCTGACCGCAAAAGGTGACGACATCGACCGCATTATCGGTTTAGAAATGGGTGCGGACGATTACGTACCGAAACCATGCACACCGCGCGAACTCTTGGCACGTATCAACGCCATCTTGCGCCGTGCACAACACAGCAACGAACAAAACAACGCGCCGAACAGCATTTCTGTCAGCGACGTTGTCCTCTACCCTGCCAAACGCCAAGCCAGCATCAAAGACACTCCGCTTGAATTGACCAGCACCGAGTTTAATCTGCTTGAAGTTTTGATGCGCCACGCCGGACAAGTTGTCAGCAAAGAAACTCTGTCTATCGAGGCACTCGACCGCAAACTGGCTAAATTTGACCGCAGCATCGACGTACACATCTCCAGCATCCGCCACAAATTGGGCGATGCTTCCCTGATTCAAACTGTACGCGGCTTAGGCTACCTGTTTGTTAAAAACTAAAGATTAAACAGATCAATGAAACTGTTTCAACGCATCTTCGCCACATTTTGCGCAGTCATCGTCTGCGCAATCTTTGTGGCGAGTTTTTCATTTTGGCTGGTACAAAACACCCTTGCCGAAAACCAATTCAACCAACGCCGCACCATCGAAACCACATTGATGAGCAGCATCGTTTCTGCCTTCAACTCACGCGGAGACAGCGGTGCGCGCGAAATTCTTTCTGAATGGAAAAACAATCCGGTTTCCAATGCCGTTTATGTGATTACCGGCGACGATAAAAAAGATATTTTAGGCCGCGACATTGACAGCCTTTCCATTGAGCGCGCCCGTATCTTTGCCATCAACAACCCCGAATCCGATTTGGCACACATCGAATACGACCGTTTCGGCGAAGAATACCTCTTCTTCATTAAAGGCTGGGACAATCATCAAGCCCAACGCCTACCTAGCCCGCTCTTCATTCCCGGCCTGCCGCTTTCACCTATTTGGCACGAATTTATCATTCTGTCTTTCATCATCATCGTCGGCCTGCTGATGGCATACATCCTTGCTAACAATATTACCAAGCCTATTAAAATTCTTGGTGGCGGCATGGACAGAGTAGCCAACGGCGAACTCGAAACCCGCATTTCCCAACAAGTTGACGACCGTGACGACGAATTGTCCCATCTTGCCGTACAGTTCGACAAAATGGCCGAGAAACTTGAAAAACTTGTTGCCAAAGAGCGCCACCTGCTCCACCATGTTTCTCATGAAATGCGCTCGCCGCTGGCGCGTATGCAGGCGATTGTCGGCCTGATTCAATCTCAGCCGCAAAAACAAGAGCAATACCTCAAGCGACTTGAAGGCGAACTGGTGCGCATGGATACTTTGGTCGGCGAATTGTTGACCCTCTCCCGCTTGGAAACTTCCAATATTCCTTTGGAAAAAGAAAACCTCAAACTCGTTCCGTTCTTAACCAACTTGATTGAGGACAACCAAAGCATTGCCCACCAAAACAACCAAAGCGTTACCCTGAGCATTGACCCAAAAATCCCTGAAAATGCCGTGGTCAGCGCCAACGAAGGCTATCTATACCGCGCCTTTGACAACGTAATCCGCAATGCCATCAATTACAGTCCTGAAGGCAGTACCATTCAAACCCATATCGGACAAGACGGCAAAAACTGGATTATCGATGTTACCGACAACGGGCCTGGCGTAGATGAAATGCAGCTTCCGCATATTTTCACTGCCTTTTATCGCGCCGACTCCAGCGCACACAAGCCCGGTACAGGTTTAGGGCTTGCTTTGACGCAGCACATTATGGAACAACACTGCGGTAAAATCATCGCTGAAAATGTCAAACCCAACGGCCTGAGAATGCGTTTTATCCTTCCCAAAAAGAAAGCCGGAGACAAAAAAGAAGTCTAAAAATAAGGCCGTCTGAAACTTTTCAGACGGCCAAAAACACAAATAAGGAACCATCATGAGTGCAACTGCCCAAACTGGCTACTTCTTCATGCCTGAACACATCATCCTCGTCGGTGCCAGCGAACGTCCGCACAGCCTTGGCGAACGCATTTTCAGCCACCTGCTCGGTTCCTCATATCAAGGCAAAATCACCCCCGTCAATCTTCGACACAGCAGTGTAGCAGGCATTCCCTCCTACTCCAGCCTCAGCAAAATCCCGGGTCAAGCCGATTTGGTTGTTGCCGTTATCCCGCCCGACCATTACGACTCGCTGTTCAAAGCCTGCCGTAAAAAAGACCTGCGCCACATTATCCTGATTCAAGATTGGGAAAACCTGCCGCCCGAATCCTGTAAAAACGCCCGCTCCATCATTCAAAAACATCACGGCGACGAATTGAACATCACCGTGTGCAACAGCGCAGGCATCCAACTCCCCTCGCTCAACCTCAACATCGGCACCCAAGCCGACTATCCGGCCGGCCATATCGCGTTACTAACCGGCCACAGCACCGTCAGCCGCAACATCAACCACCTGCTGAACACGCTGCACCAAGGCGTATCACGCCACATCAGCCTCAATTATGACCTAAGCCCTACTACATCCGCCGACTGGCTCAACCGCTTCGGCCACAACCGCCATACCAAAGTTGCCGTGATCCACTACAATCCGGCCGAAAACCAACGCGAGCTGTTCAGTGCCATCCGCCACTTTACACGCCACACCCCGCTTATCCTGTTGTCCACACACTACACCGACGACACAGACAAAGCCATCCTGCGCAGCCTCAGCCGCCACTGCAATTTCCAACCGGTATTCAATACCGCCGAACTGGAAGCAACCCTAAAAGCCCACCTTTCCGGCATTCCCGTCATTACCAACCCCACCATTCTATCCGACACGCCGATAGAATGGCTGCGAAGTACCGCCGATGCCTGCGAATTGACCCTTGACCTCCCAACTGATGTACCATCCGTCCGACAAGGCTGCATCGGCAGCAACCCCACGCCTGCACGCATCCACCGCTTGGCACTCGAACAATTACAAAATCCGCATATTCAAGCCCTGCTTGGCATTATTTCGCCAGATACGCCGGATGCGTACAGCATTCATCAAACTCTGGATAATTTGGCACAAAAAACCAGCAAGCCCATTCTCGTCAGCTATCGTTTTTCAGACGGCCTGACTCGGTTTAACACGCCGGAAGAAGCCTTACTGACACTTTATTTCCGCAATCAAACAGCCTATTTGCAACAAGTGCAAAATACCCCTGCCCAAGCCAAAACAGGCCGTCTGAAAACACCTAAAAGCAAAAATATCGATAAAGCCATTGCATCCGGCCAAACCGAACTGATGGCGGAAGCCCTATACCTACCTCCGTGCCAAATCCAAAAACACAATGCCGTCCAATTTCGATTCAGCCGCCATGCCATTTACGGCAATACCCTTACCGCCCATTACAACGGCCAAACCGAAGCCGCATTACCTCCCTTTACCACACTCGATATCCAGCGTTTAAGCCAATTTGCAGAACTCGACAACACTTCTGTTCTCAATCAATTCCTGCATTCCCTAAACACGCTTATCCACAATAACCAGCATATCGGCGACATTATCCTCAACTACAACGGCAGCCAATACAACAGCACCATCATTCCCGAAATCGTAGAAAAACCTGTTGCACCAACAACCAAAATCCCCAAAAAAGCCGTTCAAACCTTGGAACAGGCCGCCGCCAAAATGCAAAGCGCCGCCGCCTACCTCCAACAAAAAAATCCGGCCGCAGCCGAATTCCTACGCAACACCGGTGAAGCCGCTTCCGAACTGCTTCACCCTAAAACCGAAACGCCCAAGATACAAAACGTACTTGCACCCTATCCGAGCCAAACCGATACCTTTGCCCTGCCCGACGGCAACACACTGCACATCCGCGCACTAGAGCCTGAAGATGCCGAAGCCAAACAAAAATTTGTCCGCCAATTACCCGCGGCCGACCGCTATACGCGCTTCATGACCCATACCAACGAGTTGCCGCTGCCCACACTTGCACGGCTGACCCGTCCCGATTTCCATACCGAATGCGTATGGGCAGCCTTCACTTCAGACGGCCGTATCGTCGCAGTCAGCCGCTATAGCCGCATCAATCGCAATGAGTGCGAGTTCGGCATTACTCTGGCACCAGAAGCACGCAGAACCGGCTTAGCCTGCAAAATGATGAGTCTGATTATCCAAACTGCCACACAGCAAGGTTACCAAACCATGAATGCGGAAATCCTCAAAGAAAACACACCGATGCTCAAACTCGCTGAAAAATCAGGATTTACCGTCACCCCATCTGAAACCGACCGCGGCCTATATCAAGCCAGCCTCGATTTGAACGAATGGCAAAACAGCAACAAAAACAAATAAAAACTTGCATAACCCGTGTGAAATATCCTAAAATTAGCGGTTTCTATATATCCGCATTTTTCAAAAGGACTCAAAATGGTAGTTATCCGTTTGGCTCGCGGCGGCTCAAAACACCGCCCTTTCTACAACGTAGTCGTAACTGACTCTCGCAACCGTCGTGACGGCCGCTTCATCGAGCGCGTAGGTTTCTACAACCCCGTTGCCAACGAAAAACAAGAACGCGTACGTTTCGACGCAGACCGCATCAACCACTGGGTTGCTCAAGGCGCGAAAGTTAGCGACGCAGTTGCCAAACTGATTAAAGAGCAAAAAATCGCTGCTTAATCAGCCGAAACGACCATGACAGACACTCAAAAACGGGTAGCCATGGGCTACATCAAAGGCGTATTCGGCATTAAAGGCTGGCTTAAAATTGCCGCCAATACCGAATATACCGACAGCCTGCTGGACTACCCCGAGTGGCAGTTGTGCAAGGATGGCAAAACCCTGAATGTTGTGCTTGAGGCAGGTAAAATTGTCAATGGCGAACTTCAGGTCAAATTTGAAGGTATAGACGATCGCGATCAAGCATTTACCTTGCGTGGCTATACCATCGAAATCCCCAGAGAGTCATTCGCCCCTACTGAGGAAAACGAATACTACTGGGCAGATTTAGTCGGCATGACCGTCATCAATAAAGAAAACATCGTCCTCGGCAAAGTCAGCAACCTGATGGAAACCGGTGCAAATGATGTTTTGATGATTAAAGGCGAACACGGACAAATCCTGATTCCCTTTGTCTCCAACTATATCGAATCTGTCGATACCGACAGCAAAACCATTATTGCCGACTGGGGTTTGGACTACTGATGCTGATTCAAGCCATCACCATTTTCCCGGAGATGTTCGACAGCATTGTCGAATATGGCGTTACAGGCAGAGCAAGAAAACAAAATCTTTGGCAGTTTCAAGCCACAAATCCCCGAAAATTTGCCGATAACAAACTTGGCTATATCGATGATCGCCCCTTCGGAGGTGGTCCGGGAATGATTATGATGGCGCCGCCGCTTCAAGCGGCAATTGAAGAAGCCAAAGCGAACTCGCAAAAACCTGCCAAAGTAATTTATCTCAGTCCGCAAGGTCAGCCGCTGACACATAAAAAAGCTGCAGAACTTGCCGAACTGCCTCATCTTGTTCTTCTATGCGGACGCTATGAAGGCATAGATGAAAGACTGCTGCAAAGCAGTGTAGACGAAGAAATCAGCATTGGTGACTTTGTCGTCTCGGGTGGCGAATTACCCGCCATGATGTTGATGGATGCCGTCTTAAGATTGGTTCCGGGTGTGTTGGGCGATATACAGTCAGCCGAACAAGACTCGTTTTCAGACGGCCTTTTAGACTGTCCTCATTACACCAAACCCGTAGAATTCCAAGGCATGATGGTTCCCGAAGTCTTACGCTCAGGAAATCATGGCTTGATTGCCGAGTGGCGATTGAAACAATCGCTGCGACGCACTTTAGAGCGCCGGCCTGATTTATTGGAAAAGCGCAGTTTAATCCCAAAGGAATCCCGCCTCTTAAAAGAAATCTTGCAAGAGCAACAGGAAATCCAATCATAACTTAGGAAAAACAAATGAACTTGATTCAACAATTAGAGCAAGAAGAAATCGCTCGCTTGAACAAAGAAATCCCTGAATTCGCTCCAGGCGACACCGTTGTCGTATCTGTACGCGTAGTTGAGGGTTCTCGCAGCCGTCTGCAAGCATACGAAGGTGTTGTTATCGCTCGCCGCAACCGTGGCCTGAACAGCAACTTCATCGTTCGCAAAATCTCTAGCGGCGAAGGTGTAGAACGTACTTTCCAACTGTACTCTCCTACCGTAGAAAAAATCGAAGTTAAACGCCGTGGTGACGTACGTCGTGCCAAACTGTACTACTTGCGCGGCCTGACCGGTAAAGCAGCTCGCATTAAAGAAAAATTGCCTGCTCGCAAAGGTTAATAGCTTTCATCAAAAACCCACTTCATTGAAGTGGGTTTTTTGTTTTTATACAAAAACTCCTCGTCTTTCTTACACAACCCTGCAAGCCAACCATCATCTCCATTTCACATATAAACTTAAACAGAATCGTAACCCCCCTACCTCTTTTAACCTTTATACAAAAGGCCGTCTGAAACAAAAGATTCAGACGGCCTTTAATCACATCGGGCGGTTATTTAAACCATCTTGCCAATGCCGGGATACGCGACAACAACAGTGTATCCAAAATCCAAATAACAGCGATTGCAGCAATGGCTGTCGGGAAAATCACAGCCAAAATCAGAAGTGGCACAGCCATTGCCCACCATACCGGCAATTTGATTTTCTGTGCAGGAGGAACCAAACCACGTGCTTCCGAAGGACGGCGTTTCCACCACATTACACAGCCGCTGACGCAGATGAAAATAACCGCCAGGCAGAACAAGACGTTCGCCAACACGCTCCACCAGCCCAGCGTCCCCATGTGCAGCGCGATGCTGGCCGCCATGAATTTGCCGAAGAAGTTGTAATCGTCGAAACGGATGTCGGCCAGGATTTTGCCGCCGTATTGGTCGATGTGCACCGTGCGGTCGGCGGTCGGGCTGACCATGTCGTAGCTCATCGAATCCTGCGACAGCGTCCACACGCCCGTTTCGCCTTTGGGCAGGTTGAGTTGGTAGCGGCCTTTGAAACCGATTTCGCGGGCAAAGCGGTCAACCGTCTCCAAAGTCATCGGCTCACTTGGATTAATACCGTTTTCACCCATTGTCGTACCGGAAACCGGCATAGGCGTCAACTCCAAAATCCATGGCACTTCTTTAGATTTACCGTCATTCAGCACATCACCATGGGTTGGCACAGAAGATACCGGATTAGGCTCCACACCCCATTTACCGGCAGGAAATTGACTCCACGCCTGAACCACTTTACCGCCCCAAATACCTGCCCAAGCAATACCTGACAGACAGAACAGCAACAAAATCAAAGAAACCCAAGTGCCAAATGCTCCGTGCATGCTACGCCACCATGTGCGTCCTTTGCCTGCTTTCGGCACAAGCATGGATTTCAGGCTGCGTTGTTTCGCCCACCTCAAATAAATCCCCGTGATTATCATCAGGATGGTCAGTGACGCGGCAGTTTCCAGCAGATAGTCGCCCACCGGGCCGATCATCATATCGCCGTGGATTTCGTCCATCGTGTGATACCAGCCTTGACCACGCGGCATCGTATTCACAACTTTTGCTGTATAGGGATCAACGGCAACCATAGTGGCTTTATCATCATTGTTCACGCGGAATACGGCAACCATATCATCTGCGCGTGGCGCAATATACTGCACTACAGAAGCAGTTTCCGGATTCACAAACTGTCTGGCGGCCTCAGCCTGAGCCGACAAAGGCTGCACCACTGCCTGCGGCGTAATATGTATGCGTTCGCCTTCTTTACCGGTAATATTGGCGAATAGCAGCATTCCCAACCCTGTAACAGCCAGCAGGGTTAAAAACGGCGCAACCAAAAGTCCGGCATAAAAATGCCATCGCCAAACAGTCAAATAACGGCGGTTAGCCTGTTGTTCATTTTGGGAAGTTGGTTTTGTTTCCATATTTTCTCTTCATATAGTTAAAGCAGACTAATTACTACGAATTAGCAACAGGTATTTTAATCAAAAACATTCATTTAAGAAACCGTTTTTCCAATGCAGCTTTGAAATACTTCAATATTTAGTTTTTAGGCCGTCTGAAAAAACAAAATAGACAGAAAACAACACTTTACTGAAAATCCGTTTTAATCATTGCGGTTTCGGCAGAATTTGGTAGAATACAGACATTACTTATTTATTCATCAAGCCGCCAAGCTTTGGCGGCTTGTATTTTTATTTCCAATCCGGCTACCGCGCGTGGCCGGATAAAATTTTAAAAGCATCATCATGCTTTCATGGAGAACTCAATGCAAAAAATCCCTTTGACCGTCCGTGGTGCAGAATTGTTGAAACAAGAACTTCAACACCTCAAAAGCGTAGCACGCCCAGAAGTTATCGAAGCCATCGCCGAAGCACGTTCGCACGGCGACTTGTCTGAAAACGCAGAATACGAAGCCGCCAAAGAGCGTCAAGGCTTTATCGAAGGCCGCATCGCCGAGTTGGAACACAAACTCTCTATGGCGCACATCATCAACCCTGCCGAAATCCATGCAGAAGGCAAAATCGTGTTCGGCACAACTGTGACACTGGAAGATTTGGAAACTGAAGAACAAGTTACCTACCAAATCGTCGGTGAAGATGAAGCAGACATCAAAGAACGCAAAATCTACGTTGGCTCCCCAATTGCCCGAGCCCTGATCGGCAAAGAAGAAGGCGACGTTGCAGAAGTTCAAGCACCCGGCGGCGTACGTGAATATGACATCATTGCCGTGCAATATATTTAAATAAACAAAAGGCCGTCTGAAAACATTTTCAGACGGCCTTTTGCTGTATCTAAAAACACCATAATCAAAGAAAGTGAAATCTTCCCAGGAGAAACATAATGAATCTACTGTACAAAATTATCCAAACCGCTGCCGCCATGTGGCTCGGTATGCAGTTGACAGCAGGCTATGTTACCGCCCCTATCCTGTTTCGCCTCCTGCCCAAAATGCAGGCGGGAGAAATTGCCGGCATTTTGTTTGCCATTACAGCACTATGTGGCTTAGTTATTTTTGGCGCAGCCTATGCCTTTTTCAGACGGCAACTGGCCTCACTTTCTTGGTGGATATTGGTCCTTTGGTTACTCTTAGCCTGCAACCATCTTTTGGTTACACCGGTTATCGAGGCACACAAGTATGGTCTGGATAACTGGCTGCTGTCCCTAGTAGGCGGAACATTCGGCGTTTGGCACGGCTTATCCAATATCATCTTTTTGATTTGTACGATACTGGCAGCCATCTGCGTATGGAAATGGCCCAAGCCAAACTAATCCGTCTTAATAAAAGGCCGTCTGAAAATAAATTTTTCAGACGGCCTTTTATTTTGAATCATAAATTCCCCGACTCTTCAAATATAAACTATAAAAAAATGCCCTGCATATTGCAGGGCATTTTTCACAAACCGATTAAGGTTTAGCGTAACCGTGAACGCCATTGTAAGGAGCTGGGATCCAACCTTCATCAGTAGCAGGCAATTCGCCTTGACCTTCGATAGTTTGGCCTGGAGCAACTTGACGAGTAACAACGCTGCGAATTTTAACATCAACGCGACGGTCAGGTTCGATACAAGCGATAAGAGCAGCACGTTTCTTAGCTTTAGAAACTTTTTTGCCCAGTTTAGCAACTTCAGCTTCACAAGTAGCAGTCATTTGAGCTTGAGACTCGCCCAGACCTACTGCAGAGATTTTGCTAGAAGCAACGCCACGGCCTACCAAGTAGTTAGCAACTACGTTAGCACGACGCTCAGACAGAGCTTGGTTGTATTCTTCAGAACCCATGAAGTCAGTGTGACCTTCAACACGTACAGTTTGTACGCTTTCGTTGCTCAGGCGTTGAGCCAAAGCGTCCAGTTTTTCTTGAGCTTCAGGACGCAGGTTGTCTTTGTCGAAGCCGAACAGAGTTTTAGTAGACAGGGAAACAGTTTCATCAACATACTCAGGATCTTGTTGTACGGGAGCAACTGCTTCACGATCACCACATTCAACACGGCCTTGGGTAGCTTTGTCGAAGTAGCTGTTTTTCCAGCATTCGCCGTAATTGTTACGGACGATTTCTTGAGATTGGCTGCTTACGACGTAGCCGTGTTTGGTGTGCGCTTCACTTGCCATTGCAGTGCCTGAAGCAACCAATGCAACGAACAATGCGCTTAATTTCAGCTGTTTGGTCATTTTATTCCCTCATCAAAATTGTTATGCGGCGGATACAGGAAGCAGCCGCAGCAAATTACCAATATACAGGCCGCAGTATCAAAACAGCGGCAAATCGGATATATCAGGTTGCACTATAAAGAAGCGCAAGGCAAACTGTCAATACTCGATGCCTTCAAACAATCATGAAGTGCCTGCTTCCTAGTAGTTAATCATGCCGAAAAATCAATCTTGTGTCATTAATTTAGGGCAAAATCAGACAATTCATCCACCTTAAGTTGTACAAAAACAACAAAACCCCTTTCCCTCTTCTTTCCTGAATTTCCCGTTTTCATATCGTTAAAAGATATTTTCATTAAAAACAACCATTTTCAAAACTCGGGGCAAAACTGGGCAAAATATGTTAAATTACATGCCGTTTGTCGCACAAAATCCACATTAACAACGTATTCGGTACTGCTACCATGAAACTGCAACAATTACGTTATGCCCTTGAGGTTTACCGACACAATCTGAATGTCTCCGAAGCCGCCGATGCGCTTTTCACATCCCAGCCCGGCATTTCCAAACAAATCCGCCTGCTTGAAGAAGAATTGGGTATTCAAATTTTTATCCGCAGCGGCAAACGTGTGGTTTCCGTTTCGCAACCGGGCAAAGCCGTATTAGAGATTTCGGAACGGATTTTGCGTGATGTGCAAAACATTAAAAATATCGGCAGCGAGTTTACCGATCATGACAGCGGCTCGCTGACCATCGCGACAACGCATACCCAGGCGCGTTATGCTTTGCCTAAAATCGTTGCGGAATTTGTCAAAAACTACCCTAAAGTCAATTTGACCATCAAACAAGGCAGCCCTTCTGCCATTGCGCAAATGGTCAGCAGCGGCGAAGCTGATTTAGCAATTATTACTGAACGCATTGACGATCATCCTGAGTTGGGGAAACTGCCCTGCTATGAATGGAACCATGCCGTCATTGTTCCGCACGACCACCCTCTTTTGGACTGCCGCAATCCTTTAAGCCTTGAAGATTTGGCTTCTTTTCCGCTGGTTACTTACGAATTTGCTTTTAATTCCGGCAGCAGTATCGCGCGTACATTTAATAAAGCGCATATTGAGCAACCTGATGTTGCCTTATCGGCTGCCGATACGGATGTACTGAAGACGTATGTCCGCTTAGGCTTGGGCGTTGGTTTGATGGCTAAAATGGCGTACGATCCCATTGTCGATCAAGATTTACAACTTATTGATGCGGCACACTTATTTGAACCGTCGCCTACATGGATAGCCTTACGCACTGATACCTACCTGCGCGGCTACGCGTATGACTTTATCCAGATGTTTGCACCAAAACTGACCAGAGAAGTAGTCGACCGTATTCTGTACACACCGGTTGTTGAAGATTTTTCAATTTAATATCTGACTATCACTTTCGTAACTTAACAATTATTCTTTAATTCTTGTTAAAAAGGCCGTCTGAAATATTTCAGACGGCCTAAGATTCAGATAGCGTGCGAACAACCGGAAACCATTTTCTTCAAGGTTGTCGCATCTAAGATTTTGATGTGCTTGTGTTCAACCGAAATCAAGCCTTCATGATGGAATTTAGACAAGGTGCGGCTGACTGTTTCCAGTTTCAGCCCCAAATAGCTGCCGATTTCCTCACGCGACATCCGTAAGATAAAATCATTGGCGGCAAAACCTCGTGAATAGAGACGCTGAGACAGGTTAAGCAAGAATGCTGCCAATCGCTCTTCGGCGCGCATATTGCCTAAAAGCAGCATAACGCCCTGATCTCGGACAATTTCGCGGCTCATCAAGCGGAAAAAGTGAGAACGAAGGCTGGGAATATCCTGACCGAGTTCTTCAATATGTGTAAACGGAAGCTCGCATACCTCGCTGTCTTCCAAAGCCACAGCATCACAGCTGTGAATATGGGAACAAATCCCGTCCATACCGATCAGCTCACCCGACATAAAAAAGCCGGTTACCTGATCTCGTCCATCTTGGCTGGCGACTGTTGTCTTAAAGAAGCCCGCACGGATGGCAAACAAAGAGGTAAACGGCTCGCCGGCACGGAACAGGTATTCACCTTTTTTCAGACGGCGGCTTTGACGAATAACCGCATCTAATTGTGAAAATTCGTTAGGCATTAGTCCGACAGGCAAACACAGCTCGCGTAAAGAACATGTGGAACACAAGGTTTTCATTTGATGTGTTGCATTGTGTGTAGCCATAACGCACCCTTAATCTGCATAGTTCTATAAATCCCTGATGAAGCCGAATAACTATTGACCCAAGTCAAAGTCGACATATCATTATCAGGCATTCTACCAAACTATCGAAATTTTGACTAAAATTTTCCCTAATTCCCCTACTTTATACTACAAGCCCCTACCATGAAAATCATCCCCATATCAAATAACACCAACACAAACAATGAATTACCGGAATTTGACCGTGACTTGATTGCCAGTTTGCCATCAAGCGGTCCCCGTTATACATCCTATCCGACTGCCGACCGCTTCCATGAAGGCTTTAAAGAAGCCGAATATATCCAAGCTTTAAGCCTGCGCAATACGGGAGCGCTCAACAAACCCCTTTCGCTCTACATCCACATCCCCTTCTGCAATACCATCTGCTACTACTGCGGCTGCAACAAAATCATTACCAAAGATAAAAGCCGTGCCGATGCCTATATCCAGTATCTGGAAAAAGAAATGGAATTGCTGGCACCGCATTTGGGCGGAAGACACCAGCTCGCGCAGCTCCACTTTGGCGGCGGCACGCCCACATTCCTGAGCGACGACCAACTCGAACGCGTCTTCGACATGATTCGTAAATACTTCCAGCTGATTCCCAACGGCGAATACTCCATCGAAATCGACCCGCGCAAAGTCAGTCGCGAAACTGTCCTCATGCTCGGCAAACTCGGCTTCAACCGCATGAGTGTCGGTATTCAAGACTTTGACCCTAAAGTGCAGGAAGCCGTCAACCGCATTCAAAGTTATGAAGAAACCAAAGAAGTGATTGATGCCGCGCGTGAAGCCGGTTTTAAATCGGTCAGCGTCGATTTGATTTACGGCCTGCCGCACCAAAACACCGAAAGCATCAAAACCACCATCGATACGGTTTTATCCCTCGATCCCGACCGCCTTGCCCTCTACCACTACGCCCACCTGCCACATATCTTCAAACCGCAACGCCGTATCGACACCAATGTTGTCCCCGGCAGCGAAGAAAAACTCGATATGCTGCAATATTGCGTCCAAACCCTGACTGAGCGCGGCTACGTTTTCATCGGCATGGACCACTTTGCCAAACCTGACGACGAGCTCTCCATCGCCCTCAAAGAAGGTTTCCTGCAACGCAACTTCCAAGGCTATTCGACCTATGCCGACTGCGACTTGGTAGCGATCGGCGTCTCCTCTATCGGCAAAATCGGCAGCACCTACTCCCAAAACGAGCGTGACATCGATGCCTATTACGCCGCACTCGATGCCGGACATCTGCCGATTATGCGCGGCTACCAACTCAATCAAGACGACATTTTGCGCCGCAACATCATTCAGGATTTGATGTGCCGCTTCTCGCTTGATTATCAAATTTACGAAAGCGTGTTCGGCATTCCGTTTAGCCGCTATTTTGCAGCCGAACTGGAAGATATGAAGCAACTAGAAACCCTCGGTCTGGTTCGTCTCAAACCGCACAGCCTGACCGTTACGCCAAAGGGCCGTTTCCTGATCCGCAACATCGCCATGGTGTTCGACTACCATCTGCGCCATAAAGAAACCAAAGCCAAATACTCGCAAACTGTATAAATAGGGATAGAAAAGGTCGTCTGAAAATTTTCAGACGACCTTTGTTTTTATTTTCAATACTTTCGGGTAACATAAAACCATATTTTCCGCTTTATCAGGATTCAAAGTTAATTTGTATAGGCGCGTATCCTATGATTACCGAACAGCAAAACGATATCCTCAGCATCAATCAAGTGCAGCTTCTCCTTGCTGAAAAACGCACGGCACTTGCTATCATGCGTACGGGCATTGCCGTTTTCGCACTCCCTTTGTCTATTTTCAGTGCGCTGATTGCGACATCGAAATGGTACGAGGCCGTCGATGTTTGGCCTTTGCTCGCACTGGTCAGTCTGATGAACATCAGTTTGATTATTTTCTCGATCTATCTGATTACCCGCTCACTCCGTAGAATGCATCAATACGACCGAATGATTGCCGATATCAAATACAACAATCAGTCTTTGCGTAAACTGATTAAGTCATAAAGTGCAAATAGTTGGAGCTAGGCATAAGGTCGTCTGAAAATCAAAATATAGAGGAACTCCAGATTTGTATTAAAACATGATTCTGCCAAACATACCGTAATTGATCTTGGAGACCTTACTGTCCACTTTGCTCCCCCATTTGAATCGATACGATACCATTGCAGTAATTGGGTTTAAAATGAACAACTCAATTGGATATTGGTAGGAATCCTACCGGATACACTTGCCGTGTTTAGACAAATATGAATGCAGTCTGCAATTTTGGTTTGTCCGGTCCCTTATCTCAAACGCTTTTAAAATATGGAACAACCCGATTTTTTCCCCATACCCAGTCCCTGTATAGGTGTCTGCGAAGCCAATGCCAAAGGTTATTGCAAAGGCTGCCTGCGCAGCCGGGAAGAGCGCTTGTACTGGCTCCAGATGACCGACAGCCAAAAGCATCAAGTCATGCACCTCCTGTCCCTCAGGAAGGCCAAAATCCGCAACCGCAAACTGGAAAAACCTGAAACAGGCGAACATCCGGTTCAAAACCTGCTCGATTTCTAAATTCCCCTTACCTACCGCACACCACAATAAGGAAAAACATGAAAAAACTGCTTGCCTGCCTGCTTGCACCATTGACCGCCCTTGCCTTGGGTGCCTGCAAACCCGCCGCAACTTCATCCGACAACAAACCTGTCGAATTTAACTGGCATCAGCCTAAACTGACCAGCAATGTTTGGAAAATCAGCAAAGAAGGCCAACCCGATTCCTACCTGCTCGGCACCATCCACATGGGGCAAACCAATCAAACCTTGTCTTCCGATGCAGTCAAACTATTGCAATCCACCGACCAACTGACCACAGAAGTTGACCCACTGCCGGACAGCAGTCCGGAAACGAAAAAAATGTATCAAAAATACTTCAAGGAAGTCATGAGTACCGAACCACTCAGCCGCAAGCTCGGCAAAACAGATTTCCGTCTTTTACAAGAAATCTATTCGCAAAATGAAGAAAGCCAACCCATCGCCCAAATTGCCGACAAACTCCATCCGTGGGCGGCATTCATTTTTGCCGGCAGTACATTTCCCAAAGGGTATAGTTCAGAAACCGGCGCAGATATGTTGCTGACCAACGCGGCCGCCGACATCAATAAGTCGCGTGGTTCATTAGAAAGCTTGGACGATGTTACCGCGATCTTCAAAGCCCAGCCTGAAGAAACCATGCTCAACTTTCTGAAAGCCAGCATTAAAACCAATAAAGAAGAAACCGAAGATATCAAAAAACTCCATCAAGCCTATTCAGACGGCCGCTTTGAAGAACTCATCCCACTTTTGGAAGAAACCGAACAGCGCACCCTCAAACTTGTTGATACCAAATACGCCAAAGCCATGTCCAATTGGCTGAAAAACGACCTCCTGATCCGCCGCAACTTGGCATGGCTGCCTGAAATCCGCAAGCAATCCGCCAAACAAAGCACCCTCTTTGCCGTCGGTATTGCCCATTTACCCAGCAAAAAAGGCTTAATCGAACTATTGCGTCAAGAAGGCTATCAAGTAACGCCCGAACCCAAAGTCCTGATTTGGCAATAAACCCCAATCAAACGACAAGGCCGTCTGAAAGTCTTTCTTTCAGACGGCCTTTATTTAATCTCTATTAAATGAAGCAGTAAGCAATGTTGAGCGTAACAATCAATCGCCCAATGCCGCTACCATCACCGCTTTAATCGTATGCATCCGGTTTTCTGCCTGATCAAACACAATGCTGGCTTCGCTTTCAAAGACTTCTTCCGTTACTTCCACACCATTCAGGCCGAATGTCTCATAAATCCATTCGCCGACCTTGGTTTCGCGATTATGGAAAGCAGGCAGGCAATGCATAAACTTGACTTGCGGATTTTCCGCCACCGCCATCAATTCGGGGGTAACGCGGTAATCTTTCAGCAAATCGATACGCTCTTGCCAAGCCTCTTTAGGCTCGCCCATGCTGACCCACACATCGGTATGGATAAAATCCACGCCTTTCACGGCTTTCTGCGCATTCTCCGTCAACAGAATCCGTCCGCCGGTCTCTTTGGCAACAGCCTGCACCGTCTCGATAATGTTTTCAGACGGCCACAAACTTTTTGGCGCACCGATACGCACGTCCATGCCCAGTTTCGCAGCCAACACCAGCAACGAATTGGCCATGTTGTAACGCGCATCGCCTACATAGGCAAACGCTATTTGATTCAAAGGTTTGTCGCTATGTTCGCGCATCGTCAGCGCATCGGCGAGCATTTGGGTCGGGTGGAACTCGTTGGTCAAACCATTGAACACAGGCACGCCTGCATATTTGGCCAGCTCTTCCACCACATCCTGCCCAAAGCCGCGATACTCGATACCGTCAAACATCCGCCCTAAAACACGCGCGGTATCCTTAATGCTTTCCTTATGCCCGATTTGGCTGGCAGAAGGCTCCAGATAAGTCACCCCTGCTCCTTGGTCGCGTGCGGCCACTTCAAACGCGCAACGGGTGCGGGTCGATGTTTTCTCGAAAATCAGGGCAATGTTTTTTCCCTGCATCCGCTGCACCTCGCGCCCTGCTTTTTTAGCAGCTTTCAATTCGGCGGCAAGGTCGAGATAGGCGGTAATTTCTTCAGGCGTGAAGTCTAAAAGTTTCAGGAAATGGCGGTTTTTCAGGTTCATATTCGTATTTCTCCTTTCCGGCAGGTCGGGCATTGATGAACAATCTGCCGCTGCTCTATTTTATAGTGGATTAATTTTAAACCAGTACGGCGTTGCCTCGCCTTGCCGTACTATCTGTACTGTCTGCGGCTTCGTCGCCTTGTCCTGATTTAAAGTTAATCCACTATAGTCAGGTCGGATTTTCGAATCCGGTAATTTCAATCGGCGTTGTCGGATACCAGTATCCGACTTACCTCAAAATCAAAACAAGGTCGTCTGAACTTCGCCGCGTTCCAAAGCAAGCAGCGATTGTTTGCGGTTCAAGCCGCCTGCGTAGCCGGTCAGCTTGCCATCACTGCCGATGACGCGGTGGCAGGGAATCAAGATGGACACTTTGTTCTGCCCGTTGGCGGCGGCAACGGCGCGGACGGCTTTAGGATTGCCCAAACGCTGCGCCTGCTCCTTGTAGCTGCGCGTTTCGCCATAAGGAATCGCCAAGAGCGCATCCCATGCCTGTTTTTGAAATTCGGTACCAATCTGCTCCAAAGGCGTGGCAAAGGTTTTCAGACGACCCTTGAAGTATAAGTCTAATTCCTGCCGCAGAAGTTGCGTTCGATCATCTTCCCGAAACACAAACCGCCCGCGCAAGGCTTTTTGGACGGCGGTAATTTCCTGCTCCATATGCTTCTGCCCGACAAACTCCAGCAAACACAAGCCTTTACCGCCGAACACCGCCAGCATCTCGCCCAAAGGCGTGGCAATGGCGGCAGCGGTCAGTTCGTTCA
This sequence comes from Neisseria sp. P0020.S003, assembly GCF_051957095.1. Taxonomy (NCBI): domain Bacteria; kingdom Pseudomonadati; phylum Pseudomonadota; class Betaproteobacteria; order Neisseriales; family Neisseriaceae; genus Neisseria; species Neisseria sp. P0020.S003. Next base: position 264,238 of record NZ_JBQCWU010000001.1, on the reverse strand, counting down.
AGCTGTCAGGATAACGTGCTTCCAACAGACGGATGGCACGGCGGATACGGACATATTCTTCGGGTGCGCAGCCGATACGGTCGATAAAATCCTGCTCGAACTGCTTGGCTTCGTATTCCGTAAAACGTTCATGCAGCAGGGCTTCGAGGTCGGCGGAGAAGTCTGCTTCCAGTCGCTCACGGATTTCATTCCATTTTGAAGGAAGGCTGTTTAAAGAAGGTAGGGTAATCATGTTTTACCTTTTATCTCACCAGGTATCGAAATCAAACCAAAATAGCAGTATAGCAATACTGCCACTGCCCTACCGTTTTCAGACGACCTTTTCAGCCAACAACCGCGCCAATATCCCCTCATACACCGCAGACAGCTTCGGAATGTCGTCCAGCCGCACGTTTTCGTTGATTTGGTGGATGGTGGCATTGGACGGGCCTAACTCGATGAGTTCTTTGGCAATGGCCTTGATGAAGCGTCCGTCCGAAGTACCGCCGGTGGTGGACAATTCGGCCTCAACGCCACAAATCTCGGCAATGGCTTCACGTGCCACATCGGTCAGTTTTCCTGCCTGAGTCAGGAAAGGTTGGCCTGAACAAGACCACTGCAAATCGTATTGCACGCCGTGTTTGTCCAAAATGGCGTGGACGCGTTGTTTTAGCCCTTCTTCGGTGGACTCGGTAGAAAAGCGGAAATTGAATTTGACGTTCAGCTCGCCCGGAATCACATTGGTCGCACCTGTGCCGCCGTTGATATTGGAAATTTGGAAACTGGTCGGCGGAAAGTATTCGTTGCCCTCGTCCCAAACTTCCTGCGTCAGCTCCAACAAGGCCGGGGCAAAAGTATGCACGGGATTGATTGCTAAATGCGGATAGGCAATATGGCCTTGCTTGCCTTTGACGTTCAGGTTGCCTGACAGCGAGCCGCGACGGCCGTTTTTCAACATATCGCCCAATTTATCCACGGCAGTCGGTTCGCCGACGATACAGTAATCAATCAACTCTCCGCGCGCTTTCAACACATCGACGACTTTGGTCGTGCCGTCCAGCGCATCGCCCTCTTCGTCCGAAGTAATCAGGAGCGCGATACTGCCTTGATGATCGGGATGTTCGGCAACGAAACGCTCGCAGGCGGTAACGAAACAGGCAATGCTGGTTTTCATATCCGCCGCGCCGCGGCCATACAGACGGCCTTCACGCTCGGTCGGTTCAAACGGAGGCGAATCCCATTTTTCAACAGGGCCTGTCGGTACAACGTCGGTATGTCCGGCAAAACAGAACACCGGAGCCTGTGTACCGCGGCGCAACCAGACATTTTTAGTGTCGCCAAAATGAAGCTCTTCTATGGCAAAACCGATTTTTTGCAGGCGTTCGGCCAGCAGTTGTTGGCAGTTTTGGTCATCCGGCGTCACGGACGGGCGAGAAATCAGCTCTTTGGCAAGCTCTAGGGATTGAGTTTCGGTCATATTTGTTCACTTTGAGAAACAGGCCGTCTGAAACGTTCTGAATATGATTTTCAGACAGCCTTGAGTTTATTTGAAGATACTGAATAGGCAGTCTACCTTTCAGTATTCTGAGTTATTTTCCATGGCAAGCTTCATACAGCGGCAGTAATTCTTCCACTGTTTCCACTATCCATTTCACGACATCCTGCTTGCCCAAATCATCACGTTCGATGTGTTTCCCGATACAGAAGAAATCTTTGTCGTCTCGAAGCTTTCTATCGCCGTCGCTTTGTTGGGCGACGATACGATAATCGTCATATTCGCTTTCCGCACCATGCCACATATCGAAGGAAGCGTATTTTTCAGTATCAAAATTATCCAGCCAGCGGTTGTAATCAGGCAGCGCGATGGGGGAAACATCGGCTTTATAGCAGTGCCAATCCAAGCTGACGCTCAGACGGCGGCGATTTAGCAAAATCGATAAAATCGCTGCGGAATTTTTATATTGTTCGTATTTGAAATAGGCAAAGAAATGAGCGCGCACCTGCCAGCCGTTACACCAGCGTTCGATATGCGGCGGCGCAAACGGCGCACACAATTCGGCGGCAACCTGCTGGATCAGCTGCTGCCATACCTGCCAGTTTTCTTTATAGTCTGCCTTGATTTGCGGAATGCTTTCAGGCTGGTATTTTTTAAGCTGGGAAAACTGGAAAAAAGGGATATTGAACAAATCGCAACTTTTTGGGGTCAGCATAGTGTATTCCTTGAGACGATTGTTTCAGACGGCCTTATTTACGGCGGCGTGCGGCCATAATTTCGCCGATTTCGGTCAATTTTTCTTTGGGGATAAAGGTTTTGCCCATATCAAACAGCGGCTCTTCAATCGCCAGATGAACATCATATCCTGCGACAAAACGTTTGAATGCTTCGGCATCAGGGATATAGGCGTTGTCTGCTTCAAGCTTGGCAAATTCAGCCGCTACGCCGTCCCAGTTGCCATGCAGGCTGACATGTTGGCGTAGCAGCTCGTCAACGCTTTCTTTGGCTTGCGGCGCATATTGCAACAAAAGCGGAAAGAAGTTTTCTTCTTCATCTTCATGATGCAAGGGCGCGGCAACGTTGAAATACTGGGCAATTTGGCGGATGGTTTGCAAAACAATCTGATTGCAGCCGTTTTCGGCGATATAGTCCGACAACATGGCAACCTGATTGCAGAAACGGCGCACTTTGCCGTGGCAGGCATACAGCATTTCAATAGGTTCGGCAAAAGTAACGCTTTTGGTTTCAAACGGATTCATAGGATTTATTCTTAAATTAATGTTTCCAGATTATAACAAAACAGCCTGCGCAAGGCAGGCTGTCTGTTTTCGAGCTTTAGGCGGATTAGTCAACCAAAGTAACTTTACCGTTCATCAAAGCGCCGTGACCTGGGAAGGTGCAAGCGAATTTGTATTCTCCGTCAGCCAGTTTGGCTGGATCCAGAGTCAAAGAAGATTCTTCGCCGCCACCGATCAGTTTGGTGTGGGCAACAACGCGTGCATCATCAGGTTTAACGTAGTCAGTGTCAGCTGCGCCAACGCCATCTTTGAAAATACCGTCCATGTCTTCAGCTTTACCGATGACAATGTTGTGACCCATGCTGGTTTTAGGTTGGGTACCGGTGTGTTTCAGGGTGATGGTGAATTCTTTACAAGCTTTGCTTACTTGGATTTCTTTAGTGTTGAACTGCATAGCGTCGTTGGCTTCAACAGTAGTCGCGCAGTTGCCGGCAGCAGGAGCAGCGGCAGCGTCGGCCGGAGCGGCTTCAGAAGCAGGAGCTGCATCAGCAGGTGCAGTAGTTTCTGCAGGGGCAGCTTCGGAAGCGGCAGAAGCAGCAGGGGCTTCAGCAGGTTTTGCAGCTTCTTGAGAGCATGCAGCCAAGCCGATAACGGCAGCGGAAATCAGAGCCAGATAAGCTTTCATTGATGTATCTCCTAATGATGAGAGTTTTGTTAAGTTCTATTAATAGCACCACACGAATATATTAATAAAAGGCAAACGCCAAACTAAAATTTATCCGCATAGCGTGATGTGAAATTCAGGCGTTATTTTGCTACAAACTTCACACGAAATCAAAGTTTCAAGCCAAGTTTACATCAGTTTACCTAAAAGAAAACAGATACTTTCTAGGTCGTATTTCTTTAGTATTAGATGCTATCAGCCGAACGATATAAGTTTTAACATTTATTAACTGTAATCTCATCTAACATAATTTTAACGGCTATGCTTGCATACCAATTCTGCCAATGCCGCCGCCAATTCGGGATGCTTGCCTTCCAATTTAGCTGCCGCCTCATCGAAACTGTTTAAAGCTGCCTCGCTCAATCTCAAACTATTGGTTTTCGGTTGAGTCGGAGGCTTGGGAACTACCCTGACCACCACTTCCCTGACGCCTGCATGCAATGTTTGCAATTTGGGCAACATGGCAGGCAGGATCATTTTCAAACGCGAAGCAGCCATATTATTGGTGGCAAGCAAGACCAATCTTCCGTCTTCTACGCAGGCTGTCTGAAAATGCGGATGCAGGTTGGCCGGCAAAACCGTTTTGATTTTTGCATCCAATTTCCGCCATTGTTGCGATTGTTGCAACAAGCCTGCCAATAAATGATCGCGCTTGCCTAATTGTGCTAAATCCATATGTTTCAGACGGCCTCTCAGTAAATTAACCAAACAATTACAATTGAAATACAGCAAAACCGCCTTTATTTCAAACAGCATTACCGCGTTATACAAGCGCTTGTGTTAAAATCCCAGTTTAGCCCACTATTATATCAAGGCGCAGGAATTATTCATGCTGACAAACATTGCTAAGAAAATCTTCGGCAGCCGCAACGACCGCCTGCTGAAACAATATCGTAAATCCGTTGCCAAAATCAACGCGCTTGAGAAACAAATGCAGGCCTTGAGCGATGCAGAATTGCAAGCTAAAACAGCCGAATTCAAACAACGTCTCGCCGACGGACAAAGCCTGGACGACATTTTGGTCGAAGCCTTTGCTGTCTGCCGCGAAGCATCGAGCCGTGTATTGGGCATGCGCCACTTTGATGTACAGCTGATCGGCGGTATGGTCCTGCACAACGGCAAAATCGCCGAAATGCGTACCGGTGAAGGTAAAACTCTGGTGGCCACCCTTGCCGTTTACCTGAATGCATTGTCAGGAAAAGGCGTACACGTCGTTACCGTCAACGACTACCTCGCCTCCCGTGACGCAAGCATTATGGAGCCGTTGTACAATTTCTTAGGCTTGAACGTCGGCGTGATCGTCGCCGATTTGCAACCTTTCGAACGCCAAACTGCTTACGGTGCCGACATTACTTACGGTACAAACAACGAATTCGGTTTCGACTACCTGCGCGACAATATGGTTACCGACCAATACGACAAAGTTCAGCGCGAATTGAACTTTGCCGTAGTCGACGAAGTGGACTCCATTCTGATTGACGAAGCGCGTACGCCACTGATTATTTCCGGCCAGGCGGATGACAACATCCAGCTCTACCGCGTGATGAACGCCGTTCCTGCCCACCTTATCCGCCAAGAAACCGAAGAAGGCGAAGGCGATTACTGGGTAGATGAAAAAGCACACCAAGTTATCCTGAGCGAAGCCGGTCACGAACACGCCGAGCAAATCCTGACCCAAATGGGCTTATTGCAGGAAAACGATTCGCTCTACTCTGCCGCCAATATTTCCCTGATGCACCACCTTATGGCTGCATTGCGCGCGCACACCCTGTTCCACAAAGACCAACACTACGTTATCCAAGACGGCGAAATCGTGATTGTGGACGAATTTACAGGCCGTCTGATGGCCGGCCGCCGCTGGTCCGAAGGCTTGCACCAAGCTGTTGAGGCCAAAGAAGGCGTAGAAATCAAACGCGAAAACCAAACGCTCGCGTCCATTACCTTCCAAAACTACTTCCGTCTGTACAGCAAACTGTCTGGCATGACCGGTACGGCCGACACCGAAGCCTTCGAGTTCCAAAGCATTTACAACCTCGAAACCGTCATCATTCCGACCAACCGTCCTGTACAACGTAAAGACTTCAACGACCAAATCTTCCGCTCAGCCGAAGAAAAATTTGAAGCCGTCGTCAAAGACATCGCCGAATGCCACAAAAACGGCCAACCGGTTTTGGTCGGCACAACCAGCATCGAAAACTCTGAACTGGTTTCTAACTTATTACATAAAGCAGGTCTGCCGCATAACGTTCTGAACGCCAAAGAACACGAGCGCGAGGCATTAATTGTCGCTCAAGCCGGTAAAGTCGGCGCAATTACCGTTGCCACCAACATGGCCGGCCGCGGTACCGATATTGTCTTGGGCGGCAACCTCAAACATCAAATCGAAGCCATCCGTGCCGATGAAACCTTGAGCGAACAGCAAAAACAAGCGCAAATTTCCGCCCTTGAAAGCGGTTGGCAAGCCGAACACGACCAAGTTGTGGCCGCAGGCGGTTTGCACATTATCGGTACAGAACGCCATGAAAGCCGCCGTATCGACAACCAGTTGCGCGGTCGCGCGGGCCGTCAGGGCGACCCCGGTTCCAGCCGTTTCTATCTGTCGTTTGAAGACCCATTGTTACGCCTCTTTGCACTCGACCGTGCCGCCGCCATCCTCAACCGCTTGGCTCCTGAACGCGGTGTTGCCATCGAACACGGTCTGCTGACCCGTCAAATCGAAGGCGCACAACGTAAAGTCGAAGGCCGCAACTTCGATATGCGTAAACAAGTTTTGGAATACGATGACGTTGCCAATGACCAACGTAAAGTGATTTACCATCAACGTAACGAAATCCTGACCAGAAAAGACGTCAGCGATTTGACCCGCGAAATCCGCGCCGACGTTATCAGCGACTTGGTTGATTACTACATCCCGCCTGACAGCATGGAAGAGCAATGGGACATTCCGGCACTGGAGCACCAACTTGCCGCCGATTTTCGCCTGCATGTCGATATTAAAGGTTGGCTAAAAGAAGACAGCACTTTGGATAACCAAGACATTAAAGAACGCCTCATCAAGCGCATCGAAGACGAATATGCCGAAAAAGTCGAATTGGTCGGCAAACAGGCTATGTCAGACTTCGAACGCAATGTTATGTTGCAAGTTATCGACAACCAATGGCGCGAACACCTCGCCGCTATGGACTACTTGCGCCAAGGTATCCATCTGCGCAGCTATGCTCAAAAAAATCCGAAACAGGAATACAAACGCGAAGCTTTCGCCATGTTTGAAAACCTGTGGCGCAGTATCAAACAAAACATTGCCGCTTTGCTGACCGCCGTTCAAATCGAGCGCAACAGCGAATACGACCACACTGCCGCACAAAGTGTCAGCGATGTTCAAACCGTCCACTCCGATGCGCCTGATATGGAAGAATTGCTCGGTCAATCGCAAACCGATTTGGTTACCGAAGCGTTCGACCCTGACGGCACAGACTTCAGCCCCGAAGCGCTTGCACAAAATGGCCTGATTGTTCACCGCAACGATCCTTGCCCTTGCGGCAGCGGCCTGAAATACAAACAGTGCCACGGTAAACTGAACTAAGCAGTCATATCAAAAGGCCGTCTGAAGAAGTGTAAAAACGAAATCAAAGATTCTCGTTTCACCGTTCAGACGGCCTGAGAATTATCCAAACAAGCAAAAAATTTCCAAACCCAATTTCAAAAGAGTATCCCTATGGCAGGCAATACCTTCGGACAAATCTTTACCGTTACCACTTTCGGCGAAAGCCACGGTGCAGGCTTGGGCTGCATCATTGACGGCTGCCCGCCCGGATTAGAATTGAGCGAAGCGGATATCCAATTTGACCTTGACCGCCGCAAACCCGGCACCAGCCGCCACGTTACCCAACGCCGCGAAGCCGACCAAGTCGAAATCCTCTCCGGCGTATTCGAAGGCAAAACCACCGGCACACCCATCGCCCTCCTAATCCGCAATACCGACCAACGCAGCAAAGACTATGGCAATATCGCCACCAGTTTCCGCCCCGGACATGCCGATTACACCTACTGGCACAAATACGGTACACGCGACTATCGCGGCGGCGGTAGAAGTTCCGCTCGCGAAACCGCTGCCCGCGTTGCAGCCGGAGCAGTTGCAAAAAAATGGCTGAAAGAAAAATTCGGTACTGAAATTACCGCCTACGTTACCCAAGTCGGTGAAAAAGAAATCCAGTTTGAAGGCTACGAATATATTTCCCAAAATCCTTTTTTTGCCGCCAACCAAAGCCAAATTGAGGACTTGGAAAACTATATGGACAGCGTGCGCAAATCATTGGATTCTGTCGGCGCAAAACTTCATATCGAAGCAGCCAACGTCCCTGTCGGCTTGGGAGAACCGGTTTTTGACCGCCTCGATGCAGAAATTGCCTACGCCATGATGGGCATCAATGCTGTCAAAGGCGTGGAAATCGGTGCAGGTTTTGATAGCATAACGCAACGCGGCAGCGAGCATGGCGACGAGCTCACACCTCAAGGCTTTCTATCCAACCACTCAGGCGGCATCTTGGGCGGCATCAGCACCGGACAAGACATTCATGTGAATATTGCCATCAAACCGACCAGTTCCATCGCTACACCGCGCCGCAGTATTGACATAGAAGGCAACCCTGTCGAGCTTGCCACACACGGCCGCCACGACCCCTGCGTCGGATTACGCGCCGCTCCGATTGCAGAAGCCATGCTGGCCTTGGTATTGATTGACCACGCCTTACGCCATCGTGCGCAAAATGCCGATGTTCAAGTTAATACACCGGACATTGCCAAACTGGGGAAATAACCGTTTATTTCTGAATATTCTCAGAAAAATTTAGCCAAATCACAGTCTTTATACTACAATAGCAGCTTATTGCCGTATGACGAAAATACGGATTTATATTAGAGGAATACAACCGCAATGGCACAAGAAACCGCTTTGGGCGCTGCGCTGAAATCTGCCGTCCAAACCATGAGCAAGAAAAAACAGACAGACATGATTGCCGACCACATTTACGGCAAATATGATGTATTCAAACGATTCAAACCGTTGGCCGTTGGTATCGACCAAGACTTGGTTGCCGCCCTGCCCCAATACGACCCTGCACTGATTGCACGCGTACTGGCCAACCACTGCCGCCGTCCACGCTATCTGAAAGCCCTGGCTCGCGGCGGCAAACGTTTTGACTTGAACAACCGCTTCAAAGGCGAAGTCAGCGCAGAAGAACAAACCATCGCCCAACAGCACCCAGCCGTTCAACAGGCATTGGCTGCACAAGCCGAACGCCAAGTCGCTAAGGCTACCACTGAAGCAGAAGCGGCTCCTGCACAAGCTGAGATCAACGAAGCTGCTGAATAATGTTCAGACGGCCTGATAAGGCTCATACTAAATAGAAAAAACCCCAGTTCAATACGACACTTAAACGTCGATGGATTGGGGCTTTTTATTGCCTTAACCTTATAGTAGGCTGATTAAAAATAGCTTTGTTTATATCCTCACCAAGCCAAGTTTTGAAACCAAAATCTTTTCTAAGCTATTCCCAATAAGGTATTTCTCTATTACCTTGGTTATTCTTGTATCAGTTCAAACATTGAACAGCATGATTTATGCCTCGTTAAAATAAACTAAAATCTACCCCTTACAAAAATAAGCAAAGGCCGTCTGAAATCGATCTTTCAGACAGCCCTTTTAAATCAAATAATCAATTAAAACACTGCTTGCAAAATCAAATAGCTGACAACAGACAAAATGGCAGCAGCAGGCAAGGTAATAACCCAAGCAAGGCCGATCGGTTTCATCAATTTCCAGTTGGCATTGCGGTTAACCAAGCCGATACCCAAAACTGCACCCACCAAGATATGGGTACTGGAAACAGGCAAGCCCATAAATGATGCGGCCATCACGACGGCAGCAGCAGAAAGCTCAGCAGAAAAACCTGACGCGGGGTGCATTTCTGCCAAGCTGGTGCCTACGGTTTTAATCACTTCTTTGCCGACAAACCACAAGCCGACAATCAAAGCGATACCGAAAGTCAACATGGCAATCGGCGGCACGGCGTTTTGAGCAGTAATGCTGTTGGTACGCAACACATCCATAATTGCGGCAAACGGACCAATCGCATTGGCAATATCGTTCGCACCATGGCTGAATGCAAAACCGCAAGCGGTAAATACCTGCATCCATGAGAACATTTGAAAAGTCGATTTATCCAAATCTTTGCGTTTTAAACTTTTGGCAAATACAAACGTACCCATCCAAATAGCCGCGCCAATCATGAAAATGGTCAGGAAGCTGTTGACGTTGCTCATACCTAAATGCAGATTTTTCAGACCTTTGAAAATCAACATTGCCGCAATCATCATGCCACCGACAGAAGCAATAAACGGCACCCAGGAATGCAGGGCTTTGTAAGAATCTACTTCACCCTTACGGCTGTCAAAGCGGTGCAGACCGCGATAATACTCAGACTGCAATTCTTCAGGATCAAAGTCCGGCTCATCATAGATTTGGGCATCATGCGCCATTTTGGTGGCGTATTCGACTTTTTCAGATTCACTCAAGGCTTCAAAAAACAGGCGGTGCTCTTCTTTATAGGTTTTCTTCTCCAGCTTGATGCCTTTGAGCGTATTATCGGCCCAAGAGTTGTAGTCCAAAACGTTTTTCTTAATTCGTGAAAACAACAGATAGGAAACGATGCCGCCCAAAACCGGAGACAATATCCAAGACAAGGCAATTTCGCCCAACTTGTCCCATTGAATCAACGCAACAGAATCCACACCGTTCAATGCCGCCATACACAGAGCACTACCGACGATACCGCCGATAATGGCATGTGTAGTGGAAACCGGCAGACCTTTGTGCGATGCGAAAAGCAGCCACAATGCCGCAGCCAAAAGCGCAGACATCATAATGAAGACAAACTGCATCGGATCCAGATGCATGCCATTCAAATCGACAATACCCTTACGGATAGTATCTGTTACCTCGCCGCCAGCAATCACTGCGCCGCTGACTTCAAATACTGCCGCAATCAGCAAGGCTTGCGGAATGGTCAAAGTGCCGGAGCCGACACTTGTACCGAAAGAGTTGGCAATATCGTTGCCACCCACATTAAACGCCATGAAGACGCCGAAAAAGGTAGCAAGGATAAACAGGCCGGAGTGGTTGTAGTGGGTATAACCCAAGCCCCAATAAATAAAATAGCCGACCATGCTCACAAGCATAGCGGCAAAAACCGTATTAATCAGCTTCAAGTTCGCACTCGACTGAGTTTGAGCCATGGAAAGTTTCCTTTTGGAAAACATGTTGAGTCGCGTTATTTTAACCTTTTTGTAATCTTTCTTGCACCAACTATTTACATTAAATGCCGAAATTCCCGTAAAAACGTCAAAAGGCGTTAAAATGTCGTTTTACCTTCTCTTTCTGTAACCGAAATGCAACCCCAATACTATATCGGCATCATGTCCGGAACCAGCATGGACGGTGCCGATGCCGTACTGATTCAAATGCAAGGCAAGCAATGGCAACGAGCCGTTGCTCACAGCTTTCTACCCTATTCAGACGGCCTGCGCCAAGAATTGTTGGCACTGCAAAACATAGGCGAAAATGAATTACACAGAAGCAATATCCTGGCGCAAACACTCAGCCGCCTATACGCCCAAACCGTCCAGCAACTGCTGGCAGAACAAAACCTGTCGGCCAAAGACATTGCCGCAATCGGCTGCCACGGACAAACCATCCGCCATGCGCCTGAACACGGTTACAGCATTCAACTGGTCAACCTCCCACTATTGGCCGAACTGACCGGCATTTTCACGATCGGCGACTTCCGCAGCCGTGACCTTGCCTGCAGCGGTCAAGGTGCGCCCCTCGTCCCTGCTTTTCACGAAGCGCTGTTTCAAGATGCGAATGAAACCCGTGCCGTACTCAACATTGGCGGCATTTCCAATATCAGCATCCTCCCGCCCGACAACCCTTCTTTCGGCTTCGATACCGGCCCCGGCAATATGTTGATGGATGCATGGATGCAACATATTTGGCAGCAGCCTTACGACAAAAATGGGGAAAAAGCCGCACAAGGCGAAATCCTCCCTGACCTGCTCGTTTCCCTGCTCGACCATCCTTACTTCAGCCGCCCTTATCCGAAAAGTACAGGCCGAGAGTTGTTTTCCCTAAGCTGGCTTCAAGGCCGTCTGAAAGGTGATGAAAAGCCAGAAGATGTGATACGCACATTGGTTTTTTATACCGCACAAACCATTTTTGATGCGACCAAACAAGCTGCTCCGGCGATTCATAATCTTTATATCTGCGGCGGCGGCATCCGCAATCCGATTTTGATGCAAGACTTGGAAACCCTGTTTTCTCCCGACACCAAATTGTACAGCACAGCCAAGCTCCATCTTGACCCGCAATGGGTCGAAGCAGCCGCTTTTGCCTGGCTTGCAGCCTGTTGGTGCAATCAAGTTCCGAGCAATCCCCACCATGCAACCGGCGCACATTCACACCGAATCTTAGGCTCAGGACATTACGGCAACTAAAGTTGAACAAATAAAAAGGCCGTCTGAACATTTTCAGACGGCCTTTACTATATTAGCCTTTACTTATTCTTCTTCCGGCAAACGGTTGATTTTCACACGGGCAATCCGTTGCCCATCCTTCTCAACCACTTCAAAACGCCAGCCATGATAATCAATGAAGTCGCCCACATCAGGAATACTTTGCAATTCTTCCATAATCAAGCCGGCAACGGTATGGAAGTCCGCGTCTTCCTCTTGAGTAGGCAGATTTAGCTGAGAAGCCAATTCCACATACTCCAATGCACCATCCACAGACAGCGTTTCATCCTGACTGGCTGGAGCAGCTTCTTCTTCCTCACGCTCGAATTCCTCGGGGAATTCACCAGCGATGGTTTCCAACAAATCTTTCATGGTCACCATGCCCAAGACCGCGCCAAATTCATCCACCACCAACGCATAATCCGCGCTGCTTTGACGGAACAATTCAATCGCATTCAACGCCGTCGTACTATCCGGCAAAATCAATGGTTGGCGCAAGGCCGTCTGAATATTGATTTCTCCCGATTCAAGTAGCTGGTTCAGCAAATCTTTTTTACTGATATAGCCCAAAGGCTCATCTACACCTGCCTTACCGACAACCAACAAACGGCTATACGGCGTATTTTTCAACTGCGCATTTTGCTCTTCCCGACTTTGGGAAATATCCAATTTCTCGATCTCCCGACGCGGAATCATCACGCCCATAATCGGACGCTCCGCCAAAGTCAGCACGCTGCGAATCATGGATTTTTCGTTTTCTTCAAAATGCTCGTCATCGCCGCCATTATCGCCTGCTTTTGCCAAAATGCTTTCGCGGATACCCATCATACCCAACACATTTTCAGCGGTGCGCTTACGCCAAGAAGTGCTGATGTAGTCATTTTTGCGGGCATTCTTTTGCGAAACCTGATTAAACAGTTCGATCAAAATCGAGAAGCCGATCGCCGCATACAAATAGCCTTTCGGAATATGGAAATGGAAGGCTTCCGCAATCAGACTGAAACCAATCATCAACAAGAAACCCAAACACAACATCACGACGGTCGGATGCTTGTCGACAAAGGCAGTCAACGGTTTACTGGCGGAAATCATCACCGTCATCGCCACAACAACCGCACCCATTGCCACCACAATATGATCCACCATCGCCACTGCCGTAATAACAGAATCGATAGAGAAAACCGCATCCAAAATCAAGATTTGCGCCACAACGCCCCAAAAAGCAGAATGCTTCTTCTGCCCTTCAGCAACAGCAAATTGATTGTGGCCTTCAAGGCGTTCGTGCAACTCAGTAGTCGCTTTATAAAGCAGGAAAATACCGCCGGCAAACATAATCATGTCTTTACCGGAAATCTCCAGGCCGCCCAACTCAAACAAAGGACGCGTCAGCGTCATGATGTGCGCCATAAAGCCCAGCATAAAAATCCGAATAATCACGGCCAAACCCAAGCCCGTTATCCGCGCCTTATCACGTTGCGACGGTTTAACCTTGTTTGCCAAAATCGCTACAAAAACAAGGTTATCAATACCTAAAACAACTTCCAAAACCAGAAGCGTGGCAAAGCCTATCCAAGTATGCGGCTCCGCCAACCAACTGAAATCCATAATGATTGTGTTCCTTTAAAATACAAAAAGGCAGCCGTTCCGCTTAAAACGGACAGACTGCCAAAGTTCGGACATAAATAAAGGGAAAGAAGCGGTATAACAACTACTCTGCTCTGCGTCTTTCATGAAAAATTTATGCCTCGGTCAAAAATAATGGCAAACAGTTTATCAGTTTGACGAAAGAAAGGCAAAGTCTGACAGCATATCTTCTTTTAAAAACAGCCTATACCATCACTTGCCAGCTTTCAGACGGCCTTTTCTACTTGATAAAACCATCAATCGGCGCATAACCCAAGAAATCTGCCTGATCATTCAATATCACAACCCATTCTTTACTTCGCGCACTGGTAAATGGCAAGAAATACAATTCTTTCCCATCGTTTTCCAGCGAAGCCTGTTTAAAAATTGACTCCTCACTCATGCCACGGGCTTTTGCCAAGACAAATAACGGTTTCATTGCCTTACGAATTTTCTCACGTTCCTGCTGCGAATCTGGCAACCACCAAGAAGGCCTCATACTCGGTTCAACACCTTTCAAAGACAAATCAAGACTTTGGTTAGCCTCATCCGGACCCGTTGCTTCACGCAACCCAACACGACGCGCGCCAAACCAAGATAAATCCTGCAAATCCTTCGGAGCATGGCTCAAATCATTTACATCAATTTCTGCAGCAGTTACCACATTCATCCTATCGGTTTCAAATGCGACAACCACTGGACGCGCCAAAGATACGCTGTACAAACCATAAATTAAAGCAGCCAGCTGAATCATGCCGATTAAGGAAAAATCAACAATCCTTTCTTTAAATTTCTTGCTCGGACTGGCAAGAATCAAAGTCAGCAACGGGCCGCAAACAATATCTACTGAAATGACTAGTTTATACAAAGCCAATCCACCTGTCAGCTCGGCATACGGATAAGGATACCAAACTCCAAATACCAACAAAGCGGCCAATCCTGCCAAAATCAGACTAATCAACAAGTGCCATGCCGCATTTTTTAATGCGAACCGAAAGCGTGATGAAGAATGTAATGTATGTGAGTTTTCCATAGATAACAATAAGATATTATTTTTCTATAAATATTATGTATAGCTTAAAAAATAAATGAGATATTTAAATATGCTGGTAGGCCGTCTGAAAATTGAAGCATTAAGTACAACCATCTCACCACGCATTATCAATATGTTAAAAATACTAATAAATAGATAAAATAAAAACCACCATGCAACATGGTGGTTTTAAAATTTGGCTCCCCGACCTGGGCTCGAACCAGGGACCTGCGGATTAACAGTCCGTCGCTCTACCGACTGAGCTATCGGGGAATTAAAGATGGAATTATATAGAAAATATCAGAAATCTGTCAAGCAACAATCTATATAAAAACAAAAATATTTTTATATCTTTTTAATTTATAAAATTTTTATAAGATTTCAGCAATTTGTTTGGCCGCACGTTTCGCATCCAACAAAATCAAGCCCAATTTACCGCTTTCTTTTGCCATCAATGCCAATACTGCATTTTCACCTGCTTGACTCAACAGAATATAGCCGTTTTTACCTTTAACCATTACCTGATCCAACTCACCGCAAGCCAACTCACGCACGGAACGATTGCCCAATGCCAAAAGCGTTGCCGACATCGCGCCTACACGGTCTGCATTCATGTGGGAAGGCAGCATGGTTGCGATCGGCAGGCCGTCTGTAGAAATAACTGCAGAAGCAGTGATATCAGCAGAGGTATTGTTCAAATCGCTTAATACAGAGATTAATAGTTGTTGCATAGTCGCTCCATTCTAAAATAAATATCGGTCAGGCAAAAATCAACGGCTGCCGTATCGGTGGTACAGCACTTTAACCAAAGTAACAAAAGCCTCTTTATTTAAGTCAGGCATTCCGCCAATTACCAAAATCAGCTTGGTCATGCCAATATACAGAGGGAAAAAGGTCAATTCACTTTGGCCTGAAGGATCACAAATACCCCATGCACTATTATTGATATGCAGGTTATTGCGAATCAAAAGACGGTGATTGTCTTCCATTTTGGCCACTTCGCTCGCCAAAAGGCCTAACTCTTCCGCAGCCTCATGATGGAAATTAGCATTGGCAAAATACAAACCGTTTTCATCAGCCAATAAAGCTTTGCCAGAATTAGACAACTGTTCCAACAATGTAGGCAATTGCTCGTCAGTCAAATGGATATCGTCTGTGCTAATTTCCTCATCACCATACAAAAATTCCAAGCGTTGCAGGCGGTACAGCAGGTTCAAAGCGGTATTGATGTCGCTGGTATCCGCCCATGCCAAGATTTTTTCGCTGCTGATGGTTTCAGACGGCTCTGCACGCAACAGACCATACAATAAAGTTCTGCTGGCACTGGGCGTATCACTTGAAACAGCATAATACGCACCCGCCGGTGTAATCTTAGGATATAAATTTGCTTGTAAAGAGAGTGTCGCTTCCATCTTATACCTCTAATCCGGGGTCAATTGAGAACAACATGGCAGTAACCAATTGTCTTACATCGTCTTTTCGACGTGCATCAATCTCAAAAACCGGTACATTAAAATTATTCTGTGCTAAATATTTTTGATAAACATCCACGCTTGGTAAGGATCGGATATCCATCTTCGTTACCCCTACAACCAGAGGCGCTTTTTTCAGCAACTCCCGGAATGCATCCAAGAAGAATTGCAAGTCTTTCAATGGATTGCTTCTTGTATTATCCAAAAGAAGCACCAAGCCCATACTGCCTTGGCTCAGAATTTCCCACATGAAATTAAAACGCTCCTGACCAGGCGTACCATACAGGTGAACCTTAGTTTCCTCATCCAAATGAATGACACCGTAGTCCATCGCCACAGTCGTGTACCCCTTACGGACAAGTGTAATATCGGATGCGGATGCATCGGTTTGAACCGGAGGTTCATCAGATAAAGCTGAAATTGCAGTGGTTTTACCTACGCCAACAGGACCGGTAAAGATAATTTTATTTTCTTTCATGACGTGTCCTTTACGATTTACCCAGCAACTTACGCATCAGGCGTTGCAACAGGCCGCGAGGTTGTTCTTTCGACGGACCGGCAATTTTTTGAGCCTCTTTGCTCATTGCTGTTTCAGGTACGTCTTTGCTATTCACATCAATCTGTTCGTTCAATGAAGGCGTATTGTTCGCATCAGTTGCAAACTCTGTATCTGTCGCCAAAAAGCCTGTCATATATGTTGCCGATAAATAGTTCAAAATATCAGGCATTTCTAAAGGCATGACTTTATAGAGGATGTTCAGATTAACAGACGTTTTCGTCAGAAATGCCGACAAACGCATAGATTCTGGAACATGTGCCAAACGGGTTAAGTTTGGCCACCGCTTGAGTGTAAAGACAGTTTGCGGCGTCATCGGATAAATCAGACGGCCTGATGCAGTCCAAATAGCTATTTGCCACAAGCATGACATAATGGTAACTTTGGCTTTTTCTTTCCATTGAGGATTATCAGGAACAGCCTTACACACGACAGCCAAGTTATCGTTCTTACACAATTTCTCCAACTCGTTGGCACTGACTGTCAACAGTACTCGCTGGATGCTAGGAAACACGATTAATATCGGCTTGCCTTCATGCAAGACAGCAATATCTTGGTGTCCTTGACTGGCAAATTTTAGCGCGCCCAACAAGCCTTTATTTGGATTAAATCGGCGAATGGTTGCTTTTCTTGTGCCATCTGAATTTGATTGTCTTTTATTCTCTTCAGCCGCTTGTTGTTCAGACGGCTCAAAAACATTGCCGCCTTGAGCCAGGCTGCGCAAAACAGGAAACAAGGTATCGAATTTGACCGGCTTAGCCAAATAAGGAGTCGTTACTGTCGGCAACTCGGAAGAAAACATAGCCACAGGTACTTCCGGATAAGTTTTCTTCGACTCTTTCCAAGCTTCTAAACCTGCCGGAGTATCGGTATCAACCAATACCAAATCCGGTTTTTCATCAGAGTCAGGGGAAACGATGACGTAATTCGTCGTATTGTGCATTTTAAATGCCATACGGAATACCGCCTGCTGTTGCTCGCCCATCTCCTGTAACATAACCCGTATGGTTTTAATTTTTGGTAAATGATTATTCATCACTCGTACTTTCTACGATTATCTTATTTTTTTGAATATTGGTTCATTCGTTGCAAGAGACGGCTCATTGCCAAGACAACCTCTTCAGGCAGGCTGACAACACGCTCACGCAACAAGCGCAGAAATTGTTCTAAACGTCCCCAATCTTCAACGCGTTCGTACAAATCAAACAAGATAATGTACAACTGCGATTCTTGAGGATACTGCAAAACAGCCTGTTCCAAAGTACCGATGGCCAAATCCAATTGACCATAAGCCAACAAAGATTCCACTTCTTTCAGAGCCTCATCAGCTGGTGAAGAGCTGGCGCTGATAACTGAAGAGTCTTTTTGAACCAACTCACGATATTTGGCTTTCATCTGCAAAGAACTTGGCTGAATGTAACCGCGTTTCAAGCCAATCTCTTTAATTTGCTGTTCAGACGGCCCTTTTTCCAAATCATCAAAAATTTCGTGATAACCAAGGTTATAACCCCAACCAAGCATACGTTCTTTTACTTGACGGCCATATTGACCCAAAGAGTGGTAAAGCTTCCACAGATGCTTGGCAAACTGCCCTACTTCTTCATTCTGATAATCCAGACGCAAGGCATCGATAATGAGACCAGCAGGCTTCGCAGAAGTTTGGATTGCTTTGTTGTATTGATGCAAAGCAGTCTCGTAGCTAATCTTGTCTTTCAAGATTTTTGCACTACGCTCCGGTTTGGCAAAACCAATAACCGCGCCCATCTCTTCAGGGCTGATTTCGCCAAAATCTTTCTTGCCTAATACGATAGGCGCACGTTTGCCCATGCCTGGAACGACAATGCGCTCAACCGAGTCGTTCTCAAAGGCAATATGCTCGTCGGAAGCAACTTCCAAACCGCTTTGTTCGCCAATTTGACGGTCCACTTCCTGCATATTCCAACCAAGATGATGCTCGGCAAAAACACGCAGGCGCAGGTTAGTAGAATCCAAAGCCAGACCGGCTTTCAGGTATTCGGCTACGCTGTCTTCAGAAAGGGAGGCACTATGACGCTCAAGCGTATCCGCCAGCATGTCGATATTGCCGACACGCAGATTCAAACCGATTAATTCATGAACCAGCTTTTCCGGAGCACCGTCTTCCAAAGTATTGAGATAACCGGCCAAAGACTCCGCTGCTTTGCTCTCATAGCCGAACTGTTTATAAACCTGATATTCGGTCAACGGATCGACTTCTTGTGCGGAAACAGAAGCTGTTGCATCGTTTGAGCCGCTTCCACCCCATTCCCAGTCTTGATTATCCACATTGGAAACTGTCTGGTTGACTTTCTCAATCCAGTCGTTTCCATCCTCAGAGGAGGCTGTATGAGCAGCAGACGTACGGCCGCTTTTTGATGCATGTGCGCTTTGTTTGTCTGAATTGTTACTTTGTTTATGACGAACAAAAACCAACACCAGCAAAAAAAGCACCAGCAAAAAAATAGTTAAAAGTTGATAGTTCAAGAACACCTCCCGGTCTTGTGCTGCAAACTGCATTTATTAACATCTGTTGCTTTACACGCAACTTCAACGTTATTAATTCCCCAAACGAATGATGATAACATGAATGCACTCATTTTTACATTAAAAACCCTACTCACATAAAGGACTTGATACCAATTTACAACTCAAACACACCGATGGATTCAACATGCGAGGTTTGCGCAAACATATTCATGATTCCTGCCGCCTTAAACTTATAGCCCTTATCAACCAAGACACCGGCATCTCGTGCAAATGTTGATGGATTACACGAAACATACACTATCTTCTGAGGCAAAAACGGCTTGTGTAGCGATTTGACAACAGCATAAGCCCCGTTTCTCGGCGGATCCAGCAACATCTTGTCAAATCGTCCCCACGACTCAACAGTCTTTTCATCGGTATCGAATAAGTCTGCAACAGAAAACGTCACATTCTCGGCACAACGATTCAGACGAGTATTTTCCCTTGCCCTATCTACCAGATAATCGGCACCTTCAATACCGACAACCGATGCGCCACTTTTTGCCAGTGGCAAACTGAAATTGCCCAAACCGCAAAACAGATCGGCAATCCGCTCCCCTTTTTGAGGGTTTAAAAGCCTGACGGCCCTTGCCACCATCACTTCGTTCAGCTGAGCATTAATCTGCGTAAAATCACCAGGCTTATAAGGCATTTCCACATCAAATTGAGCAAAAGTATAGTTCAGGGCAGGCGCATTCTCAGGGTAAAACGGCAAGGACTCAGCATGATCCTGCAACCATATTTGCCATGCCTTTTCAGCACCCGACAATATCTTATCAAACCAATTACACAATTCGCTTAATATTTGTTCAAACGGTTGATTTACGAAACGAATGTTGAGTACCGTCACATTTTTCCCGCAATAAAACTCAACAAATTTCACTTTTACACCGTCATCATGCAGCTTTTGCAGCAAATTGCGGACATCAGGCAATCTATCGGACACATGCTTAGGCAAAATATGGCAATGGCGGATATTGACGACATCATGGCTTTTTTTGGCCTGAAAACCGAGTTTCAGACGGCCTTGCTTATCCACCGAAACACTTAAACGCGCCCTATCGCGATAATACCAGGAGTAACCATATAAAGGGGGTAAAATTATCTCCGGCTTGACCTTACCTATCCATTCCAACTGTTCTTCCAAAATCCGTTGCTTTAACGCAACTTGCGCTCCGAAAGAAACATGTTGAAGCGAACAGCCGCCACATGTATCAAAATAGCAACATGCGGGCTCGACACGTTCGGAAGAAGCCTTCAAAACCTTTTCAACTTGAGCCTCGGCAAACTGCTTTTTCTCTTTATGTATGACAAACGTTACACGCTCTCCAGGCAGCGCACCGCCGATAAATACGGCCTTCCCATCAACTCTGGCAACACCCCTGCCCTCATAATCCAAAGAAAAAACTTCCGTTTCTTGATACTGTTCTTTCACACCCATACCGTTTCCGTCACTCAGCCGCTCCCCGACCATTTAACTGTCTTCCAATACCGAAAGCGCATATTTTCTCACAAAAACACAGAGTTTCAGGTATCATGCGCCAAAAACTTTCATTTCAAACCCTACAAAAAAAGACGACATGAAAAAAATACTGTTCGGCCTGACAGCCGCCCTTTTAACTTCAGCCGCTGCTGCAAACACGCTTATTCCAGACGTCTCCCCCGCCTCTTCCGGACAACACGTCGTTATCAATATTACGCAACAGCGTTTGTTCCTCTACGACAACGGCAAACTGAGCAAAATTTATCCTGTTGCCGTCGGCAAAGCCATGACCCAAACCAATCTGGGCGAACATAAAATCGGCGCAAAAGCCTACAACCCAGTTTGGCATATCCCTAAATCCATTCAAAAAGAACGCAATGACGGCGTAAAAAGCGTACCGGCTGGTCCAAATAATCCGCTGGGCCCCGTATTTGTCCGTCTTGGCGACCCTAAATTAAGCCTTGGCATTCACGGCACCAATGCCCCTGCCAGCGTACCCGGCGTCCGCAGCCATGGTTGCGTGCGCATGAAATCGCCTGACGCATTGGAATTCGCCAAAACCATTGCAACAGGTTCTCCTGCCTCCGTTATCTACCAAATGGCAAGCCTGAACGAAGATGCCAACCAAAACTTGTGGCTGGCTGCCTATCGTGACCCATACGACAAGAAAAACCTTGATACGGCTGCCCTGAAAAAAAGCATTGCCGCCTGGGCAAAAGCGCACGGCAAAACCATTCCTGCCGCACGTGTGGATGCAATCCTGAAAGGACGCACCGGCGCAGCAAACTGTCTGACCTGCGCCAAAGGTGTGAAACTCAAATCGCCTTTGAAGTCTTTGGCATGGACCAGCGGCACGGATGCTTACAGCAAACCTAAAGTCATGCCGAAACTGGCTCCTGCTAAAGATGTGGTATTGCCTCAAGGAACTGAAATCGAAGTCGATGCTACCGACGATACAAACAAGGCTGCATCCGAACCGAAACAAAGCGTTCGTCCGACTCCGGTGAAACCGGCAAAACCTGCTGCCAAACCGGTAACCACTCCGGCCGATGCTCCTGCTTCCGCGCCTAAAGCCGCTTCCGAACCGGCTACTGCCCCAGCCTCTTCTCCTGTGAAAGATGCTCCGGCAAGCAGCGAACCGGTAGATTTGTTGTTCTAAGCAGAACAAAATACATAGCCAAAGGCCGTCTGAAATGAATTTTTCAGACGGCCTTTTCGTACAACTGGATATTGAAAATATATGCTCTCTTAATTCAGACGGCCTTTTTACTTCCCAAATATTCCGACAAACCGCGCTCGCGCAAAATACAGCTTGGGCATTCATGACAACCACCGACCACGCCGTTATAACAGGTATGCGTATGCTCGCAGATATAATCCAACGCACCCATTTCATCCGCCAATGCCCAAGTTTGCGCTTTGGTTAAATACATCAAGGGCGTATGGATTTGAAAAGCGTAATCCATGGCCAGATTCAGCGTAACATTCATCGACTTGACGAACACATCGCGGCAGTCGGGATAACCGGAAAAATCGGTTTCGCACACGCCAGCAATGATATGGCGTATCCCCTGCCCTTTGGCGTAAATAGCTGCGTAAAGCAAAAACAAAGCATTGCGTCCATCTACAAATGTATTGGGCAGGCCGTCTGGAGCTGTTTCAATGTATGCCGTATCATCCATCAAGGCATTGTGTGTAATCTGTTGCATCAGGCTCAAATCGAGTACCGTCTGCTTCACGCCCAAATCTTGGGCAATCCAACGCGCTCGCTCCAATTCGATGGCGTGGCGTTGCCCATATTGAAAAGTGATGGCCTGTACATTTTCACGGCCATAGGTTTGAATTGCCTGAATCAGGCAGGTCGCTGAATCCTGCCCACCCGAAAAAATAACGAGGGCTTGCTGTTTTTCCATTGTAAATTCCTAGTTTTGTTAACGCGGGAGGTTTGCGAACCGCGTGATTCGAAGATTGACGGATTATAACGGATTTCGTCTATAATCACGGCACTTCGTTTTCTTTTATTCGGCATAATGATGAGCATCTACGCCCTGAAACCAAAATTCCAAAACCTGTTGCGCCCCATCGTTAAGAGACTGTATCAAAAAGGCATTACTGCCAATCAGGTCACCCTGTTTGCCTGCGCCGTTTCCATTTTGATCGGTTTGCTTTTAGCATTGTTTGCAGGTATATCCACATTATTCTGGCTTTTGCCGATCTGGTTGTTTGTCCGCATGGCGCTGAATGCGATGGACGGTATGCTGGCACGGGAGTTCGGTCAACAATCGGCATTGGGCGGCTATTTGAATGAAATCACCGATATTGTTGCCGATGCTGCTTTGTATCTGCCTTTTGCCTTTATCGCGCCCTTCGGCGGCGTACAAATTGCCCTGTTTATTTGGCTGGCGGCAATGACTGAATTTTGCGGCGTTTTGGGACAAGTTCATGGCAACGGCCGGCGTTATGACGGGCCATTCGGCAAAAGCGATCGTGCATTCTTTATCGGCGCATTGGCCGTATGGTATGCAATCGCCGGCAGCTTCCATTCGATTTTCTATATCCTTATGTGGCTGGCCTGCGTGGCATTGGTTTATACCTGCTACAAACGTGTCATCAATGGCTTGAAGGCCGTCTGAAACTTATCCACGTTCTTGGGTTAATCATCATTGATTAAACCATCAACCTGTTTTACTGAAAACAAAAAGGCCGTCTGAAACCATAAACTATCGGTTTCAGACGGCCTTTTATCCATCCGCCAAGATAACTTACTGTTTACCCAGTTGGCTATAATCTACCAACATATACTTGGCAGTAATTTTCTGCGAAGCATTGCCTTCATCGCCCATCAGAATCATCTGCGGCTTGCCGTTAATAGTAATTGAATCGACGGCCTCAACGTTGGTGATGTGTTGCAGATTAGGCAGAGAGATTTTTTGCGGTTCATCGGTCGGATTACCGCTCCAAGTCCACAGTTGTGAGAATTTCTGTCCATTCTCATCCTTCACTTCATTGGCAATCACGTAGGTTTTCAACACAGGATCATAGTTGAGGGAACGGATACCGCCGCCATCAATATCAATCACGGCCACTTCATCAAACTCAGGTTTGGCATTGCGCTCAAATACATCTTTCGGATTGCTGATAAACGCAACTAAAGCCATGTTGTTGAACTCAGGATCACGGAAGCCCAAAACAAGACGTTTTTTCACCGGATCAAACGCCATGCCCTCAATATTGATTTCTTCAAAAGAAACCTCTGCCTTGGTTCGCTCACGAATCAAATCATGCAGCTTGTGATCGGTTTCCAAAACCTGCGTCAGATTGTCGTAGCTGGTCAGCCCCAACACATTGCCGTCTTGGATTTTAAAGCGCATCAGATGTTCACGGTCAGGCGAGCGGTTGCCTTTACGGGTGCGCGAGTGTGAAGTCAGAGCGTAGATAAAGCCTTCATCGTCGCGCGCCAAAGCCTCCAAGTCGCTGAGACGGCGTTTGAAACCGGTAATCACGCGCGTATCCAATGCCTCGTCTTCCACAAACCTGCCGGTTTTATCAATGCTGACAATACTGAACGCATGGTTGGGTTCGTCTTCCGCAATCAACAAATTGCCGTCCGGAAGCTGTTGTACGGCGGAAGGCTCGTACACACCGTTAAACATATTGATTCCCAGCGAACGCAGCTCTGCCGCATTGTTGGCCGGCGGTATCAGCAATGACGGCAATGTTTTCACGCCAATAAATGCCACCAGTGAAGCCAGCAAGCCCCAGCGGAATACCGCGTAAGACAAATTGATGTATTTGAACTGTTTGTCCGCCAACAAACCAAGCCAATAAAGATGGTCGCTCATCTTTTCATAGATTTGTTTACGGTCGCCCATAATCTCCTGCATCATTTCCCAATATTGATCTTTTTGCAGTTTCACACGGTCTTCATAAATCAAAATATTGGGTTGGCTGCCGCCAAAAAAGCGTGTTTCGGTACTACTGAGGCGGGTTTTCAAATCCTTCAGCTTAGAACGGCCGCGGATAAAATCCTTAAACCATGTCCGCGCCGCCTGCATTTTGCCGATACGTTCCGGCGAAGCAGAAAGCAACGCAAACACGATAGACGCGGCGGCAGTAATCATAAACGTACTGGCCGGAATCAGAAATTCGGGCGACGATGAAAAAATAAACGCACCCGAAATCATCAGTGCAGAAACAATAAAACCATTCAGCGAAATCATAATATTCGCTTTGGTTGCCGCCAGTGCCAACAATTCCATCTCCGAGCGTACGGCGTTGCGAAACATGGTTTCCACGCCCTTATTCGTACCTAACAAATCAGGCGCATTCAAATCCTCGGCTTTATTTTTTTTCTTTTTCGCCTTGTCTTTTTTGCGTTTGGCTTTCTTTTCACTTTTTTCAGACGGCATCTCAGGATGTTCAACTGCTTCCTGACCTTCTACCGCCTCCTGAATTTCTACCGTTTCAGCCGCAACACTAACTTCGTTTTCAACAGTATTGTTTCGATTGCGCTCCCAAAAATCAACGTCCTGTTGGGAATCGGCAGATACGCCGTCGTTTAAAGGTTTTTCTTGGTTGCCCATCTGCTTCGGCTGACCATCTTCCTTCCAATCATTCAAACTCATATCATGACTCACAACATCAAACACTTTGAATTAAATGGAAAATAAAAAGCATATTTAGTTCATTTATTTTAGGTAATTTACATACCGCTTACACTCTTTAAATACCTAAATAGCAAACTGCCGCAGAACCCCAAAGTCCTGCGACAATCCGCTTTGCATCAAAATATTAATAGTCGATGCGTTCTTTAATAATTTTCAAATCAGGGTAAGACAAAACAATGTCGTACTCACGACCATCTTTAAAAGCCTCGATATCCAACACAGGCTGACCTCGACGGCTATCGGCTTCAACATCGTGAACTTGATAGCCGCGTTGCTCCAACATTTTTACGGCTTTAGTACGATTTTGCTCGAAGTTTTTGTCGCTGTAGATTTTGTGTTCGATATAATCACTGGCACCGGCAGTAGCGGCAGACAAAGCAACGATGGCGGTCAATAAGAATTTTTTCATGTTTGATTTCCTTTTTAAATGTGTATTCGGGTTTCGATGGATGTATTAAAACATGACAAAATTAGCAGTTAATTAGTGCTTGGTTAAACGCAGTAAAGGCCGTCTGAAAACTGTTCAGACGGCCTTGATCCTTAATCATCAAATTTTAAACGTATTGCCCAAGTGTAAATCTGGAGGGTTAGAAACGATGAAAAGCCTGCAGCGAATATTCACCCAACAAATGGAAAAACCATGAACAACTTTTGCGAAATCACCTTTTGCCAACAAATCGGCAGCAACAAACAACACAACCAAGATGCCCTTTTTAACGGCGAGCAAGTGTTTCAATATAAACTCAAAACCGCTGAAACACGTCTTGAAACCCGTCCACGCTTTATCATCGGGATAGCCGACGGCATTTCCAATAGCAATCGTCCCGAAAAAGCCAGCAAATCAGCCATGCACCTATTAAGCCGTACAGCCAGACTCAGCCGTCAAACCATCAATCATGTACAAACCGCTTTATCTAAAGAGTTGGCAGAGGATTATTTTGGTTCCTCAACCACTTTTGTTGCCGCCGAAATCGACCAAACCACCGGCAAAACCAAAATCATCAGCGTAGGCGACAGCCGCGCCTATTTGATTGATACACAAGGAAAATGGAAGCAACTGACCCAAGATCACTCGATACTCTCCGAATTGCTGGATGGTTTGTCGGATAAAAAAGAAGAAGGGTTTGCCACCATATATGGCGGCGTTTCTTCTTATCTAGTAGCAGATTATTCCGATTTCCAAGACAAAATGTGCCATGTCGAGCTTACGCTTAAAGCAGGAGAAAGCCTGCTGCTTTGTTCAGACGGCCTAAGTGACGCTCTTTCAGAAGAAATAAGAGAAAAAATTTGGCAACAATATGATAATGATAAGTCCCGTCTGACTGTGTTTCGTAAATTAATTGCGAAACAAAGAGTTTATGATGATATGTCGGTAGTAGTTTGTAAGATTATCCAAACACCCTCTATCCAACCTTTTAACAATCACTGTCATCAGTTTTAAGTGAAATTTGAAACCATCTTTTACCATTTCTCTCCATCATTGCATTCGTCCATCTATCGGATAATCATTGCATTTATTCGATATGTCATGATACTGTTCAAAAAATATGACTATTGGGAGATTCTCATGTCCGAACAGCAAAAATTCTTTTCTACCCAAGACGGGACTTCGCTTTTCTACCGCTATCGCCCTGCTGCCGACGGTTCTTCCGATAAAGCCATTGTGCTGTTCCATCGCGGACATGAGCATTCCGGCCGAATGATGTTTGTGGCGGATGAGCTGGGTTTTGATGATTTTTCCTATTTCGCTTGGGACGCGCGCGGTCATGGTTACAGCCCCGGTGAACGTGGCGATAGTCCGAGCATCGGCACTTCGGTTGCAGACGTAGATGATTTTATCCGACACATTCAAAGCGAATACGGCATCAAACCTGAAAACATTTGCGTGATTGCGCAAAGTGTCGGAGCGGTATTGGTTTCTACTTGGTTGCACGATTACGCGCCGAAAATCCGTTGCGCCGTATTGGCTTCGCCTGCGTTCAAAGTCAAACTCTATGTTCCGTTTGCCCGTACCGGTTTGAAAATGATGCAAAAATGGCGTGGCAATTTCTTTGTCAATAGCTATGTCAAAGCCCACTATCTGACCCACAATGTCGAACGTCAAAAAAGCTACGACAATGATCCGCTGATTGCCCGCGCTATTTCTGTGCGCATCCTGCTGGGTTTATATGAAGCGGCTGAACGTGTGGTTACCGATGCACAAGCGATTACTACGCCTGTACAACTGTTGATTTCAGGCAGCGATTGGGTTGTTCATCACAAACCGCAACACGATTTCTACAACCGTTTGGGCAGCCATATTAAAGAACGCCATATCCTGCCCGGTTTCTACCACGACACCTTAGGCGAGCAAAACCGTGAAATCGCGTTTGTTGAAATGCGCCGTTTTATCCGCGAGCGTTTCAATCAGCCTTTGCAACAAGTCGATCTGACTCAAGCACACTTATTTGGAGACAGTCGTCGAGAAGCTGACGAACTGGCGACGCCTTTGCCTGTTTGTACGCCTCGCGGCGCATTCTGGGCAACATATCGCGCCTCGCTCAAACTGGGTTCGCGCTGGAGTGAAGGCTTGAGAATCGGTCAAGAAACAGGTTTTGATTCAGGCAGCACGCTGGATTACGTCTACCGCAATCAACCGCAAGGCAGCAATGCTTTCGGTGTATGGGTGGATAAATACTATCTCAACGCCATTGGCTGGCGCGGTATCCGCCAACGCAAAGTCAATATCGGCAAAGCCATTCAGACGGCCTCAGCCAAACTGCGTGAAGCAGGCAAACCTGTACACGTTTTGGATATTGCGTCCGGTCATGGCCGCTATGTATTGGATGCCCTGACTGCCGACACATTGCCTAATTCCGTACGCTTGCGCGATTACAGTCCGATTAATGTCGAAGCCGGTCGCAAGCTGATTGCCGAGCGCGGCTTGCAAGACACGGTTACCTTCAATGAGGTCAATGCCTATGACCGCGCCAATTATCACGATTTACAGCCGCGTCCTACCCTGGGCATCGTCTCCGGCCTGCACGAATTGTTTGCCGACAATGATTTGATTTTGAACTCACTCTACGGTTTCGGCGAAGTCATTGAAACCGGCGGCTACCTGATCTACACCGGCCAGCCGTGGCATCCGCAACTGGAAATGATTGCCCGCGCCCTAACCAGCCACAAAGCAGGCAGCCCAAACTGGGTAATGCGCCGCCGCAGTCAGCAGGAAATGGATCAGCTGGTTGAAAAAGCCGGTTTTGAAAAAATCCATCAATGGATAGACGAAGACGGTATTTTCACCGTGAGCTTGGCAGTGAAGAAATAATAAAGATAATAGCAAAAAGAAGGCCGTCTGAACCTTGTTCCGGTTTTCAGACGGCCTCAATGATGCTTAAATCGTTCGCTTTGAATGAAAGATTGGTGTAAACAGATTCGTCGTTTTTCATGATGAAGTGGTTATGTTTTGTCAATACCTATGACTTCAGAAGTAGTGTAGTTATTTCTATTGAAATAACTGCCAAATATGAGTTTTATTTGGTATTACTCCACAAAATAAAAAAAGTGATTTTTGGAATAGACTATCCAGAGCCATCATTACATCACTTTTAAAGTAGAACATATATCTTACCTATTCCGAAAAAATCTACGATATACCAATATACAAAGAAATTTTCGGGAGCGCTTGCTCAAATTTCAATAAGTTGAAATCCCATAATGCTAAAGTTACTTACATTACTGCTTGTTTCCACATTTTCAGCTATCTGCCATGCTGCTACGGTTGACTGGACACCGTTATTGCAATCTATGAAACGAGATTGTGCTTTTGATTTAGAAGCCCTGCCTTATGAAAAGTCTGAAATAGACAGACTACCTACGAAATACCGTACATCCGTTCTCCGTAGCCATAACAAGCAGACGGCATCAGGAAATGAAGTATTAACTATCGAATTGAAAAATTCTGTTGCTTTCGGACAACCCTTATCTGCTTTGATCATTGAATCGAATGAAGGATACGGCTACGTCAAAATGAAATTTTCCCCAAATGCTGATGTGCCTAAGCTTATTACCTTATTTACAACACCGATCAATAGACAACGCGGAATATTGGCAGCAGGCAAGGTACAGAATTTTTGTATCAAAGGCGTGCACGGCACGTTGAAACAATACCAATCTTCACCTCATCACTGGCGTGTTGTTTCTTCTGATGGCCCATGGCAGGAATTCCGCTACCATCCAAAAGAAAACGCTTTATCCTGTTTGCGTTCCGATCAATACGGCGATGAATTGAGATGTCCAAAATAAGTCCATGAAACCCTCCCTCAAAACCTCCCTGCTCAAGCTGATTTTAGTCGGTATCCTGTTTTACACCAGCTACGGCCTCTCCAACCATTACGCGGCGTCGCTAGACTATGTGCCTGAAATCGCTTTTGCATGGGAGAGCAATATTCCGTTTTGGGCATGGGCGATTGTGCCTTATTGGTCGCTGAACCTGATGTATGCCGCGGCATTTTTTCTTTGCCGTGATACACATGAACAAAACCGATATGTAGCGCACCTTGTAGCCGCCCAACTGATTGCGACTGTTTACTTTGTGCTGTTTCCGCTGCGTTTCGGGTGGCCTAAACCGCCTGCCGATGGGCTGTCAGGCTGGCTGTTTGATTCATTGGCTGCATTTGATTTACCGTACAACCAAGCACCATCTTTGCATATCGCGTTGGCGATTATCGTGGGTGCATTTTATTGGACGCGCTTTCCCAAAATCCGCCTGCTGCTTTTCTTATGGCAAAGCCTGATTGCCTTGTCGGTACTGACGACTTATCAACATCATTTTATTGACGTGCCGACCGGAGCATTGCTTGGCTGGCTGGTGTTGTGGGCTTTCCCGCGTCAGATGACTTCGCCGTTAAAACTGGGCTCGAGTGATGTACACTCAAGAAAGATTGCGCTGCTATATTTGCTTGGTGCGTGTTTAATGGCTTTGCCTGCGCTGCTGGGTGGCGCGTGGCTGTGGTTTATATGGATTAGCGTGTCTTTGCTGATGGTGGCTTTTGCCTATTTGACTGGAAATGTGGCCTTCTTCCAAAAACAGGCTAACGGTAAATTATCGGCGGCAGCGACGGTTTTACTGTTGCCTTATCTGGTGGGCGCACGGCTAAACATGGCGTATTGGTTACGCGGTAAGGCGAAAACGGCACAAGTCCGCAATGATGTATGGATTGGCAGCGTTTTGGGGATTTCAAACCATCTGCCTGCCGTATTGGATGTATGCGCCGAATATCCCTGCCGTAGCTATCAAGGAGAATATCGCTCCCTGCCTTTACTGGATATGGTAACGCCGTCTGAAAACGAT
The DNA here is from genome assembly GCF_051957095.1 of Neisseria sp. P0020.S003. Classification (NCBI taxonomy): domain Bacteria; kingdom Pseudomonadati; phylum Pseudomonadota; class Betaproteobacteria; order Neisseriales; family Neisseriaceae; genus Neisseria; species Neisseria sp. P0020.S003. Next base: position 233,521 of record NZ_JBQCWU010000001.1, on the reverse strand, counting down.
TTGGTTCAGACGGCCTTGATATTGGAAACCTTGCGCCAAAAACACGGCAAAGTGCTGATATGCTGCGCTTTGGGTTATGGAAGAAGTGCCGCAGTGATGCTGACGTGGCTGCTGGTCTATGGTGGCTGCAAAGACTTGGCGCAAGCGAAGGCCGAACTCCAACAGGCTCGACCGCAAATGGTATTATCGCCAACCACCGCCCAAGCAGTCGAAGCTGCGGCCAACCGTTTAAAACAAGGATAATGATGAACAACGCAACCGACAGCCGTATTACTGCCCACCTGCTCTCTACCACACATTATGTTGCCGCCTGCAACGCCTTGCTGCTCGCCTTGTCGGCAAAATATGGCGGCGCATAGTTTGCGGTGCAACTTGTCTTGGCAGCAGTTTTGTTGTACTGCCATATCCGTATTCACTTCGATCGTCGCGTGTTCCAAGACTTTGCCGACAACCGCTACTCTCCTGAAGACTTTGACTACGCCTTACAGCAAAACGGTTTACGTCAAATTTCAGGCAGCCGTACTTTACCCCAACGGATAAACGGCGCACTTTCCTTATGGCGCAAAAGCTTATACCTGACCGCCGCACAATTTTTAATTTTGCTTATCCAAAACATTTAATTATTTTTGCCGATTTACACAAACCAAATCCTTAGCGGTATCTCACTCCCAAAGGCAGAAACAATGAAAAACTTCCTCAAAAAACAACTTGCCTGGCTGACCGACCAAGCCTTGTGCCTGTCGGTCTCTTTTCTTACGGGCGTGCGCCCCAAAAGCCCGCGCGAGCTGACATTCAATCAGCACCAAAAGGTCTATTACGCCAATCACGGCAGCCATGGCGATTTTGTATTGGTATGGATTTCCCTGCCCCGACGCTGGCGCTTGTCCACGCGCCCTGTCGCCGGTTCGGATTACTGGCTGACGAGCAAACTCAAACGCTTCATCATTCAAAATGTTTTCAACGCCTTGCTGATTCCGCGCCATAGCGATAATCCGCAAGCGATTACCGAACAGATGAAAGACGCGCTAAACGCAGGCGACTCCTTGATTATTTTCCCTGAAGGCACGCGTAATACTGACGACAACACCATCCTACTGCCGTTCAAGTCCGGCATTTATCATCTGGCGAAAAGCAAACCCAATACCGAATTTGTGCCGATTTGGATAGACAACATCAGCCGCGTACTGCCCAAAGGCAAAATCCTGCCTATACCGCTTTTGTGTGAAGTCCATATCGGACAGCCGCTTACTTTGCAGGAAAACGAAGACAAAGACAGCTTTTTGACACGCAGCCGTGAAGCGCTGCTGGCACTCAGGCCGTCTGAAAACGACCGCAGCGAGCTTCGCCAAAATGAACCTGAAGTTCATCAAAACAAAGGAGGACAAGCATGAGCCTTTCTACGAATTCCCAACAAATCATTGTCGAACAAGCCGCCGCTCATCTGACTCCGCAAGCCAGCTATATTTTTGTCGGCGTGTTTGCCGTATTGTGTTTTGCCAGCATCATCGGACAATGGCTTAAGCGCAAAAACGGCGCAGATAATGCCACCATCGCCAACCTCAACGCCCGTATTTACGCATGGTGGCTGATGACGCTGGTGTTGCTGGGCGCGTTTTGGTTCGGCAAAATCGGGACGGTTGTACTGTTTTTCTTGATTTCATTTGCCGCACTGCGCGAATTTATGACCCTCGTCTATCGCCGCCGCAGCGACTATTACAGCATGGTGGTCTGCTTTTACCTGCTGCTGCCGGTGCAATACTATTTCGTCTATGACGGCTGGTACGGCATGTTCAGCATTTTTATTCCGGTTTACGGCTTTTTGATACTGCCGATTATTGCCAGCCTCAGCGGCCAAACCGCGCACTTTTTGGAACGCGCCGCCAAAACGCAATGGATGGCGATGATTTGCATCTTCTGTCTGTCCCATGTTCCGGCGCTGATGTTTCTAGATTTGGACGGCTTCGATAACAGCAATAATATCCTGTTGCTGATCTTCCTGATTGGCGTGGTGCAAGTATCAGATGTGTTGCAATACGTTTGGGGCAAACTGATTGGCGGTGCAAAAATCATGCCTTCACTTTCCCCGTCTAAAACCATTTCCGGCACAGTCGGCGGCATTTTGTCGGCCACAGCCATTGCCGCGCTGATGGCGCCGATTACGCCGTTCTCCCACGACCAAGCGGCCATTATCGGCTTTATCGTCTGCCTAATGGGCTTCTTTGGCGGCCTGGTTATGTCTGCCATCAAACGCGATTACGGTGTCAAAGACTGGGGCAATATGATACGCGGCCACGGCGGGATGCTTGACCGCGTGGATTCGATTTGTTTTGCCGCACCCGTGTTTTTCCACATCACCCGTTATTTCTGGAACGGCTAAACTTCAGGCCGTCTGAAAGCTGTTTTCAGACAGCCTTTAATGCATGAAACTGCCAGCCCTGCCGATTCGTTATACAATACGCGACATTGTTATTACATACACACAACATGAATAAACCCTCTCCAATCTTTCCCATTTTTCTTGCTACGATTATCTTCGCCCTCATTGTTTGGTCAGGCATCAATCCCCATGACCGCGCGGTCTGGTACGCCGAAATCATTCCCGTCGCATCCGTATTCTTCCTTCTGGTTGCCACCTACCGCATTTTCCGCTTCAGCAACCTGGCCTACTTATTCATGAGTTTCTGGCTCATCATGCATTCCATCGGTGCATACTACACTTTTGCCGATGTGCCATTTGAATCCATCAACCGCTTTATCGAACCAATTTTGGGCGAAAACCGCAATCATTACGACCGTATTGCCCATTACATCATCGGCTTTTATGCCTACCCGATGGCTGAATGGCTGCTGCGCCGCAAGCTGTGCAATTTGCCGTTGGCCTTATTTTTCTCCCTGTTCTTCATTATGAGCGTGGCTGCCGCCTATGAAATCATCGAATGGCAATATGCCGTCATCGATGGTGGAGAGGCCGGACTGGAGTTCTTGGGCTCTCAAGGCGATATTTGGGACGCGCAAAAAGACATGCTTGCCGATACTTTGGGCGCGTTAACTGCTCTGTTTATTTTTGTATTTACCCGACCCGATAAACGCTTGGGTTTCTCTTAAATCTACCCCTTTACAGCAAAAGGCCGTCTGAAACCAGATTTTCAGACGGCCTTTTTCATTTTTCTATTGGTATGTTGGAACATTGGTTGACAATAATTGGAGCAGGTTGTCGGTCACCCATTTGAATATAATGGTTTAGATACCAATATCAAAGTGCGGCTACTGCCAATATAGAAAGCTTCATTAGAAACAATTTTGTCGGCAAGCCTGATCTAAGATTTGCCGCCAACGGTATAGACTCTATGCGTATGATGATGCGCATAGAAGATCATGACACCTTTTTTAACCGCAAATTGAAAGTAATACGAAATTGGGAACAATCACCCAAAACTACTCGACAGCGTCGAATAATCTTTCAGTGAGTAGTTCCTGAACCGTAGTACATCTACTTTAAATTGAATAATCTAGGTTTAAAACAAAAGGCCGTCTGAATGTTTCAGACGGCCTTTTGTATGTTTTTTCCATACGGTTTTATCAAATATAAAAAAGCGTACCTTTCTAGGTACGCTTTTTTTCAATCTGACTCAAAATTAGAATTTCGCGCCAGACTCGTTTGCCATAAAGTCTACAGCTGCTTTAACTTCATCATCACTCAGGCTGCCATTACCGCCTTTAGCCGGCATAGAATTAAAGCCTTCGATAGCATGTTTGTGCAGAGTGTCTTTACCTTGTTTGATACGAGGAGCCCAGTCTTCTTTTTTACCTACGACAGGAGCACCTGGAATCAAACCGCCATGACATGTTTTACAGTTGGCTTCAAAAACAGCTTTACCATCAACTTTGGCAGAAGCCTCTTCAGGTTTAGCTTCAGCTGCTGGAGCTGCTTTGGCATCTGATGCAGGAGCGGCAGATGCTGCGCTGTCAGCTGCAGGGGCTGATGCTTCGGCTGCTGGAGCAGCTTGAGCAGGCTCGGCTTTTTTAGCAGGAGCTTTTTTACCGTCTTTGTTAGACATACCCCAAACGTAAGCAGTCATGATGTGCAGCTTGTCTTTGTCGAGGAAGTGACCCCAAGCAGGCATTTGGCTGCTGCGGCCGTTGGTAATGGTTTCGGTAATCGCTTTTTGAGTACCGCCCCACAACCATACATCGTCAGTCAGGTTCGGACCAAGACCTTGGATACCTTGACCTTTGTCGCCGTGACAAGTGAAACAGTTGGCAGGTGGGCCGCTAAACAGGGCTTTACCGCGTTCTGCACGTTCTTCGTCGTATTGACCTTTAGGTTTAGAAAGAGACATAACATACTGTGTTACGTTTTTCACTCCTTCTTCACCCAAAGCAGGACCCCATGCAGGCATGGCGGCAGTACGGCCTTTTTCAATAGTTTCCTGAATTTTTTCAGGTTCGCCACCCCACAGCCAGTCGTCGTCAGTCAGATTTGGGAAGCCTTTAGAGCCTTTGGCATCTGAACCGTGACATTGGATACAGTAGGTATTGAAAAGGTTTTGACCGATAGCTTGTGCTTCAGGATTTTTAGCCACTTGATCAATCGGCATTTTGGCAAACTTAGCATACACTTGGCTGTATTTCTGTTCGGCTTTGGCAACCTCTTCTTCATACTGACCGTGGCTAGTCCAGCCCCAGATACCTTTAAAGTCACCGACACCCGGATACATGACCAGATAGCCGATACCGAAGGTCCAAGTGCAGACATACAGCCAAAACCACCAACGCGGCAGCGGGTTGTTGTATTCTTCAATACCGTCCCATTCATGACCTGTCGTTTTGACTTCTTCGCCCTTTTTAGGGCGCTTCACAACGTTTTGGGAAAGCAGCAGCCATGCCAAGCCGATAAAGCTGAGCACGACAATAACTGCAATGTATATATTCCAGAAATTACTGGTAAATTGGGATGTTGTGTTCATTCTTTTGCTCCGTGATCACGGACTAAACTGTTATCGCCCGTCTTTTTCAGACGACCCTTTATCATCATTGTCAAAAATACTGCTCGCAGCATCATCGTAGTTCTTTTTATTACGTCGATTAAAAACAATATAAAGTACTAAGATGAAACTGATAAAAACCCAAACAGTAAAGAGCGAGCGAGCCCAGTTCACGTCCATGATGTTACCTTACGTTTTTCAATGCCAAGCCTAAGCCTTGCAGGTATGCAATCACCGCATCCAGCTCTGATTTGTTTGCCAAAGCTTCAGGAGCTTTTTCAATTTCTTCATCGCTGTAAGGCGTACCGACTTTACGCAGGGCTTTCATATGTGCCACTGTTGCTTCGGCATCGACTTTGTTGCGGGCAAGCCATGGGAAAGCAGGCATATTGGACTCTGGCACAACGTCGCGCGGGTTCAGCAGGTGGATGCGGTGCCATTCATCGGAATAACGGCCGCCGACACGAGCCAAATCCGGACCGGTACGTTTAGAACCCCATTGGAACGGATGGTCATAAACAGACTCACCGGCAACGGAGTAGTGGCCGTAACGTTCAGTTTCTGCACGGAATGGACGAATCATTTGAGAATGGCAGTTGTAGCAGCCTTCGCGTACGTAAATATCACGACCGGCCACTTGCAAGGCGTTGTATGGTTTCACGCCTGGCGCAGGTTCAGTAACTGCCTTGGAGAAGAACAGCGGGACGGCCTCGATCAGAAGGCCGACGCTGACTACAAGCAGGGTGAATACAATCAGTACACCGACTTTTTCTTCAGCTAATTGTTGTAATTTCATTTTGGTAGCCTATCTTTCTTATCATTAGTGGTGCTGAGTTTGAGAAACCGCAGGAATCTCAGCATCAACTGCTTTACCACTGATAGCTGTACGGTAAACGTTGTATGCCATGATGCACATACCGCTCAGGTACAGAAGACCGCCGGTGAAACGAATCATGTAGTAAGGCATGGTACGTTTAACTGACTCTACAAACGAATAAGTCAAAGTACCGTCAGCATTCAGAGAACCCCACATCAGGCCTTGCATCACACCGGCAATCCACATCGCGGCGATATACAGAACCACACCGATGGTTGCAATCCAGAAATGCGCTTCAACCAATTTGGTGCTGTACATTTCGTTTTTACCGAAGAGGCGTGGGATCATATAGTAAACGGAACCGATGGTTACGAAGCCTACCCAACCCAATGCACCGGCGTGAACGTGTGCAACAGTCCAGTCAGTGTAGTGGCTCAGAGCGTTAACAGTTTTGATAGACATCATCGGGCCTTCGAAGGTAGACATACCGTAGAAGGACAGAGATACGATCAGGAATTTCAAAATCGGGTCGGTACGCAGTTTGTCCCATGCACCAGACAGAGTCATGATACCGTTGATCATACCGCCCCAAGAAGGTGCGAACAGGATCAAAGACAATACCATACCCAAAGATTGAGTCCAGTCAGGCAATGCGGTGTAGTGCAAGTGGTGAGAACCTGCCCACATATAAGTGAAAATCAAAGCCCAGAAGTGAACAACGGACAAGCGGTAAGAATAAATAGGACGGCCTGCTTGTTTTGGTACGAAGTAATACATCATACCCAAGAAGCCGGCTGTCAGGAAAAAGCCTACTGCATTGTGGCCGTACCACCATTGAACCATCGCATCAATCGCACCAGCGTAAACCGGGTAAGATTTCATCAAACCGGCAGGGATGCTGATATTATTGACGATGTGCAACAGCGCAACAGCCAAGATGAAGCCGCCGTAGAACCAGTTGGCAACGTAAATATGTTTGATTTTACGTTTGGCAATCGTACCGAAGAATACGATAGCGTAGGCAACCCACACCAGCGTAATCAAAATGTCGATAGGCCATTCCAACTCGGCGTATTCTTTACCTTGGGTGTAACCCATAGGCAAGCTGATAGCCGCAGCCACGATGACAGCCTGCCAACCCCAGAAGGTAAATGCAGGCAACCAACCGCCAAACAGACGGGTATTACATGTACGTTGAACAACGTAGTATGATGTACCGATCAGACCGCAACCACCGAATGCAAAAATAACCGCATTGGTATGCAGCGGACGCAGGCGACCAAAGTGGAACCAAGGTCCAATTTCAGATAAATCAAGGGATGGAGCAAATAATTGGGCGGCTACAATTACACCGACCAACATGCCCACAATACCCCAAACTACAGTCATGATGGCGAACTGGCGCACCACTTTGTAGTTATAAGTTTGTGTGTCCATGGAAGTCTCCATAAATTATGGGTATAAAAAATTTTTATCTCACCCCAACCCTTACGTTTATAAAAAGCGCAATACGGCTAAGGCTCAAATTTTTCTAAATTTAACATAGACACCAAGACATGCCAAGCAAAATTACATTCCATATTGCATAAAACCTTTAGTGAGACATCATCTCATTTCTTTTATAATCAATAAATTATTTAAACATATCCAATAAATCGGACACAGCATTTTTTCAAGCCCCTTTTTCGTACAGATTTATTGATATAGATTAAACCTAACCTTTTAAAACACTTATCCTTAATAAATTTTAGCAAACTATACAATAGCCATGATTAATTACAAAATTACCCCCAACTTTCTGTCTCATGAATGGCACATCACCTTATCATTCACTCAAACCAATGATTCTGAAACAGAAATCAGCCTGCCCAACTGGGTTCCCGGCAGCTACCTCATCCGTGACTTTGCCCGCCACATCACACACATCAGCGCGCGCTGCAACGGCAAAGCCCAGCCGCTGACACAAACCAGCAAAAACCATTGGCAAACCCCTACCCTCAGTGGAGCGTGGGAAATTTACTACACCGTCTACGCATTCGACTTGTCTGTACGCGGCTCATTCCTCAGTACAGAGCGCGGCTTTTTCGACGGCGCATGCCTATTCTTAAAAGTACACGGACAAGAGGAACAACCGCACCAAGTCGAATTTCCTACCCTGCCACACACATGGCAGATAGCCACAACCCTGCCCAAAATTTCGACAACCACTTTTCAGACGGCCTCATATGCCGAGCTGATTGATCACCCCGTTGAAACAGGCATCATCGAATTCCTCGACTTTGCAGCACAAGGCATTCCCCACCGTATTGCATTAAGTGGTATTTACCCCGATTTCGACCGCGCCCGCTTCCTCGCCGATATTCAAAAAATCTGCGAAACCGAGTTGGCGATGTTCCCCTCCCCTGCCCCGTTTACCGAATACCTTTTCCTACTACATCTGGGCGACAACCTCTACGGCGGACTGGAACACATCAGCAGCACCGCCCTTCTTGCCGACCGCCACAGTCTGCCATCTTACGATATGGGCGAAGCCGACAAAGCCTATACCGAATTACTCGGCCTCTTCTCCCATGAATACTTCCACGCATGGAATGTTAAATCCATCAAACCGGCCGTCTTCGCACCTTACAATCTCGACCAAGAAAACTACACCGAGCAACTTTGGGCATTTGAAGGCATTACTTCCTACTACGACGACCTCTTTCTTGCCCGAAGCAAAACCATCAGTCCCGAAGCCTACCTTACCCTGCTTGCACAAAGCATCACACGCGTACAGCAACCACAAGGCCGTCTGAAACAAACACTTGCCCAATCCAGTTTCAGCGCATGGGACAAGTTCTACAAACAAGACGAAAACAGCCCCAACGCCATCGTCAGCTACTATCAAAAAGGCGCACTGGCCGCACTTTGCCTCGACCTTATCATCCGTGAAAAAAGCCAAGGCAAATACACCCTCGACAGCGTAATGCAGCAACACTATCGCGACTGGCGCAATACTCATCAAGGCATACCCGAAAAACACTGGCAATCCCGTTGCCAAGAAATGACCGGTTTAGATTTAGAAGCCTTCTTTCAGACGGCCTTATACAGCACCGAAGACCTTCCGCTCGCAGAATGCCTGCAAAGCGTAGGTGTCAAACTCGACTTTATCCCCCTGCCACGCCAGCACGGCGGAGCATTTGCAAGCGAACCCCAATCGGTTGCCCCCGCCAATGATTTGGGCGCACGTTTTAAACAAAACAGCGACCATGCCGTCCTGACTCATGTATTTAATGGTGGCAGCGCAGAAAATGCCGGACTCTGCCCGCAAGACAAAATCATCGCCTTAGGCGGCTATGCCTGCAACGACCTTGCAGCGCAGTGGAGCAAACTGCCTATCGGCACGCGCACCACCATCCATTTCTTCCGCCAAGGCCTGTTGCGCGAGACCAGCATCACAGTTCAAGCAGCAGAAGCCAATACCGCCCTGCTACACATTACCGATCGCCAAAAACTCGAAAACTGGTTGTACAATCATTAAATAAAACTTCAAACGGCCTGCCACTTCCTAGGCCGTCTGAAATCAACATGTCCGCTCAATATAAAGAAAGGAAAAACTATGCCCATCCGTAAACTGACCGACACCCTCTATATCGCCCCCCAACTGACCGAAGCCAATGTCCAAGAAGCCGTATGCCTCGGCATCCAAACCGTCATCTGCAACCGCCCGGACGGTGAAGAAGAAAACCAACCGGCTTTTGCCGAAGTGCAAAACTGGTTTAAAGAGGCCGGCATCAACCAATTCTCACACCAGCCCGTCGTTGCGCCTCAAATCAACGCAGCTGATGTTGCAGCCTTCCAAAATCTGTTGCAACAATCTCCGGCTCCTATCCTTGCCTTCTGCCGTACCGGCACTCGCTGCTCTCTGCTTTGGGGTTATCATCAAGTGCAACACGGTGTATCCGTAGCCGAAGTAGTTGCCGCAGCCGAACAGGCAGGTGTCAACCTCAGCAACTTTGAAGCCCACCTGCAAGAAGCCAAAGATAAAGGTTTGGCTTAATACTTAATTTATATAAGTAGCAGCCTTTAAACCAATCAGGCCGTCTGAAACCCATTTTTCAGACGGCCTAATGACTTTTATTCACAATCAAACCTTATTTTTAATTTATTTCCACTATCCTAAAAATATATTTTCTAAATCAAGCCCGAATTGACCTGTATCAATACCCCAACCCTATTTTCATTTATAATGCCTTTCAATGCTTCAGGGCCAAGCCCTAATCATCCAGTTTTCCTCTATAAGAGCCAGCTCTCTTATTAAATGATTTTTCTTTCCTCTTGATGTGTGTGTGTTTGGGTGTGGCCGAAAGCCACCCCCTTTTTTTTATACCTACCCCCTTTAAGGCCGTCTGAAAACTTTCAGACGGCCTTTCCTTTCCCCTCACAAAAATAGTATAAAATCCCCTTATCGTTCAAACCACAAACTCAAAATACCATGGTCAATAAACTCACTCTCCCTCCCAGCCTGCCCGATCCGCAAGACCTCCGCGCCGTTATCGCTTACAACATGCGCCTCTATCGCGTCAATCACGGCTGGTCGCAAGAAGAACTGGCACGCCAATGCGGACTTGACCGTACCTACGTCTCCGCCGTCGAGCGCAAACGCTGGAATATCGCCCTTTCCAACATCGAAAAAATCGCATCCGCGCTTAAAATTGCTCCTTACAAACTCCTCCTTCCGCCACAAGAAATGCTCCGTCAAATGACCGAGCCTGCCGATACCCAAGCCTAATTCACAGCCAGATACCATCATGACCGCCGCCCAACAAGCCATCCAAACCTACCAGCAGCAAAAAGCCGCAGCAGAAACTGCCTACCGCCAAAACAACCGCCCTACCGTTTATTTCCGCGACCATATCGCCGCTGCCGAAACCCTGCTGCAAACCCTCTGGCAAATCCACTTCCCCGACAGCAACGACATCAGCCTGATTGCCATCGGCGGCTTTGGGCGTTGCGAACTCTATCCCCATTCCGACTGGGACTTAGCAATTATTTCCTCCACTCCTTTTTCAGACGGCCTGCAACAGCAAACCGCCCAATTTATCCAAACCCTTTGGGACGCACGCCTCAATCCGGCCATCAAAAGCGGCAGCATAGAAGAAATCCTCCAAAGCACCCAAAACGACATTACCGGCGAAACCGCCTTTCTAGAAGCACGCCACCTACAAGGCAATGCCGACCTTACCGCCCAACTTCTAAACAAACTCAACACACGCCGCGACACAGCCGCCTTTATCGAAGCCAAACTCCTCGAAATGGAGCAACGCCATACCAAATCCCAAGGCACAGGCGCACAACTCGAACCCAACATCAAAACCTGCCCCGGCGGCCTGCGCGACATCCACACCCTTATCTGGACAGCCAAAGCACAAGGCATAGACAGCAACCCTACCGCCCTCGTTACCGCCGGCGTCCTCACACGCACCGAAGCCGGTATGTTGGCCCATGGCTACCGCCGGCTCGCCAACATCCGCATTTATCTCCACCTTACTGCCGACAGCCCCGAAGACAGGCTGCTTTTCGACTACCAGTCCCAAGTTGCCGAAAGCTTAGGCTATACCCAACCCGACATCCGCGGCCGAAGCGAAGCCCTAATGCACACCTTCTACCGTGCCACCAAAGCCATCAAACAACTCAACGGCATCCTCATTCCGGTTCTCAAAAACCATCAAACCTCCAGCCGTCCCCAACATATCCACCCCATCGACAGCCACTACAAACGCATCGGCCACCAAATCGCCGCCAACGACCTTGCCCTGTTCGAGCAAAATCCCGAACACATCTTCACCATCATTCAAACCATGCAGGAGCAAAACATCACCACCATCGAGCCGCAAACCCTGCGTGCATGGTGGGCATCCACACGAAAAATCAATGCCCGTTTCACCCAAAATCCAGAAAACCGCCGCCGCTTTATCCAATTCTTCAAACACGGCACCGGCCTTACCCAAACCCTCCGTTTTCTCAACCTCTACGGCGTACTTGGCCGCTATCTCCCCGCATGGGAAAAAATCACCGGCCTGCTCCAACACGACCTCTTCCATATTTACCCCGTAGACGACCACATCCTGACCGTCGTCCGCAATATGCGCCGTCTCGCCATCGAAACCCACAGCCACGAAATGCCCGAGGCCAGCGCCATCATGCAGGCCTACCCACGACCACATGTCCTCTACACCGCCGCCCTGCTGCACGACATCGCCAAAGGCCGTGGCGGCGATCACGCCAAAGAAGGCATCAAAGACGCACAACAATTCGCCGCCAACCACTACTACACCGAAGAAGAAAGCCACCTCCTCGCATGGCTGGTTGAAAACCACCTGCTCATGTCCACCGTTGCCCAAAAAGAAGACATCCAAGATCCCCATGTCCTCCAAGCCTTTTGCCGCCGTATTCCCACGCGCGAATACCTAGACGCACTCTACCTGCTTACCATTGCCGACATCCGCGGCACCAACCCCAAACTTTGGAACACATGGCGCGCCAGCCTGCTCCAAACCCTCTACCACAGCACCGCCGCCGTTTTAAACAGCAAACACCACGATCCCGAACGCCTCCCCAACCGACGCGAACAAGCCTCGACCGATCAGCTCACACGCGCGGCCGTTCCCCTCAAAAACCAACAAAAACTCCGCCGCATCCTCGGCAGCGCATACTACGTCCGCCATCAGACGCGGGAAATCCTCTGGCACACCGCAAACCTCGCCTATGACACCCAAAGTCCGGCCGTCCGCAGCCGTATCCTCCCCCAAAGCAACAGCCTTCAAGTCATGGTATTCATGCCCAATGGCGACCGCCTCTTCGCACGCCTCTGCCGCATCTTCAGCAGCCACCGCTTCGACATCCAAGCCGCCCGTGCCTTCATTACCGAGCACGACTACATCCTTGACACCTTTATCCTGCAACTTCCCGACAATCTCCCGCCCGAAGAATATCCCGACCGTCAAAGCGCACTCGAAGCCGAACTCAACAGCTTCATCCACGGCAATACCACCGTCCAAAAACAAAGCGGCCGCCCGCACATCAGCCGCCGCATCCGCCACATTCCCATTCCGCCTACCGTAATCATCACCCCCGAAGAAGATTATCCCGGCTGGCACACCATAGACATCACCGCCGTCAACCGCCCCCATCTCCTCGCCGATATCGCCGAGACCTTCTTTGCACACAACATCAGCCTGCGCTACGCCAAAATCACCACCTTGGATCAGCGCATTGAGGACAGCTTCATTACCTACAGCCCATCCCTACAAGACCCGCAAACCCAAAACACCCTAAAACAGGCATTGATCGAAGTCTTGACCCCATAAAGGCCGTCTGAACATCTTAAAAACATAGGGTGAGCATTTTTTGCTCACCCTAATCGCACCCAAAAATATAAACATCCTGAATATACCCTTCTAAAACACTCAAGAAATCCAAAGCCTTAAAATTCGAAACCAGAACTTCCTTCTGACATAAAACTACATTCAAAAATCATAATCCATATGAATATAATTCTAATGGGAAAATTTCATTCACCTATTACGCCAAACCCTCTTCAAAAATCCTTCCTTCCAAATTTTCTCCTTATCCGTATTCAAACAAAATACGCATAAAAAATAAAACCCATAAAAAACAAAAAAATAAAATCACAAAATATTAAACTCGCCGATTAATCCATAAAAATACCGCCCATCCAAATCAATTAACATATTATTGAACCAAGCTTAATTTCTGACAAAAAACGTCACATGACCAAACTCGCACACACTCTCTGTCACAAAAAACACAAAACTGACAAAAAACGTCAACCCCCTAATTTCCCAAAAATCCTGAAACTTTCAAACAAAACCTCACAAAATTTAAAAATTTAAAAAAAATTTCAATAAAAACAATAAACAAAAAATAAAAAATAATTTTTTTAATCAGTTTTGCACACTTGGCACACCGACTGCTTGAAACAACACGTCCGATAAGGCTCAAGCCTCAAAGCAGCAAGCCCGACGGAAGCTGTATATTCCTTCTTACTTTATGGTTTACTCATAATACATAGTACCAAGTAATACATAGTGCCAAGCACATTACGGACTTTTTACTTAAACACAATTATTCACACTTTAAAACTGGAATTTTAAACAATGAAAGCAATCCAAAAAGGTTTCTCCCTGATCGAATTGATGATCGTCATCGCGATTCTAGGCATCTTGGCAGTTATCGCCCTGCCTGCATACCAAGACTACACTGCACGTGCCCAAGTTTCTGAAGCCATCTTATTGATGGAAGGTCAAAAGTCTGCTGTTGTTGAATACTATGCAGATAAAGGCAAATGGCCTGCTAGCAATACCGAAGCAGGTATTGCAACTAATACAAGCATTCAGGGTAAATATGTTGCACAAGTAGATGTTGGTGGTAACGGTGTTATTACTGCCAAAATGAAAACTACTGACGTGAATAAGGAAATTGTAGGCAAAACCGTATCACTTACCCCTACGGCCACTACTACCACTGCCAGTGCTACTCCTGGTGGAACTGCAACTGCAACTGCTAACGGCTCCTTTACTTGGACTTGTACTCCAGGTGCAACTGATGGCGTAGCTACAAAATTCTTGCCTTCCTCTTGCCGTCCTGCTACTACCGCTACTACAGGTGGTTCTGGAACAGGTGGTTCTTGAACAGGTGGTTAATTTAAATATCTAACAAAAGATATTCGACTAAAAGCAAATCCCATAAGAATTATGGGATTTGCTTTATAAAATAAAAATAAGAAAACGACATACTCAAAAAAATGAAAAAACTACGCAACGCCCAAACCGGCTTTAGCCTGATTGAGTTGATGATTGTTATCGGCATTATCGGCATTTTGGCAGTAGCGGCTCTTCCTGCATACCAAAACTATGTTGCCAGAGCACAAGTAGCAGAAGGCATCATGCTGGCAGCCAGTATGAAAAGCTACGTCGAAGAAGCCTATGCAGATAAAGGTAGCTTACCGCTTGACCTAAATATCAAGCAACTCGCTTCAGACGACAATAAAGTCGGTAACTATGTCAAGATTGTCCGTATTGAAGATAACGGCACTATTGTTGTCGCCATCGGTAATCAAGCTGCTGTTCCTGTGAAGAATACCGAAATCCACCTGACACCAAGTTTTGCAAAAACAGGTAGTACTAAAGGCACAACAGTTTGGTCTTGCGGTGGCACCATGGATACACACTTCCTTCCTGTATCCTGCAAACAGAGCCTGTAAGCTTATTTCCCAAAACACAAAAATACATTGCGAAGAAAACACCCCAAACAAAGCCAAATACAAACGCGGAAAACGAATCAAAACAAAAGAACAAAACTCTCCAAAACAAGGTCATTAAGAGCCTGAATATCACATTACGAAAATAAATGCCGTCTGAAATTCATTTTCAGACGGCCTCTTTATACCTAATCACAATATGACATAAAACTTTGATCTTGATTAGTTTCAGACGGCCTTCATCTTTTCACCACTACATAAAACAAATTCGCAACACTCCTGATAAGACAATTTGTCGCACATCTGAACTCAATATATAATTTAACCATACAAGTCTTTATTTTTAAGCATTTTTCATTTTTAAAACATACATTGCCTACATTGGGAGAAACATCATGCCTCATCTGAATTTAGATAAAACGGATTTAAAGATTCTGCAGGTTTTGCAGGAAAATGGGCGGTTGAGCAATGTTGAGCTTTCTGAAAAGGTGGCGCTCTCCCCTTCTCCCTGTCTGCGCCGTCTCAAACAGCTTGAAGATGCGGGCATTATTCAAAAATACGCGGCCCAGCTTTCTCCCGTATCTTTGGGCTTGGGTTTGCAGGCTTTTATCCGTGTATCGATTAGCAAGGCAAAAGATGCGCGCGAGGATTTTTCCGAATCTGTCCGCGCTTGGCCGGAAGTATTGAGCTGCTTTGCGTTAACAGGTGAAACCGACTATCTGCTCCATGCCTTTTTTACCGATATGAACGCGTTTTCCCATTTTGTTTTGGATACGCTGCTTTCTCACCACGGCGTGCAAGATGCGCAATCGAGTTTTGTGTTGAAAGAAATTAAAAACACGACCGCTCTGCCTTTGGTTCATTTGGTTCAGGATTAATGATTTGAAACTGATAAAGGCCGTCTGTTGTTCAGACGGCCTTTTAAATTTCTATGGTTTGCGTTCACATCCATACACTTGTATACTTTTTAAGAATAATTCACATAAGCTTTTACCATGACTGACACCGCCCATCTCGACGCCCATACTGTTGCAGAACATACCAAACAATGGCTGGAAAAAGCCGTTATCGGGCTGAATCTCTGCCCGTTTGCCAAAGCGCCGCACGTTAAAAATCTGGTTCGCATCGTTGTCAGCGAAGCCCGTCATTTGGACGGTTTCCTTGAAGACTTGGATCGTGAATTGCAGCTTCTGGGCAATACGCCTGCTTCGGAATTGGAAACCACTTTACTGGTTCATCCAACGCTGTTCCCTGATTTTGAAACTTTCAACCAAATGTTGGAAATCGCCGATGATGCCGTTGTAGAAAACGAATTGGAAGGCATTGTCCAAATTGCACCGTTCCATCCTGATTTCCAATTTGAAGGCACAGAAGCCAACGACATCAGCAACTACACCAACCGCTCGCCCTACCCGACTTTACACCTGATTCGTGAAGACAGTATTGCCAAAGCGGCTGAAGCATTTCCCGATGCCTCGGCAATTTTTGACCGCAATATTGCGTTGCTGGAAAAAATGGGGCATGAGGGCTGGGATAAGTTGGATATTCCGCGTTGTCCATTTCCGCATCACAAGCCGTCTGAAAACAAATAATTGGTGATGGAAGATGGTTCGTCATCTATTGATCTTTTGCGGCGCATTGTCGCTCGTTTTGGGCATTATCGGTATTTTCCTGCCATTTCTGCCGACTACGCCTTTTATTTTATTGACCGCTACTTGCTGGGCACAGGCTTCGCCGCGCTTTCACAATTGGCTCTATCATCACCGCTATTTCGGCCCAATCATACAAAACTGGGAAAACAACGGCGCCGTGCCGCGCAAGGCAAAGTTTTTCGCTATCGGCATGATGACCTTTTCCTGCCTGTTGATGTTTTGGCGGTTTCCGGAACGCTGGTGGATCGGTGTCATATCGTCAATCTGTTGCAGCTGCGTGGCCGTGTGGATGTGGCTGCGGCCGGAAGCATAAAATAAAGCAGGTGGGCATTTTCGCTCACCTGTTTTTGTTTTCATACCCAATTTATCTGTCAAAACAATCAGTAACACCTAAAACACCCTATTCAACCCTCATTTTTTCAGACGGCCTTTATTTATTCAATCAAATGTAAATTTTAGCTAAAATTAATCTAAAGTGTTTTTCTGATAGGATTATTATTGATAATTCAAACCCCTGTTTCAAAACCACTTTTCTACTACTTTCGACTACTTCCCTCCCTTTTATTTCTTTATTTGTATCAACATTTCTTTTGATTCCAATATTCTAAACCGTCCCTTAACACTTGCTTTGCGTTATACTTTCCCCTGACACAACCGCGCAGTTCGTCTGGATATTTCAGACGGCCTGAATATTTCACCGCCGTACTTTCTCAACAAAGTTCCTAACGGCGCAACAGAATAAAAAGGAAATACTATGCGCTACCTCTCGTTTTTACTGCTGCTTGCCGCCTTCCCGGCAGCGGCATCCGATTTTGACGGCTCGTCCGCCAGCCTGCTTTGGGGGCTGCCGTTTGCCCTGATTCTATTGTCTATCGCACTCGGGCCTCTGTTTTTCTCCCGTATTTGGCACCACCATTTCGGCAAAATTACCGCGTTTTGGACGCTGCTGTTTTTGACGCCGTTTATCGTAACCTTTGGTTTCAGCGCCGGCGTACATACCGTTGCCCATGCGTTAGTTGAAGAATACATTCCGTTTATCCTGCTGCTTTTGGCGCTCTATACCATTTCGGGCGGTATTTTTGTCAGCGGCGACTTGCACGGCTCGCCGAAATTAAACACCACCCTGTTGGCAGTCGGCACGGCTTTGTCATCCGTCATGGGCACGACAGGCGCGGCGATGTTGATGATTCGCCCGCTTTTAAAAGCCAACCATAATCGCCATTACCGCGTTCACATCGTGATTTTCTTCATTTTCTTGGTAGCGAATATCGGCGGCGGCTTGACGCCGTTGGGCGATCCTCCGTTGTTTTTGGGTTTCCTGAAAGGCGTAGATTTCATGTGGACCGTCAAACACATGCTGATGCCTGTATTGATCAGTTCTGTGGTTTTGCTGGCCATTTTCTACATCATCGACAGCCGACACTTCAACCGTGAACAAAGCGAGCACCTTGCTCCTACTCCTTCCGATAAAGAAGAAAAAGTCAAAATTTACGGCAAATGGAATTTCCTGTTACTGGCCGCTGTAGTCGGCGCGGTTTTGCTGTCCGGTTTGTGGAAACCAAATCATCCGGGCTTTGAAATCTTGGGCAGCCATTACGCCTTGCAAAACCTGATGCGCGATGGCATTTTGCTGGCTTTGACCGCCGTATCTTGGATTATTACGCCCAAACAGGTACGCGCAGGTAATGAGTTCAACTTCGAGCCGATTGCCGAAGTGGGCAAACTGTTTTTGGGTATTTTCATTACGATTTCACCTGTTTTGGCGATTTTGAAAGCCGGCGAAACAGGCGCATTGGCTTCCGTGGTTTCTTTGGTTCACGACGCGGCAGGCAATCCGATTAATGTGATGTATTTCTGGATGAGCGGCATTTTGTCGGCATTCTTGGATAACGCGCCGACTTATTTGGTGTTCTTCAATATGGCCGGTGGCGATGCCCACGCCTTGATGACAGGCCATCTGTTCCATTCGTTGCTGGCAGTATCCATGGGCTCTGTATTTATGGGTGCGCTCACTTATATCGGTAATGCGCCGAACTTCATGGTCAAAGCCATTGCCGAACAACGCGGCGTACCGATGCCTTCCTTCTTCGGCTATATGGCATGGTCGGTGATTGTATTGGTACCGCTGTTTGCCCTGCATACGATGGTTTTCTTCGTTTGGCAGCTCTTTTAAACTTAGAGGCCGTCTGAAATTCAGACGGCCTTTTATTTTTAGCTATATCATCAAATATAGCGTTTAAATATCAATCAGTTAAAAATTATTTCCCTTAACACTCGATTACACATTCCTACTTTTTTCCCACTTTTCCCGTAAAAATAAGCGTAAAACTGACATAAAGCAGCCTATACCTGATAAAATCTAAAGCTTTGTTGTTTGCGTTTATTCGTTGTTTTTATAGCAAACCTCTGCTTTTTCAGACGGCCCATCCGTTGTTTCAAAACATTACATGCCGTCTGAAAAAAACAATCCGACATCCGAATCTCAACCCACCAAAAAGTAACGCATCCTTATGATTAAGATAAAAAAAGGCTTAGACCTGCCTATCGCAGGCAGACCGGAGCAAGTCATTTATGACGGCCCGGCCATTACCGAAGTCGCGTTGCTTGGCGAAGAATATGTCGGCATGCGCCCCTCGATGAAAATCAAGGAAGGCGAAGCCGTCAAAAAAGGCCAAGTGCTGTTTGAAGACAAAAAGAATCCGGGCGTAGTATTTACTGCTCCGGCTTCAGGCAAAATCGCCGCGATTCACCGTGGCGAAAAGCGCGTACTTCAGTCAGTCGTGATTGCCGTTGAAGGCAACGACGAAATCGAGTTCGAACGCTACGCACCTGAAGCGCTGGCAAAATTGAGCAGCGAAGAAGTGCGCCGCAATCTGATCCAATCCGGTTTGTGGACTGCGCTGCGCACCCGTCCATTCAGCAAAATCCCTGCCGTCGATGCCGAGCCGTTCGCCATCTTCGTCAATGCGATGGACACCAACCCGCTGGCTGCCGATCCTACGGTCATCATCAAAGAAGCCGCCGAAGACTTCAAACGCGGCCTGTTGGTATTGAGCCGCCTGACCGAACGTAAAATCCATGTGTGTAAAGCAGCAGGCGCAGACGTGCCGTCTGAAAACGCTGCCAACATCGAAACGCATGAATTTGGTGGTCCTCATCCTGCCGGTTTGAGTGGCACGCACATTCATTTCATCGAGCCTGTCGGCGCGAATAAAACCGTGTGGACCATTAATTATCAAGACGTGATTGCCATCGGACGTTTGTTCGTAACAGGTCGTCTGAATACCGAGCGCGTGGTTGCCTTGGGCGGTCCGCAAGTCAACAAACCGCGCCTCTTGCGTACCGTTTTGGGCGCGAAGGTGTCGCAAATTACCGCCGGCGAATTGGTTGACGCGGACAATCGCGTGATTTCCGGTTCGGTATTGAACGGCGCGATTGCGCAAGGTGCGCATGATTATTTGGGACGCTACCACAATCAGATTTCCGTTATCGAAGAAGGCCGCAGCAAAGAGCTGTTCGGCTGGGTTGCGCCGCAGCCGGACAAATACTCGATTACGCGTACGACCCTCGGTCATTTCCTGAAAAACAAACTCTTCAAGTTCACGACAGCCGTCAACGGCGGCGACCGCGCCATGGTTCCCATCGGCACTTACGAGCGCGTGATGCCGCTGGACATCCTGCCTACCTTGCTTTTGCGCGATTTAATCGTCGGCGATACCGACAGCGCGCAGGCTTTGGGTTGCTTGGAATTGGACGAAGAAGACCTCGCTTTGTGCAGCTTCGTCTGCCCGGGTAAATACGAATACGGCCCGCTGTTGCGCAAGGTGCTGGAAACCATTGAGAAGGAAGGCTGATTATGGGCTTGAAACATTTTCTTGAAAAAATCGAACCGCACTTCCTACCGGGCGGCAAACATGAAAAATGGTTTGCCCTCTACGAAGCTGCGGCAACGATTTTTTATACATCCGGCGCGGTAACACGCAAAGCGGCCCACGTCCGCGACGCGCTCGACTCCAAGCGCATGATGATTTTGGTGTGGCTGGCTTTGTTCCCTGCCATGTTCTACGGTATGTACAACGTCGGCGTGCAGGCATTTGGTGCGTTAACGCCTGATTTGTTGCAACAAAATATCGCCAACGACTGGCATTACGCCCTTGCCAACGCTTTGGGCATCAATATGTCGTCTGAAGCGGGCGTATTGAGCAAAATGCTCTTCGGTGCGATTTTCTTCCTGCCGATTTACGCGACTGTATTTGTTGTGGGCGGCTTCTGGGAAGTCTTGTTCGCCACTGTACGCAAACACGAAATCAACGAAGGTTTCTTCGTGACTTCGATTCTGTTTGCTTTGATCGTTCCTCCTACCCTGCCTTTGTGGCAAGCGGCTTTAGGTATTTCTTTCGGCGTTGTGGTTGCGAAAGAAGTATTCGGCGGTACAGGTAAAAACTTCATGAACCCTGCGCTTGCAGGCCGTGCGTTCCTGTTCTTCGCCTACCCTGCCAACATTACCGGCGACACCGTTTGGACTGCGGTTGACGGCTATTCCGGTGCCACTGCTTTGGCACAATGGGCGGCTCACGGTGCAGACGGCCTGAAAAACGCTGTAACCGGTCAAAACATCTCTTGGATGGATGCGTTTATCGGTAACGTGCCCGGCTCAATCGGCGAAGTATCCACTTTGGCGCTCTTAATCGGCGGCGCGTTTATCGTGTTTGCCCGCATTGCCTCTTGGCGCATTATTGCCGGTGTGATGATCGGTATGATTGCCATGTCTTCTCTGTTTAACTTCATCGGTTCAGACACCAACGCCATGTTCTCCATGCCTTGGTACTGGCACTTGGTAGTCGGCGGCTTCGCCATCGGTATGCTGTTTATGGCGACCGACCCGGTTTCCGCTTCCTTTACCAATGTCGGCAAATGGTGGTACGGCGCGCTTATCGGTGTGATGTGCGTGTTGATCCGCGTGGTCAACCCTGCTTACCCCGAAGGCATGATGTTGGCGATTCTGTTTGCCAACCTGTTTGCCCCGATTTTCGACTATTTCGTTGCACAAGCGAATATCAAACGCAGAAAGGCGCGCAGCAATGGCTAAGAAATTCGATAAAGACAGCTTCAGCGGCACGCTGATTGTGGTATTGGTTGTCAGCCTGATTTGTTCCATCATCGTTGCTGGTGCGGTCGTCGGCTTGAAACCAATCCAAGAGAAACAAAAACTCCAAGACAAACAAGGCTATATCTTGAGCGTAGCCGGTTTGATGGATAAAAACACCGACATCAGCAAAACCTTTGCCGAGCGTATCGAGCAACGTGTCGTGGACTTGGCAACCGGCGAATACGTCGCCGATGCGCCTAAAGACTTCAGCGCACGCGTTGCCGGCAAAGACCCTGCCCAAAGCATCCAAATCAAACCTGAAGACGATTTGGCAGGCATCAAGAGCCGCGCCAAATACACCGAAGTTTATTTGGTAAAAGGCGATGACGGCAAAGTCAGCCAAATCATCCTGCCTATGCACGGTAACGGTCTGTGGTCAGTCATGTACGGCTTCGTCGCCATCCAACCTGACGGCAATACCATCAACGGCATTACCTACTACGACCAAGGCGAGACTCCAGGCTTGGGCGGCGAAATCGGCAATCCGTTGTGGCAACAAAAATTCGTCGGCAAAAAACTCTTTGACGAACAAGGCAAACTTGCCCTGCACGTCGGCAAAGGCGCAAGCTCAGACAAAGAACACGGCGTAGATGCCCTCTCCGGCGCATCGCTGACGTCTAAAGGTGTGCAAGGTTCGTTCGACTACTGGTTCGGCGAAAACGGCTATATCCCCTACCTGAACAAATTGAAATCAGCAGGAGCACAATAATGGCTGACATGAAACGCTTGAAATATTTGATGTTCTCACCCTTTATCGACAACAACCCGATTGCCTTGCAGGTTTTGGGTATTTGTTCGGCTTTGGCGGTTACCACCAAACTTCAGACGGCCATCGTAATGGGTATTTCCGTAGCTTTGGTAACCGGTTTTTCCAGCTTCTTCATCTCATTGGTACGCAACTACATCCCCAACAGCATCCGTATTATTGTGCAAATGGCGATTGTTGCTTCCTTGGTAACGCTGGTTGACCAACTGCTCCAAGCCTTTGCCTATGAGCTGTCCAAACAGCTGTCCGTATTCGTCGGCCTGATTATTACCAACTGTATCGTGATGGGCCGCGCCGAAGCATTCGCCATGAAAGAGCCTCCTTTGGAAAGCTTGGTTGACGGTATCGGTAACGGCGCAGGTTACGGCATGATGTTAATCATCATCGCAACCATCCGCGAACTGATCGGCTCAGGTAAGCTCTTTGGCTACACCATTTTCCAAACCGTACAAGATGGCGGCTGGTATCAAACCAACGGCTTGTTTCTGCTTGCCCCTAGCGCGTTCTTCATCATCGGCTTCTTGGTATGGGGTCTGCGCACTTGGAAACCTGAACAGGCGGAGAAATAACACATGGAACATTACTTAAGCCTCTTTGTAAAATCCGTCTTTCTGGAAAACATGGCACTTTCCTTCTTCTTGGGGATGTGTACATTTTTGGCGGTATCTAAAAAAGTATCCACTGCATTCGGTTTGGGCGTGGCTGTAACTTTCGTACTCGGCCTGTCCGTCCCTGCCAACCAACTTGTTTACTCGCTGTTGAAAGACGGCGCGCTGGTTGAAGGCGTGGACCTGACCTTCCTGAAATTCATCACCTTCATCGGCGTGATTGCCGCTTTGGTGCAAATTTTGGAAATGTTCTTGGATAAATTCGTCCCTGCCCTCTACAACGCATTGGGTATCTACCTGCCTCTGATTACCGTAAACTGCGCGATTTTCGGTGCCGTATCGTTTATGGCGCAACGCGAATACAACTTCGGCGAGTCCGTCGTATACGGTTTCGGTGCAGGTTTAGGCTGGCTTTTGGCTATTGTCGCTTTGGCGGGCATTACCGAAAAAATGAAATATTCGGATGTCCCTAAAGGCCTCAAAGGCTTGGGCATTACCTTTATCGCCGCTGGCCTGATGGCAATGGCGTTTATGTCGTTCTCCGGCATCCAGTTATAAGAAAGGAATCGGCATGGAGATTATTTTAGGTATCGTGATGTTTACCCTCATCGTCTTGGTTTTGGCACTGATGATTCTGTTTGCCAAATCCAAGTTGGTGAGCGAAGGCGACATCACCATCAAAGTCAATAACGAAAAAGAGCTGACGATGCCTGCCGGCGGCAAACTGCTGGGTGCGCTTGCCAGCCAAGGTATCTTCGTTCCTTCCGCCTGCGGTGGCGGCGGCTCATGCGGTCAGTGTCGCGTTGTCGTGAAAAGCGGTGGCGGCGACATTCTGCCGACCGAGTTGTCCCACATCAGCAAACGCGAAGCACGCGAAGGCTGCCGTTTGTCCTGCCAAGTCAACGTCAAAACTGACATGGACATCGAAGTGCCGGAAGAAGTGTTCGGCGTGAAAAAATGGGAATGCACCGTCATCTCCAACGACAACAAAGCCACGTTCATTAAAGAACTCAAGCTTGCCATTCCCGAAGGAGAAGAAGTCCCCTTCCGTGCCGGCGGCTACATCCAAATCGAAGCCCCGCCGCATACCGTTGCCTACAAAGACTTCGACATTCCTAAGGAATATCACGAAGACTGGGATAAATACAATCTGTGGCAATACGTTTCCAAAGTGGACGAGCCGATTTTGCGTGCCTACTCTATGGCTTCATACCCTGAAGAAAAAGGCATCATTATGCTGAACGTGCGTATCGCTACGCCGCCTCCGCGCGTACCCGATGCGCCTCCGGGACAAATGTCTTCTTACATCTGGTCGCTTAAACCCGGTGATAAAGTAACGATTTCCGGTCCGTTCGGCGAATTCTTCGCCAAAGACACCGATGCCGAAATGGTATTTATCGGCGGTGGTGCGGGTATGGCTCCGATGCGTTCCCACATTTTCGACCAGCTGAAACGTTTGAACTCCAAACGTAAGATTACCTTCTGGTATGGTGCACGTTCTAAACGCGAGATGTTCTATGTTGAAGACTTCGACCAACTCGCAGCAGAATTCCCGAACTTCACATGGCACGTCGCCCTGTCCGACCCATTGCCTGAAGACAACTGGGATGGTTACACAGGCTTCATTCACAACGTGGTTTACGAAAACCACCTGAAAAACCATGAGGCACCGGAAGACTGCGAATTCTACATGTGCGGCCCTCCAATCATGAACCAGTCTGTAATCAAAATGCTCAAAGACTTGGGCGTGGAAGACGAAAACATCCTCTTGGACGATTTCGGCGGCTAACAGACAAAAAGGAAGAAACTACGGTTTCTTCCTTTTTTTATTTCTAGGCCGTCTGAAAACTATACTTTCAGACGGCCTGACCCTTTCTTTTACGATACAATAAAGGCTTCAAAAAATAATCCGCAAATCCCTTATGCCGTTTCTTTCAAATTCGTTTTACCGTCTGATAATCGGTTGCACCGTTGCCATCCTTTCCGCGCTCACACTCTCTGCCTGCCAACCTGAAAAACAACAAACCATTACCCTGCAAGGCGAGACCATGGGCACGACCTATACCGTCAAATATCTTTCAGACGGCCAAGACAAACTCCCCTCCCCTGCCGAAATACAAAAACGCATTGATGACGCGCTTAAAGAAGTCAATCGGCAAATGTCTACCTACCAGACCGATTCCGAAATCAGCCAATTCAACCAGCTGCGCACCGTCAATCAGGCCATGCCCATTTCCCTAGACTTTGCCTATGTGACCGGCGAAGCCTTGCGTTTAAACAAACTAACGCACGGCGCACTGGACGTAACCGTCGGTCCTTTGGTCAACCTCTGGGGATTCGGCCCGCAAAAAGAAATCACGCACGAACCGACTGCGCAAGAAATCCAACATGCTTCAGAAATGGTCGGCACAGACAAAATCAAACTTTCCCAAGACGGACAGCAGCCTACACTTGCCAAAACCCATCCCGAAGTCTATTTAGACCTATCTTCTATCGCCAAAGGCTTTGGCGTGGATAAAACCGCCGCCGAACTTGAAAAACTCAATATCGGCAATTATTTGGTAGAAATCGGGGGTGAGTTGCATGGCAAAGGCCACAATGCGCAAGGCAACCCTTGGCGTATCGGCATCGAGCAGCCCAATATCGTTCAAGGAGGCGCCACCCAAATTACCATTCCATTGGACAATAAATCACTGGCTACGTCCGGCGACTACCGCATTTTCCATGTTGATAAGTCAGGCCGCCGCCTTTCCCATATCATCAACCCTAAAACCAAACAACCCATCAGCCACAACCTTGCTTCCATCAGCGTAGTAGCTGAAAACGCCACACTTGCAGACGGCCTTTCAACCGGCTTATTCGTCCTCGGAGAAACCGAAGCACTTAAACTTGCCGAGCAAGAAAATCTCGCCGTTTTCCTTATCATCCGAACTCCGCAAGGCGGCTACCATACTGAAATGTCCAGCGCATTCAAGAAATTATTAAACTAACCTCTAGGAATACACACATGAAAACCCTCCTCCTTACTTTCGGTATCTTTATCCTTGTCATCCTCGGCATGGCAGTCGGCTATATTTTCTCCAAACGCACCATTAAAGGCAGCTGCGGCGGCATTTCCTCTCTCGGTATGAAGAAAATGTGCGATTGCGATACGCCATGCGATACCTTGCAAAAAGAGCTGGATAAAAAACAACATTCCGACAATCAAGGCATCAAGGTCGATCATTAAAGTCGTTGTTGAATATTTATTCATGATTTAAGACCGCTTATCCCCTATCAGGCCGTCTGAAAAATAAAAGAGCGTGACCCCAATGGATACACGCTCTTTTATTTTGCCTCTTATTAAAGCAATTCAAAAATATCTTGCATACACATTTGAAACAAGCCTCCAAACCAATCGGGAAATAAAAAAGAAAAGCTCCTGCAAAACAGGAGCTTTTTCTTGGAAGAAACCGGATTATTTCAATTTAGTTTCTTTGTAAATAACGTGTTTACGGGCTACCGGGTCAAATTTTTTGATTTCCAGTTTGCCAGGCATAGTACGTTTGTTTTTAGTAGTTGTGTAGAAGTGACCAGTACCAGCACTGGACTCCAGTTTGATTTTATCGCGCATTGCAGTAATCCTTAATTAATGGTGTTTAAATTAAGCTTCGCCGCGAGCACGCAAATCAGCCAATACGACATCAATGCCTACTTTATCGATGGTGCGCAATGCAGCGTTAGAAACGCGCAGGCGAACCCAGCGGTTTTCACTTTCTACCCAGAAACGACGTGATTGCAAGTTAGGCAAAAAACGACGTTTGGTTTTGTTGTTGGCGTGTGATACGTTATTGCCAGACATCGGGCGCTTACCGGTCACTTTGCAAACTCGTGCCATGGTTAGTCTCCAAACTTCTAAAATAGTAAAACGCGATTTATACCACGAAATCCGCCTTCAGTTCAAGTCGTTTGCTCAAAAAACGGGATTTGTGGAAATAAATCTTCTCAATATGTTGCATCTGCGAAACGGTATTTCGCAAAGCCTTAACTTTTCAATTATAACGGATTTCTTTAAAAAAATCATCTGTCGTTTGCGTAGTTGGCGAAATAAACAGGCCGTCTGAACATTTCAGACGGCCTGTTTGTCATCATGCTTTTTTCTTCAACGCCGCATTCAAAATGCAGCCGAGTATAAAGCAGGCTAAAGAGGGGACAACCCATCCCAAACCGATATTGTAAAACGGCAATGCGCGCTCGATGGCAGCAGCGGTGTCGGCATTAAATCCAAACGCGGCCTTATAGGCATCGAGCAAACCGACCACAAGGGCCGCCATCATGGTGCAGAAATAGACAATACGGCCGCCGCCAAACAATTTATCCGTCAAAGCAAGCAGAATGATGACGATGGTCAGTGGATACAACAGCATCAACATAGGGATGGAAAACTGCAAAATCGCTGACAGGCCTTTGTTGGCCAGCAGGATAGACACCACAGTATTCAGTATCACAAAGGCTTTATAAGAAATACCCGGGCAGAGACGGTTGAAATATTCGGCGCATGAAGTAATCAAGCCAACCGCCGTGCTCAGACAGGCAAGCAGCACCATAACGCCCAGCAGCACAATACCGGCCGTACCGAAATAGTGTTGTGCAGTTTTAGACAAAACCGACGCGCCGTTTTCCTGCAAGCCGATACCGGCCACACCTGTCGCGCCCATATAGCCGATAAACAGGTAAACCACTGCCAAACAAGAAGCCGCCAACACGCCCGAAATCGTCGTGGTCTTCAGCAAGTCCGCGCGGTTGTCCACGCCCATGGCGCGAACGGCATCGATGACGATAATGGCAAACACCAGCGAAGCCAGCGCATCCATGGTGCCGTAGCCTTCCAAAATGCCTTTAATCAACGGATGAGTGGCAAAATCGCCTTGCGCCGCCTGCGGCACGCCCATCGGATTAATGGCGGCATAGCCGACCAATATCGCAATTGACAGCAACAAAACAGGCGTGAGGATTTTACCGATACGGTCAACCAGCTTCCCCGGAGAAATTGACAGCCAATAAGTTATGCCAAAAAACACCAGGCTGAATACGGCCAATGCGATGTTTTTCCAAGATTCGTCAATGAACGGGGAAATCGCGGTTTCAAAAGACACTGTTGCCGTACGCGGCATGGCAAATAGAGGGCCGATTGCCAGATAGAGCGCCGTGGCAAAAGTCACGCCGTACCAAGGCGCAACACGGGAAGCCAATGCCTCCACATCACGCGAACCGGAATAGCCGACGGCAATCACGCCCAACAATGGCAAACCCGCCCCGGTCAGCAAAAAGCCAAACATCGCCGAAAGCCAGTTTTCACCGGCCTGCTGTCCCAAAAAAGCCGGAAAAATCAGGTTCCCCGCCCCAAAAAACAGGGCAAACAACATTAAGCCCACTGCCCATAAAGAAGCTTTGGTATGACTTGTTGTCGAATCCATTTTAGTTCTCTTTTTTTAAATTTTCGTTATCGGTTTCATCGGCTTCAAGGCCATCTGAAAACATTTCAGCTTCGTTTGTTTCCAAACCGTCTTTCAGGCTGATTTCAATTTCCCCATAATTTTCAGGCTGCACGATACGCACCAAGCCTTCTTTAGCCAATTCCAGCAATGCAATAAAATTGACCACTACATATGTCGCGCCCTGCTCCGGCTTAAACAAATCGCTAAACTTGCTGATACCGCTTTCGTTCAAGCGACGCAAAATCGCCGTCATCTGCGCGCGCACAGATATGGTTTCCCGCACCACTTCATGGCTGCGCGTATGCTTGGCACGCGACAAAATACCCAACCAAGCCTGCGTTAAATCAGCAACGTACACTTCCGGCAACTTCGCTTCAACCGCAATTTCCAACGGCAAATACGCCCAAGCAAAATCACGTCCGGCACGCGGCAACGCATCCAAGCCCTGAGCCGCCAGTTTCATCTGCTCGTAAGCCAACAGACGGCGCACCAACTCGGCACGCGGATCCGCCTCTTCATCCTCAACTTCTTCAGGACGCGGCAGAAGCAGGCGCGATTTAATTTCAATCAACATCGCCGCCATCAGTAGGTATTCCGCCGCCAAATCAAACTGATACGCTTCCATTTGGGCAATATAGTGCAGATACTGCTCGGTAATCTTCACCATCGGAATATCGAGGACATCAATATTTTGCTTGCGGATGAGGTACAGCAACAAATCCAACGGCCCTTGGAAGCTGCTCAATACCACCTTCAACGCATCAGGCGGAATAAACAAATCCTGCGGCACATCGGTAACAGGCTGACCGAACACCCACGCAACAGTATGTTCAGACGGCGTTGCGGCAGTGGAAGAAATAAGGTGTTCTGAAGGCATGGTTAAAGGGTCTTTTTCTTTTTAAGTTTAGTAAGAAATTTCATCAACAAAAGGCCGTCTGAAACGAGGACAACCCGTTTTTAATATAAAAATCAGCGGTTTTTACGATTGATTTGTAAAGAAACAATGGCGACGGCAAAGGTCTGGGCCAAGGCCATACCCAACAGCGGCAGGCTGGCGAAAACCGTACCCGTCAGTACCGAGCCGATATCTCGGGACAACACAAAACCATCCCTCGCAAGCATCGCCACTATCAAAGCCAACAGCAGCAAACTTTCGCAGCCGACCAAAAACCAAATCATTTTAACCGAACGGCGGTTGCGCCATTTCATAATACCGGCGTGCAAAAGACTGAATATCACGACGGACAGAAACGGATAAAGAAAAGTGGTGAATGGGCGGTCATAACCGCTTTGCACACATAAATAATCGCCCGGCAGCGTATTGCATTCCATCACATCGAGAAACATCGGATCGACAGCATACATCAATACGCCGAACCATACCGCATAAATCAGACTGGCAATAAAGTAGGCTTTAAAAAATCGATTCATCTCATTTCCGCCCCGCGATATGCTCCACCGCCGCCTGCGCACAATACAGCCCAAACGAAGCCGTCACCAGCATACTCGCGCCATAGCCCGCGCAGGACAAACCTTGCGGCGCGACATCGGTCGAACACGCTTCACCGGATTGCGGTGGCGTGATATTCTCGGTTGAATAAACGCAAGGCACGCGCATTTTTTCTTTGGTATCGCGGCTGAAGCCGTAGCGTTTGCGCAAGGTGTAGCGCAAATTGGAAAGCAGCGGATCGTGGGTAACGCGGCTCAAATCGGCGGTTTGAATCAAAGCCGGATTTTTCTGTCCGCCCGCGCCTCCGCTGATAATAAACGGTTGTTTATGTTGTACAAAATACGCCGCCATAGCCGCTTTGACACGGATTTGGTCAATGGCGTCGATAACGAAGTCAAAAGGCCGTCTGAAAAACTCGTCCAGATTGTCTTCGGTAACAAAATCTTCGATTTCCGTCACTTCGCATTGCGGATTGATTTGGGCGATGCGTTCGCGCAAAGCAGTAACTTTTGCCTTACCGAAATCATCGGTCAAAGCGTGCAACTGGCGGTTGACATTGGACTCGGCAACGTTGTCCAAATCAATCAGCGTTAAACGACCGATACCGCTCCTCGCCAAAGCCTCCACCGCCCACGAGCCGACGCCGCCGACGCCGACCACGCACACATGCGCACGCGAAAAGCGCGCCAGTGCTTCGTCTCCGTAAAGTCTGGCAATGCCGCCAAAGCGGCGCGACGAAAGAAAAGCGGCGTCCTGCATAAGTAACCTTGTGATATATCAATAAATTAATGAAAAACGCCACAGGCGAATCGGACCGATATTATACTTGAAAGCAGATGGGCTGTTGTACCCGCCCGAAAGAGTTTATAATCGTTTCACATTCAGACAAGTTCTGATTTCATATTAAACGAAAGTGCCGCTACTCGGCGCAAAAGGAGAATAAATATGTACAAACATCTGGTTGTAGCCGTTGACGGTAGCGAGACTTCCCTCAATGCATTGAAACACGCCGCCGAACTGGCAAGCCTCAACAAAGCCCAACTGACTTTGGTTCACGTTGCCAACCCTGCCGAATACATGGCTTTGGCTCCTGAATTCCTGCAACACGAAAGCTACGAAGCCGCCGCAGTGGCTCAAGGTAACGAAGTTTTGGATTTCGCAGAAAAAACAGCGCGTGAAAGCGGCGTTGAAAACATCGTGAAACACCTGTTGGTTGCCAACAAAGGCGCACGCGAAATGGCGCAAGACTTGGTTGACTACGCCGACAAAAACGGCGCAGACCTGTTGGTACTCGGCACACACGGCCGCACCGGCCTGATGCACCTGCTGATGGGCAGCTTCGCCGAGACCGTAATGCGTCAAAGCCACCTGCCTCTGCTGATTATCCGCAGCAAAGCCGAAGAAGCATAATCAAGCATTGATTTAAAATAGCGAAAGGCCGTCTGAATATTTTTCAGACGGCCTTTTTTCACATGACAGCTTCAGCTTTTATTTCGCCATTTCTTTGAACACTTCGTGTGCCACAGCAATGGTTTCGTCAATCAGCTCAGGCGTATGCGCGGCGGAAACAAAACCAGCTTCGTAAGCTGATGGGCCGAATGCGACATTGCGGTCGAGCATACCGTGGAAGAAATGTTTGAAACCGTCGATATTAGAACGCGCCATGTCGGCATAGTTTTGCGGCGTATGGCTGGCAAAATACAAACCAAACATGCCGCCCACGCTGTCCGCCGTAAATTCAACGCCATGTGCTTTAGCCGCATCGGCAATACCGTTGGCAAGGCGTTGGGTCAAGGCAGTCAGGTTTTCATAGAAGCCTTCGCGCTGAATAATTTCCAGCGTTTTCAAACCGGCCGCAACCGCAATCGGATTGCCGGACAATGTACCTGCCTGATACACGCCGCCCAACGGGGAAATACATTCCATAATATCTTTACGGCCGCCGAACGCCGCCAAAGGCATACCGCCGCCAATCACTTTGCCCATGGTGGTCAAATCAGGTTTGATGCCGTGCAAAGATTGCGCGCCGCCCAGCGCCACGCGGAAGCCGGTCATCACTTCGTCGTAAATCAATACGGCACCGTGTTTTTCAGTCAATTCGCGTAAGGCTTTGACAAAGGCTTCAGACGGCCTAACCAGATTCATATTGCCGACAAAAGGCTCCAAAATCACGCAGGCAATGTCATTGCCGCTTTGGGTAAAGGCTTCTTCCAGTTGGGCGATATTGTTGTACTCGAGCACCAAAGTGTGTTTGGTAAAATCGGCAGGCACACCGGCGGAAGAAGGATTGCCAAACGTCAGCAGACCGCTGCCTGCTTTCACCAACAGGCTGTCGGAATGGCCGTGGTAGCAGCCCTCAAACTTGATGATTTTGTCGCGGCCGGTAAAACCGCGTGCCAAACGGATGGCGGTCATCGTTGCTTCCGTACCGGAGCTGACAAGGCGCAGCTGCTCGACGGACGGCATGATTTTGGCGATTTCTTCGGCAATGACGATTTCGCCTTCAGTTGGCGCACCAAACGACAAACCGCCCAATGCCGCTTCGCGCACGGCTTCAATGACTTCAGGATGGGCATGGCCGACAATCGCAGGGCCCCAAGAGCCGACATAGTCGGTATAACGCGTGCCGTTTTCGTCCCAAACATACGCGCCTTCTGCCTTTTTGATAAAGCGCGGCACGCCGCCGACGCTGCCGAATGCGCGCACAGGAGAGTTCACGCCGCCGGGAATAATGGCTTTGGCGCGGTTGAACAAGCTTTCATTACGGTTCATGGTAAATTCTTTCGTAAGAGGTCGTCTGAAAATCAAATTGATGCCATTTTAACACCAAATCCTTTTCAGACGGCCCAAGCTTCAAAATAAGAATCGGGCGCAAAATCAAAATTATTCTTTAAAAACAAACACTCTATCCACATTTTTCCTGCTTGTGCTATAATCCGCGA
Source organism: Neisseria sp. P0020.S003 (assembly GCF_051957095.1). Lineage (NCBI taxonomy): Bacteria > Pseudomonadati > Pseudomonadota > Betaproteobacteria > Neisseriales > Neisseriaceae > Neisseria > Neisseria sp. P0020.S003. Next base: position 200,413 of record NZ_JBQCWU010000001.1, on the reverse strand, counting down.
CCTATTGAAACAATAAAAGAAAAGCATCATGTTACGCGGATTCATACTCAGCCTCGCCCTTTTGTCGTCCTCCTTCGTCCATGCACAACGCAGCCTGCCTGACGATATGGATGTAGCCGTTTTAAAGACTGTCGATTTGCCTTATCTGAAAGTCAGCAAAGGCGGTTTTTCTTGGACGCGCCTGCTGACCTTGGGTATTGTGGACGGCAATGCGGCCAAACTGCAAATCACCCGCTTCACTAAAATTCACGATGAAAACGACCGTTTCATTCCGATGGGCCGCCTGCTGAATCAAACCGGCAAAGCCGTTGCATTCAAATACAACGAAGAAAGCCGCCTCGTCCGCGAAATCTGGATTTTGACCGACGCCGAAGCCGACAGGTTCATCGAACACGCTAAAAAGCAGAAAAAGGCGGAAGAATAATTTTTCAGACGGCCCGAGTATTTCACAGGCCGTCTGAACCCTTTTACAACAAGCAAGCCAATCAAAACAAACCATGAAAAAAGTATTTATCCGCACCTTCGGGTGCCAAATGAACGAGTACGACAGCGAAAAAATGTTGTCCGTCCTCGCCGAAGAACACGGCGGCATCGAACAGGTCACCCAACCTGACGACGCCGACATCATCTTGTTCAACACCTGCTCCGTACGTGAAAAAGCGCAAGAGAAAGTCTTCTCCGACTTAGGCCGCGTACGTCCGCTCAAAGAAAAAAATCCCGACCTCATCATCGGCGTTGCCGGCTGCGTTGCCTCTCAAGAAGGCGAAAACATCGTCAAACGTGCTCCGTATGTGGACGTGGTTTTCGGCCCGCAAACGCTGCACCGCCTGCCCAAACTCATCGTCGACAAAGAAACCACCGGTCTGTCTCAAATCGACATTTCCTTCCCCGAAATCGAAAAATTCGACCACCTGCCGCCTGCACGCGTAGAAGGCGGTTCGGCGTTCATTTCCATCATGGAAGGCTGTTCCAAATACTGCTCTTATTGCGTCGTCCCTTATACCCGCGGCGAAGAATTCTCCCGACCGCTCAACGACGTATTGACCGAGATTGCCGGTTTGGCACAACAAGGCGTTAAAGAAATCAACCTCTTAGGCCAAAACGTCAATGCCTATCGCGGCGAAATGGAAAACGGCGAAATCTGCGACTTTGCTACCTTGTTGCGCATCGTCCACGAAATCCCCGGCATCGAACGCCTGCGCTTTACCACCAGCCATCCGCGCGAATTTACCGACGCGATTATCGAGTGCTACCGCGACCTGCCGAAGCTGGTTTCCCACCTGCACCTGCCGATTCAAAGTGGTTCCGACCGCGTATTGAGCGCGATGAAACGCGGCTACACCGCCTTGGAATACAAATCCATCATCCGCAAACTGCGTGCCATCCGTCCTGATTTGTGCCTCAGCTCCGACTTTATCGTCGGCTTCCCGGGCGAGACCGAGCGCGAGTTCGAGCAAACCTTGAAACTGGTCAAAGACATCGCCTTCGACTTGAGCTTCGTCTTTATTTACAGTCCGCGCCCTGGCACACCTGCCGCCAACCTGCACGACGACACGCCGCACGAAGAAAAAGTGCGCCGCCTCGAAGCTTTGAACGAAGTCATCGAAGCCGAAACCGCGCGCATCAACCAAACCATGATCGGCACGGTTCAACGCTGCTTGGTTGAAGGTATCTCCAAAAAAGACCCTGACCAACTGCAAGCCCGTACCGCCAACAACCGCGTGGTCAACTTTACCGGCACACCCGACATGATCAACCAAATGATCGATTTGGAAATCACTGAAGCCTACACCTTCTCCCTGAAAGGTAAACCAGTATAAGCACACACAAACAAAGGCCGTCTGAAATTGTTCAGACGGCCTTTATCTTGGTTCGGCCCAGCATTATCTGATTCATGTATTTTTATTACCCGAACAAAAAGCTTTTCAGTATAATACCGCCCGAAAATTCCCTTATCTGTTGAGAAGTTAAGGCCAAAATCCGAGCTTCCGGCAGTTAAACCCGATGATGCCGTCCTTAAAACGGCTTTCCCCAAAGGAATATCTCGAATGAGTTCTTCAAATCAAAGCGTTTTGGAAAGATTATTCAACCTCAACGCCAATCAGACCAACGTCCGCACGGAAATTATGGCCGGTGTGACCACCTTCCTCGCCATGTGCTACATCATCATCGTCAATCCCCTGATTTTGGGCGAAACCGGCATGGATATGGGCGCAGTATTTGTGGCCACCTGTATCGCCTCCGCCATCGGCTGTTTCGTGATGGGCTTTGTCGGCAACTACCCGATTGCCCTCGCTCCGGGCATGGGTTTGAACGCCTACTTTACCTTTGCCGTCGTCAAAGGCATGGGCGTAGACTGGCGTGTGGCTTTGGGTGCCGTTTTCATTTCAGGCATCATTTTTATCTTGTTCAGCTTCTTTAAAGTGCGTGAAATGCTGGTCAACGCCCTGCCTATGGGCTTGAAAATGTCGATTGCCGCAGGTATCGGCCTCTTCTTGGCATTGATTGCACTCAAAGGCGCAGGCGTGATTGTGGCCAATCCTGCCACATTGGTCGGCTTGGGCGACATCCACCAGCCTACCGCCCTGCTGGCTATGGCAGGCTTTGTGATGGTAGTTGCACTTGGCCATTTCCGCGTTAAAGGCTCTATCATCATTACCATTCTGACGCTGACCGCCGTCTCCACCATCTTGGGCTTGAGCGAGTTCAAAGGCGTGGTCGGCGAAGTCCCAAGCATTGCGCCGACTTTCATGCAGATGGACTTCAAAGGCTTGTTTACCGTCAGCATGGTCAGCGTGATTTTTGTATTCTTCCTGGTTGACCTGTTTGACTCTACCGGCACATTGGTCGGCGTTTCCCACCGCGCAGGCCTGTTGCAAGACGGCAAACTGCCGCGTTTGAAACGCGCCCTGCTTGCCGACTCAACCGCCATTATCGCAGGCGCCGCCTTGGGTACTTCTTCTACCACCCCTTACGTTGAAAGCGCGGCAGGCGTTTCTGCCGGCGGCCGTACCGGCCTGACTGCCGTTACCGTCGGCGTACTGATGCTTGCCTGTCTGATTTTCTCCCCGCTGGTTCAAAGCATTCCTGCATTCGCTACCGCACCCGCCCTGCTCTATGTTGGCGCGCAAATGTTGCGCAGCGCGCGTGAAATCGATTGGGACGACATGACCGAAGCCGCACCGGCATTCCTGACCATCGTCTTCATGCCGTTTACCTACTCGATTGCCGACGGTATTGCGTTTGGCTTTATCAGCTACGCACTCATCAAACTCTTGTGCAACCGCACTCAAGACGTACCGCCTATGGTATGGATTGTCGCCGTGTTGTGGGCACTGAAATTCTGGTTCTTAGGTTAAGCCGTTCAAAAGAACAGGCCGTCTGAAAAGTTTTCAGACGGCCTGTTTTATTTTACCCAGCGTTTAAAGCTGTCGGCAAAGATTATTTTTTCACTTTTTTAGCAGCTGGTTTAGCGGCAGCTTTCGCGCCTTTATCCAATACGCAGAAACGGGTAGCGATTTGGTCAACCACTTCTTGTTTACCGTTTACTTCGGTAGTACCGCGGATAGTCAGCATGTTGCCGTCAACTTTGTCCACGTTGGCTGCAGTGGCTGCTTCAGCAATCCAAGCAACGTTGCCGCCCCAGAATGCGTTTACATCTTTGCTGCTGTCGGTAATACGGAACAGGTTTTCAGTTACTTGGCCTTTGTATTTTACTTGGGCGGCAACAACTTCGTTGCCTTTGAAGCCGTACATTACGCTCAGAGGCTCTTTGCCGTCTTTACCGCATTTGTAGTGAACTTCTTTAGTACCGTCGATAGAGTCTACTTTCAAAGTATTAGGCACTGGAGCTTGAGCTTGTTGAGCCTGAGCTTGAGTTTGTTGTTGCGCAGTAGGCGCAGCTTTAGCTTCAGGTTTGGCTTTAGAACCGCTGCTACATGCAGTCAGGGCAACAGCTGCCAAAACGGCAGGAACGATTAATTTAACATTCATATTCATAATTGACTCCCAAATGGTTTCAATAAAAAACCGGCAAACGCCGGCTGACATTTACACATTAACAGAGATATTCCGTCTTGTCTTTATCTCAGACGGCATTTTTTAAGAAAAGTTCAAATAAATATTTTTATTTTCTAAAATCAAGAAATTATAAATATGAAATCATGTAAATTCAGGTTTAGGAACTCTTAAGATGAATACTGTTGTCAATAAATCGGGTTTTGACAATGGTAAAATGAGATTGAAAAGCGCATAGAGATGACAAAATTCAGGGCAATTGATTTTACACACTTCTGTCTCTTGAGTTGCTGAGCATTTCAGACGGCCTTAGAACACAAACAGTAAATGCAATAAAAAAACGCAATCTGAAACAGATTGCGTTTTTTTTGAAAACTGGCACGCCCACGGGGAATCGAACCCCGGTTACCGCCGTGAAAGGGCGATGTCCTAACCGCTAGACGATGGGCGCGGATAAATCTTGTGGCGCACCCGGAGCGATTCGAACGCCCGACCCTCTGGTTCGTAGCCAGATACTCTATCCAACTGAGCTACGGGTGCATCCTCATCACTTCGCAAGTGCGTTGTGAATCAAGAAGACCGAATGATATAGGCTTTACTAAAGCCTGTCTACTCTTTTCACAGAAACTTTTTATATTTTTATTTAACCAATTGAAGTTAAACAATATAAAATTAACGTAAAATCCCTACTCCTGACAAATCCTGCGCCATTTTAGCGGCGGAGTTATCGGTCATGCCGCCGACAAAATCCAAAATCTTCATATAGGCCTGATACAGACTGTCTTCAGGAAGAATCGGATTGTGCTTTTTCAATAATTCCAACGCCAAAGACTGACGCGTTGCTAACTGTTTTTCTGCAATCAGGGCATAGGCGGCAGGGACGAGCAAATCTAAGATGGAGCCTAAGCATGGGAACGTGGCAATCTCGGTCAAGAGCTTGGTGTGATGGCGGAAAATCCGTGTTTGTGCCAATTCTTTCGCTTTTGCCAAAGTGTTTTGCACTTGCGGGCTGCACAGAGCAAGCAGGTCTTTGCCTTTGAATGTTCCGTCCAACAAGTCGGACTGATGCAGCATAAAGGTTTGCGCGACATCATCAATCGCCTTGCCGATCGCAATGCCGCGCAACATGGCGCAACGCTGACGGCTGGAGCTGGCGTGCCATGCGCTTTCGGCGAAGGTCAGCTCGGACAAAATACTTTCTACTTCCGTATCCGTGAGCAAATCCAATTCGACGGCATCTTCCAAATCCAGCAAGGCATAGCAAATATCGTCGGCAGCCTCCATCAAATAAGACAAAGGATGGCGCGCCCAGCTGTCTACTCCCGCGGAAACCAGCCCCAATTCGTCGGCAACTTGACGGATAAACGGCAACTCGGTTTGATAAATATTGAATTTCTTTCTGCCGTTTGGATGTTGCGTTGTCCACGGATACTTCAGCAATGCGCCGATGGCTGCCGCAGTCAGGCGCATTCCGCCTGCCTCCGGATACATTTCAAGGCTGGCGACGATACGCAGGCTATGCGCATTGCCTTCATAGGTTTGAATGTCGTTGCGTTCCGCTTCGCTTAATGTGTTCAGATAAATTTGATGTTCAGGCCGTCTGAACCAATCGCGCAAAGCATCTTCGCCTGTATGGCCAAACGGCGGATTGCCCAAATCATGTGCCAAACAGGCAACCTGCACCACGGCACCAATATCGCTGGGCGTATTGCCCTGCGGCAGAAAACCGCCGTTGTGCAACATCACGCCCACGCGGTTGCCCAAGCTCCTGCCCACGCTGGCAACTTCAACGCTGTGCGTCAGGCGGTTGTGCGTCAAGTCATGTTGCGCCAGCGGATGCACCTGAGTTTTACGGCCAAGGCGGCGGAAGGCTCCGGAAAAAACGACTCGGTCGTAGTCGATGTGAAAATCCGTACGCAAGGCATCGGCACCTTCCTGAGTCGAAGGGGTAACGGTCGGCACGATTTCGCCGTTTTTGGGACGGAAGCGTTGGGTGGACAATAAGTTTTGCCAATTCATTCGGGTATTCATAAGCGTTTCCTAAAATGAAGCAAAGGCCGTCTGAAACATATTCAGACGGCCTTATGTTTATTTACCGCGCATCAATTCAAAGAAATCGTCATTGTTTTTGGAGTCTTTGAGTTTGCCCACCAAAAACTCGGTCGCTTCGATTTCGTCCATAGGATGCAGGAATTTACGCAAGAGCCACATACGTTGCAACTGATCGTTCGGCACCAGCAATTCTTCGCGGCGCGTACCGGATTTGTTGATGCTGATGGCCGGGAACAGGCGTTTTTCTGCCATGCGGCGGTCAAGGTGCAATTCCATATTGCCCGTGCCTTTGAACTCTTCGTAAATCACGTCGTCCATGCGGCTGCCGGTTTCAACAAGCGCTGTCGCAATAATGGTAAGCGAACCGCCCTCTTCCACATTACGCGCTGCGCCGAAGAAGCGTTTCGGACGGTGCAAGGCGTTGGCATCGACACCGCCGGTCAAGATTTTGCCCGAAGTCGGCACAACGGTATTGTAGGCGCGCGCCAAACGGGTAATCGAATCCAGCAGGATGACCACGTCTTTTTTGTGTTCAACCATACGTTTGGCTTTTTCAATCACCATCTCGGCCACTTGTACATGGCGTTGCGCAGGCTCGTCAAACGTAGAGGAAACCACTTCGCCGCGTACAGAACGGCTCATTTCGGTCACTTCCTCCGGACGCTCGTCAATCAACAGGACAATCAGCTCGACATCGGGATAATTGGTGGTAATGGCGTGGGCAATGTTTTGCAACATCACGGTTTTACCGGTTTTAGGCGGCGCCACCAACAATGCACGTTGGCCTTTACCGATTGGGGAAACCAAGTCGATAGCGCGGCCGGTCAGATTCTCTTCGGCTTTGATGTCGCGCTCGAGTTTGAATTGTTCGGTTGGGAATAAAGGCGTGAGGTTTTCAAAAAGGATTTTGTGTTTGCAGACTTCGGGCTGATCGCCGTTGATGGTATCAAGGCGGACAAGTGCGAAATAACGCTCATTGTCTTTAGGCACGCGCACGCTGCCTTCGATGGTGTCACCGGTGTGTAGATTGAAGCGGCGGATTTGCGTGGGCGAAACATAAATATCATCAGGGCCGGCAAGGTAAGAAGTATCTGCGCTGCGCAAGAAACCGAAGCCGTCGGGCAGGATTTCGAGTGTACCGGAACAGGTAAAGCTGACATTCTGCTTCATCATCTGGCGGACGATGGCAAAAACGAGGTCTTGTTTGCGGAAACGGTTGGCGTTTTCAATGCCATGTTCTTCTGCCATTTCCAAGAGTTTGGAAATGTGGAGGGTTTGGAGTTCTGAAACGTGCATAGTATTGATATATTTTGAATGGTATCAGAGAGATGGCACAAAGGCCGTCTGAAAGTATGAAATCGTGCCGCAGGATACGATAGATTTTTGAGAAAGTTGAATTTTAGGCAGTTGGAGGCAGGGTGTCAAATTTTTAAATCGAACACTAAGGCCGTAACTTAGTCTTATCCTTCAATAAGATTACGGCTGGAAGTAAAGTGGCAACCGCAATCTTATTATCAAAAATCCGAGTATTTGCCCAACTTCAGACGGCCTTCTGTCCGTACCGCATCAGCGTCATGCCGCCGACTGCCGCTACACAACCTGCAACCAGCGAAATATGCAACGGTTCGCCCAAAAACCACGCCGAAGACAGTACACCGAAAATCGGCACGAGCGTAATGTACGCCGCCGCACTGCCTGCACCCAAAATCTTCACACCTTCGAAATACCACGCATATGCCAATACCGTCGCGCCGATGACCAGCCACGCCAATGCCGTCCAACCGCGCCCATCCATTGCCGCCATTGCCTCAAACGGTAATCCATCGACCCACAACGCCACCACCGACAACATCAACGCGCCGATAAGCGAAGTTGCCGCCGTTACCGTCAGCGCGTCTATACCGCGCAAAACCGCGCGACCGATTAAAGTATAAGCCGCCCAACAGACCACACAGCCGAAAATCAGCCACTCCCCCGCCTTGATGCCGCCCGACAATACCGCCAACGGCTGCCCTTGCGTGACCGCCGTTATCGCGCCACAGACCGCCAGCAACATACCCGCCAAAATCTTCGCATTTAAACGTTCGCCGAAAAGCCAAGCCGCCAGCAGCAGCGTCAGCACGGGATTCACCGCCACGACCACCGCCGCCTTACCCGCCGGCATCTCCTGCAAACCCAACATAAAAAACACCGCATAGCCGCATACCCCGACGGAAGCGGCCACCGTCAATCCCAGCCATTGCCGTGCCGACAAAGCCGCCAAAGTCGCAAACCTGCTGCGCGCAAACAACCAGCCCAACAGCAAAACCGAAGCCAGCACAAACCGAACCGCCCCGCCCGTCAGCGGCGGCAGCGACTGTCCCAGCATCCGCCCCATCGGCCAAGACGCACCCCACAACACTGCCATTCCCAGCAGTTTCAAATGTACAGAATAACGTTCCATCTCATCCCTTTATCGACAAAGGCCGTCTAAAAACCGGATTTCAAGTTTTCAGACGGCCTTTCAGTGCAGCTACTGTAAACAGATTACTTGGGCTGCCAAGAATCTTTCAGCGTTACCGTGCGGTTGAACACGGGATGCTCGGGGCTGTGGTCTTTGCGGTCGGTCACAAAATAGCCCAGACGCTCGAACTGCCAACGGCTTTCGGCGGGCAGGTTTTTGGCTGCGGGTTCGGCGTAGGCGGTGATTTCTTTGACGGACTCGGGGTTGAGGAAATCGGTAAACGGCAGGTATTCGCCGTCTTCGCCGCGCACGGCATCGGGACGCTCGACGGTAAAGAGGCGGTCGTACAGGCGGACTTTGATTTCGGCGGCGTGTTCGGCAGACACCCAGTGAATCACGCCTTTAACTTTGCGGCCTTCGGGATTTTTACCCAAGGTATCGTGGTCGATGCTGCATTTGAGTTCAACCACATTGCCTGCCGCGTCTTTTACGACTTCATCGCACTTGATGACATAGCCGTGGCGCAAACGCACTTCGCCACCGGGAATCAGGCGTTTGAAGCCTTTGGGCGGGTTTTCGCTGAAATCGTCGGCTTCGATGTAGAGCGTGGACGAAATCGGCAGTTCGCGGCTGCCCATGTCTTCGCGGTTCGGATGATAGGGCGCGGTGCGGCTTTCGGCTCGGGCTGCATCGTAGTTGGTAAGCGTTACTTTGAGCGGATTGAGCACGGCCATCATGCGCGGGGCGGAGTTTTCCAGCTCTTCGCGAACCGCACCTTCCAACACGCTCATATCGACGATGTTTTCCGATTTGGAAATACCGGCGCGTTTGGCAAACAGGCGCAGGCCTTCGGGCGTGTAGCCGCGGCGGCGCATACCGGAAATGGTCGGCATACGCGGGTCGTCCCAGCCGGAAACGTGGCCTTCTGAAACCAGTTGGTTCAGCTTGCGTTTGGAGGTGATGGAATACAAAAGCTCCAAACGGGAAAACTCGTATTGGCGCGGACGGGTGGCGTGCGGCGCGGGGATGTTGTCCAACACCCAGTCGTACAGCGGGCGATGGGCTTCAAATTCGAGCGTACACAAGGAATGCGTGATGCCTTCGATGGCATCGGAAATGCAATGCGTGTAGTCGTACATCGGGTAGATGCACCATTTGTCGCCGGTGTTGTGGTGATGGGCACGGCGGATGCGGTAGATGACGGGGTCACGCATATTGATGTTGCCTGATGCCATGTCGATTTTCAGGCGCAGGGTTTTGCTGCCGTCGGGAAACTCGCCGTTTTTCATGCGTGTGAACAGGTTGAGGTTTTCTTCGACGCTGCGGTCGCGGTAAGGGCTGTTTTTGCCCGCTTCGGTCAGCGTGCCGCGGTATTCGCGCATTTCTTCGGGCGTCAAATCATCGACATACGCTTTGCCGTCTTTGATCAAACCAACGGCGTAGTCGTAAAGCTGGTCGAAATAGTTGGAAGCGAAACGCGGCTCGCCCGCCCAATGGAAACCGAGCCACTCGACGTCTTCTTTGATGGCGTTGACGTATTCGTCGTTTTCCTTTTCGGGGTTGGTATCGTCGAAACGCAGGTTGCACAAGCCGTCGTAAATATACGCCAAACCGAAGTTCAGGCAGATGGATTTGGCGTGGCCGATGTGCAGGTAGCCGTTGGGTTCGGGCGGGAAGCGGGTTTGGATGGCTTTGTGCTTGCCGCTTTTGAGGTCTTCTTCGATGATGGTGCGGATGAAATGGTTGTCCGCGAATTGGTCTTTATTCAACATAATATTTCTTTGATGGGAAAATGATTTTCTGTTTTCAGACGGCCTGAGCATTCAATCAGGCCGTCTGAAAGGAATGGAATGATGGCTCAATTGTACCCGACTTGGCTACTTTGATACAGGGTCGGCAACCTGCCACGCCACGCCGCGCTCGTTTAGGGTTTTCTGCATGGCAGCGGATGGTGGGCGGTCGGTAAACAGCTTATCAAATGCGCCGATATCGCCCAGTCTGACCAAGGCATTGCTATTGAATTTGCTGTGATCGACGCCAAGATAGCGCACGCGGGCATTGTTCACCATTGCCTGCATCACGCTGACTTCCTTGTAATCGTCATCCAAAAGCGAGCCGTCGTTTTCTATGCCGTGGGTACTCATGATGGCATAGTCGACTTTGAATTGGTTGATGAAATCGACGGTTGCCACGCCGGTAATACCGCCATCCAAGGGACGGACCACGCCAGAAGCGATGATGACCGTGTAGTCGGTACGTGCCGCAGTGATGGAGGCGGCGTAGATGTTGTTGGTGATAATCCGCAAGTTTTTACGCTGCCTGACCAACTCGGCGGCAACGGCTTCCATGGTGGTGCCGATGCTGATAAACAGCGAGGCATTGTCGGGAATGGTGGAAGCAATCAGACGGGCAATGGCGTTTTTTTCCTGCTGCTGATGGTTACGCCGCTCCTGCCCTGCCGTTACGACTGAAACGTCGCCCAAAGATGCGCCGCCATGATAACGTTTAAGCTGTCCGGTCTCGCTCAACTCCTGCACATCGCGGCGTATGGTTTGCGGCGTAACATCCAAATTTACCGCCAATGCTTCCACCGTCATAAAGTTATGTTCGCGGACAAGGGTGAGGATATGTTCGTGTCTTTGGATTTTTGGTTTCATGGAGTTTCGTTTTGTAGGGATAAACCAATGGCCGTCTAAATATTTCAGACGGCCTTGTTATTGTCAAACCGATTACATCTCGAGTTTCTGTTCCAAGCGTTCCATACACGCGCCCAAATGGCGGCGCATAACTTTGGTCACACGGTTGCGCTTGCCTGCCAGCAACAAATCGAGGATTTCTCGGTGTTCATGGTGCGAATTGGAATCGATGTTGCGCTTTTCTTTGCGAAGCGGATCGGAAACGGCCACAATCAATGAAGAGCGCGCGCACAAGGTATTCATGATTTCAAACAAGACATTATTATCCAACAGCCGCGCCAATTCGACATGGAAGGCATTGGACAGGCGGTTCCAACCCACGCGGTCGCCGCTTTCGGAGGCTGCGCCCTCTTGCTCAATCATGGCGTAAAGCGGTTGCAGACGCGTTTCCAAATCAGGCATATCAATGAGGACGCTCAGAATCATGCTTTCCATTTCGATACGCGTGTTGAACACGTCTTTCATTTCTTTCAAGTCCGGCACATGGACAAATGCGCCGCGGTTGGGCTGCAAATCGACGATTTTATCGTGCGCCAAAAGCGACAATGCGCCACGCACGGTATTGCGCGAGCAAACCATTTGTCGGCAAAGCTCGGACTCGGTCAGTTTTTTGCCCGGCAACAGCAGATGGTCGGTAATGCCGTCCAAAATCAATGCGTACACGCGGAAGAGTTCCGAATCGTGACGCTCTTCCAAAATAAGCGATGAAGTTGCAGGCGCAACGTTGGTATTATTTTCGTAATCCATAATGTTTCCCCAGTATCCGTATTAAGGCGCAAGCGTTTACAAACCTGCATCTTTCGGGGTTGTTTAAAATATAATTAAAAATTGTTGACAATGTTAAACGAAACTTGCACAATGAGATCAACAAGCCAAGTTATAAAGGCTGATAGAGAGAGAGAAAAAGGAATAAAAAGCAAGCAGATATATTCATGTTAATGCGTGAATATATCTGCTTTTTTTGTGGGTAGCCGGTTCACGCTCCAACACGCCCACCCTGAAACTGTCCTATTCTGTTTCAACTATCTCGAAGCTGTGGCTCATTTTTGCCGCTTTGCCCAGCATAATCGATGCGGAACAATATTTTTCGGCAGACATCTGTACGGCGCGTTCAATCGCGCTTTCTTGCAAACCTCGACCATACACTTTGAAATGGATATGGATTTCGGTAAACACGCGCGGCGCAGTGTCGGCGCGTTTGGCAGTCACTTCGGCACGGCAGTCGGTGATTTTTTGGCGTTGTTTCTCGGCAATCATCACGACATCGATGCTGGAACAGCCCGCTACACCCAACAACAGCATTTCCATCGGGCTGGGGCCGCGTTTGACTTCGCCTTCAGCCGCCGCGCCTTCCATCACAACGCTGTGTCCGTTTGCCGTTGTACCGACGAAGCACATTCCGTCTATCCATTTTGAGGTAACTTGCATGATGTCTTTTTTATCCGTAAAAGCATTAATCTGATATTGTAAACAATTTCAAGTGATAAACCTAGTCAGGCCGTCTGAAAAATACAATCAATTACAATCGGCCTAAACGCATTATTCGTCCCGATACGCCCAGTGGTTGACCGGCCCGTGCCCTGCCCCGATGCCCAAAGGATGGGAAATGGCGGCGGCAATATAGTTTTTTGCCGTTTGAACCGCCTCGGGTACGCTAAACCCTTTTGCCAACTCGGCTGTGATGCAGGCAGAAAACGTGCAGCCCGTGCCATGTGTATGCGGCGTTGGGAAACGTTTGCTGTTCAGTTCGATGGTCTCGTATGGCGTAAACAGCCAGTCGGTGCAATATTCGCTTTGGCTGTCGGCAAGATGGCCGCCTTTAATCACCACATTTTTCACGCCCCAATCCTGAAGAATTTTGGCGGCGCGTTCCGCATCTTGGCGGTTTTCAATATTGATACCCGTCAATGCCTGTGCTTCGGGCAGATTGGGGGTCAATACGTCCGTATGCGGCAGCAGCAGGCGTTTCATGGCTTCGACGGCTGAATTTTCCAACAACGGCGCGCCACCTTTGGCAATCATGACCGGATCCAACACGCGTTTACCGAAATCGCATTCGGCGGTTTGTTCTGCCACGCATTCGATGATTTCCGCCGTACCCAGCATGCCGATTTTATAAGCGCGGATTTGGAAATCCTCCTGAATCGCGGCAATTTGCGCGGCAATCATGTCGGTCGGTATCGGATGCACTGCCGATACGCCCAAAGTATTTTGTGCGGTAACCGCTGTCAGTACGCTGGTACCGAACACGCCCCGCATCTGAAACGTCTTCAAATCCGCCTGTATGCCCGCGCCGCCGCCGGAATCTGAACCGGCAATCGTCAACGTTTGAATAAAAAGTTCATCCATCGTGTCCTCCTGTTTTTCAGACGGCCTTTTGCTTATCGTTATGAGAAGCCGTTTGGTCTTATTCGCAAGCAAAGGCATTCGCCGTCTATCTTTCCGAATGCCTTATCCGTTGTTTTACCAAAAACAAATGTATGTTCTCGGGCGAAATATCTTAACAAACAAAAGGCCGTCTGAAAACTATTTTCATTTTCAGACGGCCTGTTCAATTTTAAACCTATTCAGGCTTAATCTTCGTATGCGTCAATCGGCAAGCAGGAGCAAACCAGATTGCGGTCACCATACACTTCATCTACCCGTTTCACGCTCGGCCAGAATTTGTGTTCGCGGACAAACGGCAACGGGAAGACGGCTTCTTCGCGGGAGTACGGATGCGCCCATTCGCCGGTTACGTCGGATGCAGTATGCGGAGCGTTGATCAGCGGATTGTCTTCTTTTGGCCATTCGCCGCACTCGACTTTCAACACTTCCTGTTTGATTTGTTTCAGGGCGGCGATGAAGCGGTCGAGTTCGGCTTTGCTTTCGCTCTCGGTCGGCTCAATCATCAGCGTACCGGCAACGGGGAAGGAAACCGTCGGCGCGTGGAAGCCATAGTCCATCAGGCGTTTGGCGATGTCGGTTTCGGTAATGCCGCTTTCGGCTTTAAGCGGACGCAAATCGACGATACATTCATGCGCAACGCGGCCGTTTTTGCCTGTGTACAGAATCGGATAGTCTTCGCTCAAACGTTTTGCGACGTAGTTGGCGTTGAGCAATGCCCAGCGCGTTGCCTGCTCCATGCCTTGTTTGCCCATCATGGTCAGGTACATCCAGGTAATCGGCAGGATGGACGCAGAACCATATGCTGCGGCAGCCACGGCAGTTTGATCGGCACTGGCATTGTGCATATCGGTCACCACATGGCCTGGTGCGAACGGAGCCAAATGGGCTTTCAAGCCAATCGGACCTATGCCCGGGCCGCCGCCGCCGTGAGGGATACAGAAGGTTTTGTGCAGGTTCATGTGCAACACGTCCGCACCGACTTCGGCAGGCTGCATGATGCCGATTTGGGCGTTGAGGTTGGCGCCGTCCATGTAAACCTGTCCGCCGTTTTCGTGAATAATGCGGCAGATGTCGCGGATGCCTTCTTCGTACACGCCGTGGGTGGACGGATAGGTAATCATGATGGCGGACAAGGCGTCGCGGTGTTGCTCGGCTTTGGCTTTCAAATCGTCAATGTTGACGTTGCCGTGTTCGTCGGTGTCGACAACGACGACTTTCAAACCGAGCATGGCCGCAGTCGCAGGGTTGGTACCGTGGGCTGATTTTGGAATCAGACAGATGTTGCGGTGTCCCTCGCCGTTGGCTTCTTGGTAACGGCGGATGGAGAGCATACCGCTGTATTCGCCCTGTGCGCCGGAGTTGGGCTGGAAGGAAATCGCGTCAAAACCGGTGATGGCTTTCAGGCTGTTTTCCATATCGGCAAGCAATTCGCGGTAGCCGGCAGTTTGCGCTTCGGGAGCGTAAGGATGGATGTCGGTGAACTCAGCCCAAGTAATCGGCAACATTTCCGCAGTCGCGTTGAGTTTCATGGTGCAGCTGCCCAATGAAATCATGCTGCGGTTCATCGCCAAGTCGCGGTCTTCGAGTTTTTTCAGGTAGCGCAACATTTCGTGTTCGGTGTGGTAACTGTTGAACACAGGATGTTGCAGAATGTCGTCCTGACGCAGCAATTCGACGTTCAGACGGCCTTTGACATCATCGGCAAATGTGAATGTATCCTTGCCGGTAAACGCGCGGTACAAATCGACCAAATCTTCGTATGCCGACGTTTCATGGAATGCAGCCGCAACTTGAGTATCGTTGACGCGGCGCAGGTTGTAACCCGACTCCAAAGCAGCGGCAAACACTTGGTCTGCTTTCTCTTTGCTGCCGAAATCAACGGTAACGGTATCGAAGAAGACTTTGTGAACCACATTCAGGCCGTCTGAAACCAGCGCATCGGCAAAGGCAGAAGCCAGCGCATGAATGCGGTTGGCAATGCGTTTCACACCTTCAGGGCCGTGGTAAACGGCATACATACCGGCCAAGTTCGCCAGCAATGCCTGTGCGGTACAAATATTGGATGTCGCTTTTTCGCGGCGGATGTGTTGCTCGCGGGTGGACAACGCCATGCGCAAGGCAGGTTTGCCCGATGCGTCTTTGGATACGCCGATGATGCGACCCGGAGCAGAACGCTTGAACTCGTCTTTAAACGCGAAATAAGCAGCGTGCGGACCGCCGAAACCCATCGGCACGCCGAAGCGTTGGGTGTTGCCCAATGCAATGTCCGCGCCCAATTCGGCAGGTGATTTCAGCAAAACCAAGCTCATGATGTCGGCGGCAACGGCCACGATTGTGCCTTTGGTTTTCAGACGACCTATAACATTCTGCAAGTCTTGTACGTCGCCGTCTTTACCGACATATTGGAACAGCGCGCCGAAGTATTCGCCTTCATCCACTTGGGCAAAATCGCCGACCACCAGTTCAAAGCCGAAATATTTGGCGCGGGTTTTCATCACGTCCAAAGTTTGCGGATACACGCGCGCATCCACAAAGAAACGCTCGGATTTCACTTTGCCCACGCGATGCGCCATCGCCATCGCTTCGGCGGCGGCGGTCGCCTCGTCCAACAAAGACGCGCCTGCCACAGGGAAACCGGTCAAATCGATGCACACCTGCTGGAAGTTCAACAACGCTTCCAAACGCCCCTGCGCGATTTCCGCCTGATACGGCGTATAGGCGGTGTACCAGCCTGGATTTTCCAATACGTTGCGCAAAATCACGTTCGGCACGCGGGTCGGGTAATAGCCCAAGCCGATATAGGACTTGTTGATTACGTTTTTCGACGCAATGCCTTTCAATTTCGCCAACGCGTCCGCCTCGGTCAGGGCTTCGGGCAGGTCGAGTTCGGACGGCATACGGATACTTTGCGGCACAGTGTTCGCAACAAAATCGTCCATGCTTTTCTCGCCCAGCGCGTCCAGCAACGCCGCCTCATCGCCAAAACTCAAATGCCGCGCGGCAAATTCGTTGGGGTTGAACAGTTCTGACAGTTTCATTTCTACTCCTTTGGGTTTGTCGTTATGCCGTCGCTTCGGACGGCGGATTGGGGTTTCAGACGACGTTTGACCTGAAAGCCATCAGGACAAACTCATGCCCCGCGATTGGGATTGCGCCAACTGCCTTTGCTGCGCTTCGTATTCAAACTGTCGTGCCGTTTCCTGTACTTTGGCAAGGCTCTCCTCTATCGGTGTAGATATGGCTTCAGCCATATCCACCGCAGCCTTTCTCAATTCGAGGGCTTTGTGTCCGATAAGAATCTGACCGTCGTCTTTGATGTTTATCATCGATACGCCACGCATATGGTTTGCGTAACCAACCGCTGCCATCGACATGGCGATGTTGTCCAAATTTTTTTCGTCGTAGGGGATATTCTTCATCTGACAGAACTCGGTAAAAATCTGTCTGCCCTGATGGTAGATGTTTTGCGCAAATTGGGGCATATCCTCAATTTGCAGGGAAGGGCTGACACTTTCCAACTGTGCGTATTGATACCGTAAATCCTGCTCATTTTCCGCCACCCTGCACCCAACTTTTTCCTTTATGCCTTCCCATGCTTTCTTATCATTTAAAAGTTCCTTAGTCGTCGGCAGTTTACCAAATGCCTTTTCACAGCTCGGTTCTGGATTGTTCCGCCGTTTATTTAAAGGTGTATTCAATTCACTGCTCTCAAATCCTTTCTGATTGGGTATTTTATCCAACTCGTCCATATTCGGACGGACTTTTACCTCTCCTTCATAATTCTTGTTACCAATCCAACTTCTAGGATTCCAGATAGACCGCTTGGGATTATAAATTTCAGCATAAGCCAACCCTCCGTAGAGGAAATCAACACAACTGTTATTTACTCCGTTGTAGTCGGTTGCATCAAATTTACCCAGCATAGGATTTTGACCGTAATTCAACAGTTTTTTATATTGCTGCTCCGATATTTCTAAAGTTCGTTCATAAATCGGATTTTGATATTTTTTAAACTCATCTTTTTTGACCTCTCCCAATCCGAAAGCCTCCCCCTCCTTTTTCGGAGCAAAACCGAAACCTTTTGTACCAGCCGCTGTTCCGTCACTAACTTTATAATATAGATGACCAACTACGGAATGGTCTTGTTTATTACTTCCTGGCAATAACAAAGGACTACCGTCTTCTTTAGTTAAGGGAGTACCTGGAGCTGCTACATAAACTGTTACCGTATATCTTTTCTTCATAATAATCCTCCTAGAGTTTGGTTGAATAATTCTATTCTATAGAACAGAACTCAAAATCAATACTTAATACTTTTATTTTATATCCAAATAAATCAAAAATAACAAAAAAGGTATTGAGAAGTTGAAAGCAAATGAAATAATAACTTTCCCTACGAAAGGAATTTTCTGCCATCTTTTATACAACCGATTTGTTTTCCGTTTAATTAAAAACACTCCAATTAGGGAATTCAAAAAAAACAATACACCCATAAACCAATAAATAAATATTGAAAAATCATTTACCCTTCCCGCCAAACCAAGAATAAGTAAAAACCACATTGTTGCCGACCACATAGCACCTATTGCTGGAGCAGATCCAGCAAAAACATATGGAAGAAAAGCCATCAATATCGGGATATAACTTAAAAAAGACAATTCAATACTATATTTATCAACGAATCCATCAAGCCACAAACATATTAAAAAATAAGAAATAATATTTAAAACTAAGATACCTAAGAATCTTTTATTTTTATAATACATACTTGAAAGATTATATTCCATCATAACCGTTAAACTCCTATTCTCTATTTACAGAGTAAAATCTTTGCTTATTGAACGTTATAGCAATCTGATACCCCTACTCTAACTGCCTGCCCCCACTGCTGACAAGTTTCAGACGACCTCTGCCCATTTCGGATTTAGTGCCGAAATTTCACGGTAAACGGGGCAGGTTTCGACGTGCGCGCCTTTGAGGTAGCCCGTACTCATCAGAAATTCGCCGACGATTTCGCCGCCGACGAATTTGAAGTGTTTTTTAAAAAGTTTGACCCATTCGTTTTTTTCACGCGGATGGTGGGCGTCGAGCCAGTTTTTGAACGAACCGTATTCCTGCTGCAACTGTTTGATTTTTTGTGCGTTGTGGATGGCGGCATTGATTTTCAGGCGGTTGCGGACGATGCCTGCATCGGCAAGCAGCCGCTCAATATCGGCTTCGTCAAATGCGGCGACCGTCTCGATGTCGAAACCTTTAAATGCCGTCTGAAATGCCTGCTGCTTCTTCAGCATCAGCGTCCAGCTCAATCCTGCCTGATTGATTTCCAACACCAGCCGCTCAAACAATTCATTGTCGTCCTCAATCGGAAAACCGTATTGCGTGTCGTGATAATGTTGGTTGGGGTTGTCCGTATCGTCGGGTAGCGTGGCGACAAATTCGCAGTAATTCATGTTTATTGAGGAAAAATTGAAACAAAGGCCGTCTGAAAGTATTTTCAGACGACCTAAGACCTGCACCATCAAACAGGCGCAAAACCTGTTTGGATGTTTGCAAAAATCAAGCTACTTCGCCTGCGTATTGTTCGGCAGTCAGCAGACCGTCGTAATCGGCAGGGTTGGCAGGTTTGATTTTGAAGAACCAGCCTGCGCCGTAAGGGTCGCTGTTGGCAGTTTCCGGCGCGCTTGGCAAATCTTCGTTGACGGCAACGATTTCGCCTGCAATCGGCGCGTATACGTCAGATGCGGCTTTTACAGACTCAACCACACCGGCTTGCTCTTCGGCAGCCAGGTTTGCGCCGACTTCTGGCAGCTCGACAAACACGATGTCGCCCAACAGCTCTTGCGCGTGATGGGTAATGCCGACGGTGATGGTGCCGTCTTCTTCAAGGCGCAGCCATTCGTGGCTGGCAACGTATTTCAGTTCTGCTGGGATGTTGCTCATGGTTTGATACTCCATTGATAGAGGGTTATTTTCAGACGGCATCTGCATGAATCAATATCCACAGATGCCTTGTTCAATGTTTTCTACAAACGTCCGTATCGGACGACAATTAAAACCTGCTTTCAGACGGCCTTTAACAAATAAAGGCCGTCTGAACCGATATTAATCAAACTGTTTTTGACCGTTGCGGACAAACGGCAGCTTCAGTACGCGCACGTCCACTTCTTTACCGCGCATCAGCACTTTGGCGGTATCGCCGTCAAAGTCTTTCGGTACGCGCGCGATGGCGATGGATTGTTTCAGGCTTGGAGAGAATACGCCGCTGGTGGTTTCACCTTGGCCTTTGTCGGTCAACACTTCCATATGCGCACGCAGGATGCCGCCTTTGTCGAGCAGCAAACCGACCTGTTTGACGGCAACGCCTTTTTCTTTCAATGCCAGCAAGGCGGCTTTACCGACGAAGTCGCGGCTTTCATCTTTCAAGTCAACGGTCCAACCCATGCCTGCTTCGAGCGGGCTGGTATTGTCGTCCATATCGTTGCCATAGAGGTTCATACCGGCTTCCATGCGCAGGGTGTCGCGTGCGCCGAGGCCGCAAGGCTGTACGCCTGCTGCTTGCAGGGCTTTGAAGAATGCGACGGCTTCAGTGCCGGGCAGGATGACTTCGACGCCGTCTTCACCGGTGTAGCCGGTGCGGGCGACAAACCAGTCGTTGCCCAAGTCTGCACCTTGGAACGGTTTGAGGCCGCGAATCACGTCTGCCCATTCAGGTTTGACGGTCAGGAGTTTTTCGATGGCTTTCGGGCCTTGTACGGCAAGCATGCCGAGGTCGTAGCGCGGATTGAAGGCAACGCCGAACTCTTGTCCGACTTTGTGGAATTGCGCCGTATCTTTTTCACGGGTCGCGCCGTTGGACACGATGCGGTATTGGGTTTCGGCTTCATTGGTGCGGTAAACGATTAAGTCGTCAATCACGCCGCCGTTGTCGTTGAGCAAAGCGGAATAAAGGGCTTTGCCGACAAAAGCGAGTTTGGCGACATCGTTGGCAATCAATTTGCGGAAAAAGGCTTTGGCATTTGCGCCCGCTACGTCGGTAACGAGCATATGGGATACATCAAACATACCGGCGTCGGTGCGCACGGCTTCGTGTTCGGCGATTTGTGAACCATAATGGATGGGCAGCTCCCAGCCGGCAAAATCGACCAGCTTCGCGCCTGCATCTTGATGGGCTTGGTGGAACGGGGTGGTTTTCAGGGCAGTCATTCTCAGCTTCTCCGGATTTATTGTTCAGATGCCGTCCGCACAAGATGCGCGGAAGACCCTATCTGTCCTTGAACCTGAGATTTTCGGCCGTATCCGCTTGACGGCAAACCAGTCTGCTCACTGCTTTGCGCGGTTGTCTGAATGGTGGTTCAGACGGCCTTCTCCCCTTCGGTGGACGTTATTCCAACGCCGCTCTCCAGATTGTTTGTTTCAATGTGCAGTCCCTGATACCTGAGCGATTTAAGGGTGTCTGCGCCTTCGGTGGTTACATTGTAGTTGGATGTAACACTCTCCTGCACATTTCCCGATTATGTCTTGAATCGGCGGTTTGGGCAAGTAGCCGACGAATATTTATGATGTGAATATTCGTCTTTTTATTGAGGCGGCAAAACCTTAGCCTTTATAAAATTGTTAGCCATGCGGCAAATGTTTTTGCAAAAGTCCCAGGCCGTCTGAAGCCCTTGGCCGTTTTTCCTATATAATTCTGTTTTTTTCGATTTATCTGCGTCCATCATGAACCGCCTCAAACGCATTAAAACCATCCTCTGCACGCTCTACCGCTACCGCCTTGCCGAGCTGATTGCCTCGCTGGTCCGTCCGGGTTGGGCGCGGACTTTCCTCAATATGCTGCCGCAGTCGTCCAAGTTCAAACACGAGACGCCTGCCGTGCGCCTGCGTTTGGCGTTGGAAAGCCTGGGGCCGATTTTCATCAAATTCGGACAGGTATTGTCCACGCGTCCCGATTTGATTCCGCACGATTACGCGGTCGAACTGGCAAGGCTGCAAGACAAAGTGCCTCCGTTTGACGCGCAGCTTTCGCGCTCACAAATCGAAAAATCTTTGGGCCAATCCATCGACACTTTATACGCGGAATTTGAAACCGAGCCTGTCGCCAGCGCATCCATCGCCCAAGTACACAAAGCCCGCCTGCATTCAGGCGAACAGGTTGCAGTGAAAGTCTTGCGCCCCAACCTTTTGCCCGTTATCGAACAGGATTTGTCGCTGATGCGCTTTGGCGCAGGCTGGGTGGAACGTTTGTTTTCAGACGGCAAGCGTTTGAAGCCGCGCGAAGTGGTGGCCGAATTTGACAAATACCTGCACGACGAATTGGACTTGATGCGCGAAGCCGCCAATGCCAGCCAACTCGGACGTAATTTCCAAAACAGCGATATGCTGATTGTGCCGAAGGTGTTTTACGATTACTGCACCAGCGACGTGCTGACCATCGAATGGATGGACGGCACGCCGGTATCCGATATTGCCAAACTCAAAGCCGACGGCATTGATTTGCACAAACTTGCCGATTACGGCGTGGAAATCTTCTTCACGCAAGTTTTCCGAGATGGCTTTTTCCATGCGGATATGCACCCCGGCAATATTTTGGTCGCCGCCGACAACCGCTACATCGCCCTCGATTTCGGCATCGTCGGTACACTGACCGACTACGACAAACGCTATCTCGCCATCAACTTCCTCGCCTTCTTCAACCGCGATTACCACCGCGTCGCCACCGCCCATATCGAATCGGGCTGGGTGCCTGCCGACACGCGTGCGGAAGAATTGGAAGCCGCCGTCCGCGCCGTGTGCGAGCCTGTGTTCAACAAACCAATTTCGCAGATTTCCTTCGGCTTGGTGCTGATGCGCCTGTTTGAAGTCAGCCGCCGCTTCAATGTCGAAATCCAACCGCAGCTGGTATTGCTGCAAAAAACGCTGCTCAACATCGAAGGCTTGGGCCGCCAGCTTGATCCCGATTTGGACTTGTGGAAAACCGCCAAACCGTTTTTGGTGCGCTGGATGAACGAACAAGTCGGCCCCAAAGCCCTTTGGCGCAACCTCAAAAACGAAGCCCCCGACTGGGCGCAAATCATCCCCTCCCTGCCGCGCAAAATCAGTGCGCTGATTGATGAAAACCGCCAACAGGAAATGCGCGATGCCTATGTGCATCTGGTCAAAGTACAGCAACGCCAAAGCCTGTGGCTGGGTGTGATTGCGGTTGTTTTGCTGCTGATTTTGCTGTTTAAATAAACCGTAATACAGCTTTAAACGACATAACAAAGGCCGTCTGAAATTTAGTTTTCAGACGGCCTTTTATATGCCGATCTATTCTTTTTTCTCATGCTGAACATGTCCGCTTTCGGCTTCAATATGCCGTCTGAAGCGCAAGCCTGCGGCATGGTAAAACGGATGCGGCGAGAATTGGCGCGAGACTTGCGAAGCGAAGATGCAAGTCAACAGCATCCAAAACAGTAAATTCTGTCCGCCCGTCATTTCCATTACCACCACGGCGGCGGTCAACGGTGATTGGGTCGCGGCGGCAAGGAATGCGGCCATGCAGAGCAAAACCGCGACATTGGACGCGTCGCCCAGTTGCGCGAAAGAAGCCATGTGTTCGCCTATCATCGCACCGATGGTTAACGACGGCGTGAAGATACCGCCGGGAATACCTGCCCAATAGCTGAACACGGTCGCCGCCCATTTTGCGGCGGCCAAACCGAACGGCGCTTCATACGCGCCTTTGAGTGCGGCAGCGGCTTCGTGATAGCCCGTGCCATAGGTTTTGCCTTGATAAAACGTACCGAGCAGCGCGAGCAAGATACCCATTGCAAAGGCGACCACCAACAAATGGCGGCGGATGAAACTGCGCCAGCGTACCG
This sequence comes from Neisseria sp. P0020.S003, assembly GCF_051957095.1. NCBI lineage: Bacteria > Pseudomonadati > Pseudomonadota > Betaproteobacteria > Neisseriales > Neisseriaceae > Neisseria > Neisseria sp. P0020.S003. Next base: position 176,960 of record NZ_JBQCWU010000001.1, on the reverse strand, counting down.
GCGCGAATGCCGCCGCGCCGCGATACAAAAAGCTACTGAACAATCCGCCAGCCACGCCGCAGATGATGCCCGACACCGCGGCCCACATCAGCATGTTTGGCAGCTCATGCCCTTGAAAACCTGAGAAATACGGGTTGTTGCCCTGTATCGCCACTTGGATGAAACCGGCCGCCAACACGCCCATCAGGATTTGACGTTCCCAACGCAAAAGCACGCCGCGCCCCAATTCTTCGATGGCAAAGACCACGCCGGCCAAAGGCGCGTTAAACGCCGCTGCCAAACCGCCCGCCGCGCCTGCGGCAATCAAATCGTTTTCCTGCATACCCCTAAACGCCAGCCCGTGCTTTTTACACCACGCGCCCCAAGCGTTCATCACCGCCGCACCCACTTGTACAGACGGCCCTTCCCTGCCGATCGACGCCCCCAAAATCATACCCAAAAACGTCAGCGGAATCTTAAAAAAGGTTTCGCCCAGACGAATCAAACGGGTTTTCTGCGCACCATAAGGCAAAGACAAAGAAGCGATGACCTGCGGAATACCGCTGCCGGAAGTGTACGGCGCAAATTTGCGCGTAAACCATGCCAAAAGCGGCAAACCCAGCGGCAAAGCCACCCATGCGAACCACGGATATTTTCCCACCAGCAAAGCGTTCCATTCCAAAGCCAAATCCGCTAAATACGCAAACATCAAAGCCGTCAGGGCAACCAGTGCCGATCCTGCCAACAAAAACAGAAGGGCGATGCTCTTTTTCGACAGGCGTTTGGTTTGGCGGATTTTGTGGGCAAGGCGCGTCGCCCAAGTCTGGGGAAATTTCATAATAAACACGCAGTCAATGTGTTCAGACGGCCTTGATATTTTTCTCAAAGGCCGTCTGAACACAAGGATAAAGGTTTTTAAGAACGGTAATCCGCGTTAATCGACACATATTCGTGCGACAAATCGCAGGTATAGACAGCCGCCGTCGTATCACCGCGTTGCAAATCGATGCGGACGGTGATTTCCGGACGGTTCATCACCGCTTGTCCTGCTTCTTCGGTATAGCTTTCCGCGCGGCCGCCGTTTTCGGCAACCAACACGTCATCCAGCCACATTTTCAAAGCATCGACATCCAAGTCTTCAATACCGGCATAGCCGACGGCTGCCAACAGACGGCCCAAGTTCGGGTCGGAGGCAAAGAAAGCGGTTTTCACCAAAGGCGAATGGGCAACGGCATAAGCCACTTTGCGCGCCTCTTCGCGGTTTTTCGCATTTTGCACTTCAACCGTGATGAACTTGGTCGCACCCTCGCCATCACGGACAATCGCCTGCGCCAATTCCAAAGCCAGCGAACCGAGCAAGGCTTTGAGCTGCGCATAGCGCGGATCGGCGGTATTGTCGATTTCGCTCTGACCGCAACGGCCTGTCGCCATAATGACAAAGCTGTCGTTGGTGCTGGTATCGCCGTCCACGGTAATCGTATTGAAACTCTCATCTGCGATTTCTTGCGTCATCAGCTGCAAAATCGGTTGGGACACTTTGGCATCGGTGGCAATAAACGACAACATGGTCGCCATGTTCGGATGAATCATGCCCGAGCCTTTGGCGATACCGGTGGCGCGGACTGTGTGTTTCTCGCCAACCAAGCCTGTGCGTGAAGCGGCTTTCGGTACAGTATCCGTCGTCATGATGGCACGCGCCGCGTCCGACCAAAATGCAGGGCGAACTTGCGGCAAAGCTGCCACGATTTTATCCACAGGCAGCGGCTCTAAAATCACGCCGGTCGAAAACGGCATAATCTGATTGGATTGGCAGCCGACCTGTTCCGCCGCCGCCGCGCACACTTTAATCGCGTCCAGACGGCCTTGTGCGCCGGTGCCCGCATTGGCATTACCCGTATTGATGACTAAGGCACACACGCCGTCTTGGTCAAACAAATGCGACTTGGCGATATGCACCGGCGCGGCGCAGAAACGGTTTTGCGTAAACACTGCGCCCACCGTATGTCCGCCGCCCAACACCATCAGCGTCAAATCGTCGCGGTCTTGTTGCTTGATGCCGGCACGACCTGTAAACAGACGGATGCCGTCGATTTCCAACAATTCGTCTGCACGTTTTTCAGTCAAATTCACAGCCATATCATTTTCTCCTGTTTACACTATTTTCAGACGGCCTAAACGCTATACGCCCAATAAGGGAATCAAGATAGGCACCAATATCGCCGTCAACACGCCGTTGAGCGTCAAGCCCAAGCCGGCATATGCGGCCATACGGCGGCCGTATTCCAAAGATGCCGCAATACCCATCGCATGTGAGGCCGTACCCAAAGACATTCCCACTGAAGAAGGCATATACAACGCCCCTTTCAACACTTTATATCCGGCCATCTGTCCAAAAAGTCCGGCAATAATCACCGTTGCCGCCGTAATCGCCGGAATACCGCCGATAGACGCCGTGATTTCAATCGCAATAGGGTTGGTCACAGATTTGGAAGCCAGCGACAAAATCACTTCGCGCGAAGCGCCCAGCCATTTGGCAAAATACACACCCGTAACAATGCCTGTCACGCTGCCCGCCAACTGCGACAACACCACCGGCAACCACTGGCTGCGGATACGGTCCCAATTTCGATAAAGCGGCACGGCCAGCAACACGACTGCCGGTTTCAACCAAAAATCAATAAAGCGCGAGGCAGAATGGTACAGCTCGTAATCGATGGAAAATACCTTCAAATACCCCATCAACACCAGCGTACTGATCAATACCGGATTACACAGCACATTCCCCGTGCGCGTCCGAATCTGCACCGCCAAAGCATATACGGCCAAAGTCAGGAACAGCATGACCGAGGGCATGCGCAACAGCCCGTCTATATTCATCACATCCGCCTCCTGACCCACTCATGCACTTTGCCGGTCACCAATAATACGCAGATCGTACTGCCGATTGTGGCCGTCAAAATTGAAAACCAGTCGTTTGCAATCACGTCCAAATAGCTGATGACGGCCACGCAAGGCGGCACCAAAAACAAAGTCAGGTTTGCCATCAAAATGTCTGCCAGTTCGCCCACCCAAGACAATTTGACCCAGCCCGCCTGAAGCGCGGCAAACAGCAAAGCCATGCCGACAATACTGCCCGGCAGCTTCAACCCCAAAATCCAAACGGTTGCCTCGCCCAAAGCCAGGCAACCCAATACCACCAATAAGGCACGAATAATATTCATTAAGCCGGTTTCTCCTTATCCTTTTTCAGACGGCCTTAAAAAATTTATTAATCATTGAATCATATCGTGCCACAGGCCGTCTGAAAAGGGAAGAAACGCCTTCCTTCAAGTTTAATGAAAGATAAGTATGATTACTCTAGCGGATTGGCTTAGGAATGTTGAAGCCCCTATCCTGCTTTTTGGCTTTAACGGCCGCCGCAAACCGGGCATTCGGGATTGTGTCTCACCCCGTATTGCTGCCATTTTCCGCTCAACGCGTTGTAGGTAGAAAGTTTGCCGTGCGACGGCGTACCGATACCGATCAGCACTTTAAGCGCTTCGGCAGCTTGGGTCGTTCCGATAACGCCGACCAATGGCGAAAAAACGCCGAACAATGCACAAGCGCCGTCGCTGGCTTGTTCGCCATCAAACAGGCAGGCATAGCAGGGCGTATCGGGAAGATCGGGACGGTACACGGCGATTTGTCCGTCAAAGCCGACGGCCGCTGCGGAAACCAAAGGCGTGCGCGTGGCAACGGAGGCGCGGTTGACTGCTTGGCGTGTGGGATAATTGTCGGAACAATCAAGGATGATGTCGGCGGCGTTTGCCAATTCGACAAGCCTGGCCTCATCGAGAAATTCGGCAATGGCTGTAATGTGTGTTTGGCTGTTGATTTGTTTCAGACGGCCTTGCATCACCAAAGCCTTGTTTTTACCGATGTCGGCTTCGGTAAACGTGATTTGGCGTTGAAGATTGGTCTCGTCGATGGTATCGGCATCGGCAATTGTCAGGCTGCCGATACCGGCGGCGGCAAGATACGGCAAGGCCGCCGCACCCAGCCCGCCGCAACCGACAACGAGCACATGGGCGGACAAGAGTTTTTCTTGGCCTTCGATACCGATTTCGTCAAGCAAGATATGGCGGCTGAACCGCAAGAGTTGTTGATCGTTCATCATAATAATAAGGCCGTCTGAAACCCAATGTTCAGACGGCCTGAATGGTTTAGAAATTAATATTTTCGTATGCGTTGTCAAACAAGAAAGGACGGCCTTCGCTGCTGGTTTCGGATTCTAGGCGGATGCCGCTGAGCATCATATTGCGGTCAACGTCTTTCATCATGTCGTAAACGCTCAAGAGCGCCAAATTGAGGCCGGTCAGGGCTTCGGTGGCAATGCTGCCGTTGCTGTGCGCTTGGACGGTCAGCGTGGCCTTCAGGCAGGCCAACTCAACGTTAATATCGAAATCAACCTGCACGCCGATGATGCGGCCGGGCAGGTGCAGCGGAATCAGGTTGGCAGTCTGTTTGATGCTCTGAATGGCGGCAACGCGGGCAATGGTCAGGATACTTGCCTTTTCGGTGGCATTCTCTATCAACATCCTTATCGCCTGCTGGCTCATGTTGATAGTGCCGACGGCGACGGCGGTGTGTTGCTCAGGAAAATCGGGTTGGTTGGGAAATTCAATCATGGGTTTCTCGCCTCTGTTTTGATGGGCAATATTTTACGGCATTTTACAGACAGCGACCACGCGGCGGATACAGACGGCCGTTTTCCGGTTTGAAATGTATCGGGTGTTACCATTGGCAGTTTATAAAAATCTGCTATACAATGGATTCACGATACACCCAAATTAACATTTAAATAAGAGAAAAATCATGCAACTGCATATCTTGAATAATCCAAAAGATGCCGCTCTGGCAGCGGATGCGGAATTTTTAAAACAGTCTCTTTTCAATCTGCTGCATGAGGAAGCATCGCCTTTGGTGGTCGAAACCGTTAAGCTATTATCGACCTCAGACGACAGTGCTGCCCTGATTGAGAAGGTGTTGCCGCAATTGGACGAACAACAAACCCACGATTTAACCTTGGCCTGCGGCCTGTTCGCGCAGATTTTGAACATCGCCGAAGACGTACACCACGAACGCCGCCGCCAAATCCACGAAGAGGCCGGACACAACAGTGCCGAAGGCAGCCTGACGGAAACCGTGCGCAAGCTCAAAGCCGGAAAAGTCAACGGCAAAGCGGTGCAACAACAACTGGACAACACGGTCGTTACCGCCGTTTTGACCGCGCACCCGACCGAAGTGCAACGTCAAACCGTCTTGAGCTTCAACCGCCGCATCCGCGCGCTGCTGCCGCAACGCGAACGCTGCACCAACCCCGAAGCGCTGGCTCAGTTGCGCCGCGAAATCGACACTGTCCTTTTGGGCCTGTGGCAGACCAGCGAAACACGCCAATATAAATTGAGCGTCAACGACGAAATTAACAACGGTGTATCCATCTTCCCAATGAGCTTCTTTGAAGCCCTGCCTAAACTCTACCGCACAATGGAACGCAATTTTCAGACGGCCTATCCCGGTGTCCGCGTTCCGAATATCCTTAAAATCGGCGGCTGGATCGGCGGCGACCGTGACGGCAATCCGTTCGTTTCTGCCGAAACCTTGCGTTTTGCGTTCAGACGGCATGCCGATGCAGTGTTCCGCTTCTATCGTGGCAAACTCGACAAACTCTACCGCGAATTGCCGCTCTCCATCCGCCGCGTCAAAGTCAACGACGACGTGATGGCATTAGCCACCCTCTCGCCTGACGAAGAAATCGCCCGCACCGAAGAACCCTACCGCCGCGCCATCGCCTACATCATGGCACGCGCCATGGGCAAAGCACGCTCACTCGGTTTGGGCATGGGTTGCAAATTCGGCTTCCTCGAGCCTTATGCCACGGTCGAAGAGTTCCTCAACGACCTGAAAAAACTGCAACGCTCGCTCCAGGAAAACGGCAGCCAATTGCTGGCAGAAGGCCGTCTGGCCAATATTATCCGCAGCGTGTCCGTATTCGGCTTCCACATGATGCCGCTCGACCTGCGCCAACACGCAGGCAAACACGCCGATGTAGTTGCCGAGCTTTTCCAACACGCAGGCTTGGAAGACTACAACAGCCTGAACGAAGAGCAAAAACAAACCGCCCTGCTACGCGAATTGAGCCATCAACGTCCGCTGTACAGCCCGTTCATCACATACAGTGACCATGCCCGCCACGAACTGGCAATTTTCAACGAAGCGCGCAAAATCAAAGACGAATTTGGTGAAGATGCCGTTACACAAAGCATTATTTCCAACTGCGAACAACCCAGCGACCTGCTCGCCTTGGCATTGCTGCTGAAAGAAAGCGGCCTGTTGGTGGTGGAAAACGGCAAACCGCACAGCCGCATCAATATCGTGCCTCTGTTTGAAACCATCGAAGCGCTCGAAAACGCCTGTCCGGTCATGGAAACCATGTTCCGCCTCGACTGGTATGATGCCCTGCTCGAAAGCCGCGGCAACATCCAAGAAATCATGCTGGGCTACTCCGACTCCAACAAAGACGGCGGCTACGTTACCAGCTCATGGTGTCTGTATCAGGCAGAGTTGGGCTTGGTCGAACTCTTCAAAAAATACGATGTCCGCATGCGCCTGTTCCACGGCCGCGGCGGCAGCGTAGGTCGCGGCGGCGGCCCATCTTACCAAGCCATCTTGGCGCAACCTGCAGGCAGCGTTGCCGGACAAATCCGTATTACCGAGCAAGGCGAAGTCATTACCGCCAAATACGCCGACCCGGGCAATGCCCAACGCAACTTGGAAGCCTTGGTTGCCGCGACGTTGGAAGCCAGCATCCTGCCGGACAAAAAAGACCCTGATGCCAAACTGATGCAGGATTTGTCGGACGTATCGTTCAAATACTACCGCGAACTGATTACCCATCCCGACTTCATCGACTACTTCCTGCAAACCAGCCCGATTCAGGAAATCGCCACCCTCAACCTCGGCAGCCGTCCCGCCAGCCGCAAAACCTTGGCGCGGATTCAGGACTTGCGCGCGATTCCGTGGGTATTCTCATGGATGCAAAACCGCCTCATGCTGCCGGCTTGGTACGGTTTCGGCAGCGCAGTGGAAACCTTGTGCGAAGGCAAACCCGACACACTGGCCGCGCTGCGAGAACATGCCCAAAGCAATCCGTTCTTCCAAGCCATGCTCTCCAACATGGAACAAGTGATGGCGAAAACCGACATCACCTTGGCGGAAAACTATGCCGGCTTGAGCGAATCGCCCGATAAAGCAAAAGTCATCTTCGGCATGATCAAGGAAGAATACCAACGCAGCCGCAAAGCACTGCTCGACCTGCTGCAAACCGAAGAGCTCCTGCGCGACAACCGCAGCCTCGCCCGTTCGCTTGCCTTGAGGATTCCATATTTGAACGCCCTCAACGGCCTGCAAGTCGCCATGCTCAAACGCCTGCGCAAAGAGCCCGACAATCCGCACGCCCTGCTGATGGTTCACTTGACCATCAACGGCGTGGCGCAAGGTTTGCGCAATACCGGTTAAGGCAGCACGGAAAAAAGGCCGTCTGAAACAGCTTTCAGACGGCCTTTAAACTAACTGCGAACCGCAGCAAAGGTTTTACCTGCAAACCCCATACCGTTTCTCAACCTGCTTGCCACTCTTCCCCCTATTCATTAAGCTTGTCCTGTATTTCGGACTATTTTGGGAAATAGCAGATAACCCTCTGCTAATTCAAAGTGTTCACTTAAGCATGGCAAGCACTTCAGCATGATGGATGGTCGACCTACTGACATACCTTACCGCGACACTGCCCCATATCGCCGCACAATAAGCTTTCAGACACTCCTGAGGCTGTCTGAAAAACGAAAACATCTTACGCCAAGGCAAATATCATTATGTTTGACATTGTATTTATCTTGTTATTCGGCAGGCTTCAGCCACACAAAACACCCGATTCATCCGACACGCCCGTCCCTTTTGGGCATTCGGCGGCAGGCTCGGCTTTAATTTATTTATGCATACGCATAGGGATAATCATCCTTCATGATTCGATTTCCGGAGCCATTGACAGCCTCCCCCTCATTCTGTTTCAAACAATCTGCATGTTCGGCTGTCTGGTTTTGTATTTCAAAATGTTACGTACCGCATCCAACCCGAAACACCGTCAGATGATTTATTGGGTACTGGGCATTCTTTTGGGTTTGATCTTAAGCCTCCTATCCGGAAATTTGTTTTATTTAATGGCTTTATTCATTTTCTCATTCTTCGGAAGCACAATAAGCTGAATGCCTGCGCCTCTTTTTTCAGACGGCCTTTTATCATAAGAACACACCAGCATTGCGGCTGTTTTGAGTACTTCCACAATATGCTATAATCCGCCGTTAAACTTTTATCTTTTCAGGAAAAACCATGAGCTTGAAATGCGGCATCGTCGGTTTGCCCAACGTCGGCAAATCCACCCTCTTTAACGCGCTGACCCAATCGGGTATCGAAGCGGCAAACTATCCTTTCTGTACCATCGAACCCAACGTCGGCATCGTTGAAGTCCCCGATCCGCGTATGGCCGAATTGGCAAAAATCGTCAATCCGCAAAAAATGCAGCCCGCCATCGTCGAATTTGTCGACATCGCCGGTTTGGTTGCAGGTGCAAGCAAAGGCGAAGGCTTGGGCAACCAGTTCCTCGCCAACATCCGCGAAACTGACGCGATTGTTAACGTCGTACGTTGCTTTGACGACGACAACATCGTGCACGTTTCCGGCAAAGTCGATCCGATTGCCGACATCGAAACCATCGGCACCGAATTGGCACTTGCCGACCTCGCCAGCGTCGAAAAAGCCATCGTCCGCGAAGAAAAACGCGCCCGCTCAGGCGACAAAGACGCGCAAAAACTGGTCGAGCTGTGCAAAAAACTGCTACCGCATCTGGACGAAGGCAAACCCGTCCGCTCCTTCGGTTTGGACGCGGAAAAACTCGCCATGCTCAAGCCGCTGTTCCTGCTGACCGCCAAACCCGCTATGTATGTCGGCAACGTTGCCGAAGACGGTTTTGAAAACAATCCGCACCTCGACCGCCTGAAAGAATTGGCTGAAAAAGAAAACGCCCCCGTTGTTGCCGTTTGCGCCGCGATGGAGAGCGAAATCGCCGAATTGGAAGACGACGAAAAGGCCGAGTTCCTCGCCGAAATGGGCTTGGAAGAACCCGGCCTCAACCGCCTGATCCGCGCGGGCTACGACCTGTTAGGCCTGCAAACCTACTTCACCGCCGGCGTAAAAGAAGTCCGCGCTTGGACCATCCACAAAGGCGACACCGCCCCGCAAGCCGCCGGCGTCATCCACACCGACTTCGAACGCGGCTTCATCCGCGCTCAAGTCATTTCCTACGACGACTTTGTCTCGCTCGGCGGCGAAGCCAAAGCCAAAGAAGCCGGTAAAATGCGCGTGGAAGGCAAGGAATATGTCGTGCAGGACGGCGATGTGATGCACTTTTTGTTTAACGTGTAAACATGGCAGTACTCAAACCGTTTTTAAAATGGGCAGGCGGCAAATTCAAACTTGCTCCTTTTATTCACAAGAACCTGCCTAACCGAACCGGCAAACGTCTGATTGAGCCGTTTGCCGGTTCGGCGGCTGTATCTCTGGCTTTGGATTTTGATGCCTACATATTGAATGATACCAATGCCGATTTGATTAACCTGTATCGTATTTTGAAATCAGAAAAGCAAAGTTTCATTGACTTTGCTCATTCGTTTTTTACCCCTTCAAATAATCAAGAAGCCCGCTTTTATGAACTGCGCGAGCAATTCAACAACAGCAATGATATTGCCGAACGATCCGCAATATTTATCTATCTGAACCGTCATGCTTTTAACGGCTTGTGCCGTTACAACAGCAAAGGCAGATTTAATGTACCGTTTGGAAAATATAAATCTCCTTATTTTCCTGAAACGGAAATGCAGGGGTTTATCTGTAAAGCTGATCGCATGGAATTGATGAACGGAGATTTTCAGACGACCTTAATGCTGGCAGGCAGCGATGATATAGTATATTGTGATCCACCTTATGTACCTTTAAGTGAAACTGCTTCATTTACTGCTTATGCAACAGGCGGCTTCGATTTTAACGATCAAATCCGCTTGGCGACCATCGCACAACAAACCGCAGAGCAAACCAAAGGTGTGTTGATTTCCAATCACGACACTGAATTCACCCGAAAAATATATCAAGGCGCACGAATAGAAACCATTGATGTACAAAGAAATATTGCCGCAAACGGCAGCAGCAGACAAAAAGTAGGCGAATTATTGGCAATTTATGGCAAATGAATTTAATATTCTGAAAGAAGAAGCCACCCGTTACCATACCTGTCTGAAAAAATACGTTTCAAACGGCATTGTGATTTATAACGAGGACACTTTCAAAGTGATGCGTCGGATTTTGGACAAATATCCGGAAGGTTGCTTTGACATGATATTCGCCGATCCTCCTTATCTGCTTTCCAATAACGGTTTCTCTTGCCAAAACGGAAAAATGGTTTCTGTAAACAAAGGAGACTGGGACAAATCCAAGGGCTTGGCAGCAGATTTGGAATTTCACGAAGAATGGCTACGTTTGTGCTACGCACTTTTAAAACCAAACGGTACGATTTGGGTTTGCGGCACACAGCATAATATTTACTTAACAGGTTATCTGATGCAAGTCATTGGTTACCATCTTTTAAACAACATCACATGGGAAAAAACCAACCCACCGCCCAATCTATCCTGCCGCTTTTTTACCCACTCCACCGAAACACTGCTTTGGGCAAAGAAAAACAAAAAAGCCAAACATATTTTTCATTATGAAGTGATGAAAGCACAAAACGGAGGCAAACAAATGAAAAGTGTTTGGCAAATTGCTCCGCCGAACAAAGCAGAGAAACAATTTGGCAAACACCCAACACAGAAACCGACAGCGTTGGCGGAACGCTGTATTCAGGCTGCTTCCAATATCGGAGATTTGATTTTCGACCCATTTATGGGCAGCGGCACGACAGGTGTTGCGGCATTAAAGAATGGGCGGAATTTTTGCGGATGCGAATGGGAACCGGATTATTTTGAATTAGCTAAAAAGAGATTGAAAAATGATTAAAGGCGGAAAAGGTGGCGGTAATACCACTACCGGATTACATTTTGAACAACGAACAGATATTAAGCAGTTATTTGAACAAATTGACGGCTATGAAATCAAAAACTCCACCAATAAAACCGGATATGAAATTTGGTTTAAAAATGAAAAATTAGCATACTGTTTTAAAAAACAGGAACTGTATCGCTTTCTAGAACAGGAACCATATAATATTAATTGGCGAGAGCATCTTTCCAAACGTTTAGAACCTGACAATGCACTATTTGTCATAGTGCGGGATACCTTGTTTATCATTGAAATCAAATTTCAGCAAGTCCCGGGTTCTGTAGATGAAAAACTGCAAACCTGTGATTTCAAACGTAAACAATATAGTAAATTAGTACGGAATTTAGGCTGGCGTGTCGAATATGTTTATGTATTGAATGAATGGTTCAAAAATCCTGTTTATAAAGATACATTAGATTACATCTATTCCATGAACTGTCATTACCTATTTGATGAAATTCCTTTAAAGTGGCTCGGATTACCACACAAATAACTCTCACAGGACAACCACAATGAAATCAGTCATCAAAGACCTACAATCGCGCGGCCTTATCGCGCAAACTACCGACATCGAAGCCTTAGACGCTTTGTTGAACGAACAAAAAATCGCCCTCTACTGCGGTTTCGACCCGACGGCCGACAGTCTGCATATCGGCCACTTATTGCCCGTGTTGGCATTGCGCCGTTTCCAACAGGCGGGTCATACGCCGATTGCTTTGGTGGGCGGCGCAACCGGTATGATCGGCGACCCCAGCTTCAAAGCGGTGGAGCGCAGCTTGAATTCCGCCGAAACCGTTGCCGGCTGGGTAGAAAGCATCCGCAACCAACTGAAACCGTTTTTGAGCTTTGAAGGCGAAAACGCCGCCATTATGGCGAACAATGCCGACTGGTTTGGCAGCATGAACTGCCTCGACTTCCTGCGCGACATCGGCAAGCATTTCTCCGTCAACGCCATGTTAAACAAAGAATCCGTCAAACAGCGTATCGAGCGCGACGATGTGGGCATTTCCTTCACCGAGTTCGCCTACTCCCTGCTGCAAGGCTACGACTTTGCCAAATTGAACAAACGTCATGGCGCGGTTTTGGAAATCGGCGGCTCCGACCAATGGGGCAACATCACCGCCGGTATCGATCTGACACGTCGTCTGAACCAAAAACAAGTATTCGGCCTGACCCTGCCTTTGGTTACCAAATCCGACGGCACCAAATTCGGCAAAACCGAAGGCGGCGCGGTATGGCTGAACGCGAAGAAAACCTCGCCGTATCAGTTCTACCAGTTCTGGCTGAAAGTTGCCGATGCCGATGTGTATAAGTTTCTGAAATACTTCACCTTCCTGTCTATCGAAGAAATCGACGCCATCGAAGCGAAAGACCAAGCCAGCGGCACCAAGCCCGAAGCGCAACGCATCCTTGCCGAAGAAATGACCCGCCTGATTCACGGCGAAGCCGCCCTGCAAGCTGCGCAGCGCATTTCCGAAAGCCTGTTTGCCGAAGACCAAAGCAGCCTGACGGAAAGCGACTTCGAACAGCTCGCACTCGACGGCCTGCCCGCATTTGAAGTTTCAGACGACCTCAACGTCGTCGAAGCCTTGGTCAAAACCGGCTTGGCCTCGTCCAACAAAGAAGCGCGCGGTTTTGTGAACAGCAAAGCGGTATTGCTCAACGGCCAAGCCGCCGAATCGAACAACCCGAACCACGCCGCCGAACGCCCCGACGATGCCTATCTGCTGACCGACGCGCACAAACGCTTCGGCAAATACACCATCGTACGACGCGGCAAACGCAACCACGCTTTGTTGGTTTGGAAATAATCTTTAAACATTAAACACATCGTTTAAAACAATCATGCCGTCTGAAATCAGCCACGCTTTTTTTTCAGACGGCATTTTCTATTGATGATATTCAGTTTTCCAAAAAGAAAGGGCAGGTTTTGCACCTGCCCTTCTATTAAGCCAATTTCCTTAAGAAACTTTTATCCCCAGCTTACTGCAAACGTTCATTTTCTTGACGGACGGCATTCACCACATCTGCGCCAAACAAAGCGTTGACATCGGTTTCATCAAACACATACTTGCTATGGCAGAAATCGCAATCGATTTGAATGCTGCCTTGTTCCGCCACCACGCCGCCAACTTCTTGGCCGCCAAGCATCAACAGCATATCGCTGACTTTGCCGCGGGAGCAGGTGCAGGCAAATTCAATAGTCTCCGGTTCAAAAACGCGGGGCGGGGTTTCATGGTAAAGGCGGTAAAGGGCGTGATGAGCGTCCAAACCGGTCAATTCTTGCGAAGTAAGCGTTTGCGCAAGCGTAGTCACATGCTCCCACGCGGCATCATCCAATTCTTCTTCCGGCAGACGTTGCAGCAATAATGCGCCTGCGGCTTGGTCGTCGGCGGCAAGCGTAATATAGGTATCGAGCTGCTCGGAACGTTTCATATAGTTGACCAACATTTGCGCAATGCTGTCGCCTTCCAGAGGGACAACACCTTGCCATGGGTCGGCATCTTTAGGCTGATGGGTCAAAACGAACACGCTGTTTTCGCCCAACAGCGCAGTCAGGCTTTCGTCATCATGGATTTCAGCAGTTTCGTCCCAACGCGCGGTAGCGCGGACAGTATTTTCAGAAGTCGCTTCCACCACCAACATTTTCAGACGGCCCTGACCTTGAACCTGAACAATCAGCGTGCCTTCGTTTTTAAGGTTGGCAGACAATAAAGAACCGGCAGCCAACAATTCACCCAATGCGCGACAGATGGCGACAGGATAATGTTTTTGGTTGACGATGTGGTGCCAAACCTTTTCGAGGCGGATGTGCATGCCGCGGATAGGCATATCGTCGAAGATAAAGCGTGTACGGATATCGCTGTGATTTTGTGTCATGTCAGTCTCTGAAAATAAATCAATGAATGCCGCTTATATGGTTGCAGCGGCGGATAAATCAAGCGAAACCGTGTTTGATGTTTTTCTAGTTTGTTTGGAAACAAGGGTTTAACGCAAAATAACAGCAGTTTTTTTGCCAAAAAGACAGTTTTTGAATACAATCAAGCAGATAACAAGAGAATGATACGGGATAACATCTCAGAAACCGGCAATGTGCCTGCAATCGGCAGGGAATGCCTTCTGAAACGGAAGTTTTTATAATGAATTTTTTACTCCGGCTCGCAGCAGTTTGGACTTCGGTCGCCATGCTCGCGAGCGTCAATTTTTCTTACGCCGATGATTTGGAAAACCTGATTACCACCCGTCAGCATGTTTTAAACCAATTCAACGACAACGCCAACGTTTACGACAATACGCGTCAGGCAACCCCTGTCCACCCCGTCAATACACACCCCGCTCCAAGCAACAATACGCGCGCACCTTCAGGCAATGCAGACGAATTGATCGGCAGCGCCATGGGTTTGCTCGGCGTGGCCTACCGCTACGGCGGCACATCGGCTTCTACCGGCTTTGACTGCAGCGGCTTCATGCAACACATCTTTAAACGCGCCATGGGTGTAAACCTGCCGCGCACCTCTGCCGAACAGGCGCAAATGGGCGTTGCCGTGAGCCGTTCGGAATTGCAGCCGGGCGACATGGTCTTTTTCCGCACCATGGGTCCCGGCCGTATTTCCCACGTCGGCCTTTACATCGGCAACAACAATTTCATTCATGCGCCGAGAACGGGCAAACGTATCGAAATTACCAGCCTCGGCCACAAATATTGGAGCGCGAAATACGCCTTCGGCCGCCGCGTGAAGAAAAACGATCCATCCCGTTTCTTGAATTGAGGTGCATGATGGCAATGCCGCAAATGCCCAAATGGTATGACGATGACGGTCAGATTGTTTCCTGCACCGAAAAAGTCAAAGTCATGACCGAAAACTTGAACGAACTGTACCAAATAGCGCAGGACGCATTTGAAGACGCGCTGCTGATGGGTTGTTCCGAAAAACAGCTACGCGAATACTTCCGCGACTTAATGGCCGGACTGGAAAACCCTTATCAAAAAAACGGTTAGTTATTCGATCCATACAAAAAAGGCCGTCTGAAAGTTTTTCAGACGGCCTTTTCTTATTGGCCAGACCCTACCCTATTGCTAACATTCCACCACGCGCACGGATACTGGGACGGCTTTTTTCTGCAAGGTAATGGCCAGGCCTGCGAGTGAGGTTTCTTTGTAGGTTGCCTTCATATCGCGGCCGGTTTGCAACATGGTTTGAATCACTTCATCAAGTGAGACTTTTTTGTCTGTGCCGTCTTCCAAAAGCGCAAGGGTAGCGAGCTTGAGGGCTTTTTCGGCGGCGATGCCGTTGCGCTCGATACAGGGGATTTGCACCAAGCCGCCGACCGGGTCACAGGTCAGGCCTAAGTGGTGTTCCATGGCCATTTCGGCGGCATTTTCCACTTGTTTCGGTGTACCGCCGATAACTTCGGCGTATGCGCCAGCCGCCATGGAACACGCCACGCCGACTTCACCTTGGCAGCCTACATCCGCGCCGGAAATCGACGCGTTGGTTTTATACAAAATACCGATGGCACCGGCAGTCAGCAGGAAATCTTCGACACGCGATTGGTTGGCGTGCGGATTAAATTTGCGGAAATAGTGCAAGACGGCAGGAATGATGCCTGCCGCGCCGTTGGTGGGTGCAGTTACAACACGGCCGCCGGCGGCGTTTTCTTCATTGACCGCCATGGCGTACACCATCGGCCAAAGTTGGGTATTGACGATTTCGCTCTCACGCAGGACTTTGAGTTTGGCCGCCAACTGCGGCGCGCGGCGGCGGACGTTCAAGCCGCCCGGCAGCTGCCCTTCCGCACCCAAGCCGCGCTTGATGCAGTTTTCCATCACATCGGCCACGGCAGCCACACGGCGGCGTACTTCCGCTTCATCGCAACCTGCCAACGCCGCTTCATTGGCCAACACGACTTCGGAAATATTCAACTGGTTCAGACGGCATTGTGCCAGCAGCTCGTCGCAGTTTTTGTAAGGATATGGCACGTCTGAATTTTCCTGCGCTTCTTGTGCAAACCCTTCGTCTGTTACGATAAAACCGCCGCCGACCGAATAATAGATCTGCTCTTTCAGCTTCTGGCCGTCTGAATTATAGGCGATAAAGTTCAAACCGTTCGGATGTTTGGGCAACACTTTGTCGCCGCGGATATCCAAATCTTTTTCAGGATTGAATGCCATTTCACGGCCGTTGAGTTTTAAAACGTGCTGCGTGCGGATGCGTTCCAAGCGTTGGGGGATGTCTGCAAGCGGAATATCGTGCGGCAGGCTGCCTTCCAAACCAAGCAATAATGCGTCGAATGTGCCGTGTCCGATGCCGGTCAAGGCAAGCGAGCCGTACACTTCAATGACAATGCGCGCCACTTGCGTATCCAAGTTTTCGGCATGCAGCAAATCGGCAAAAGCGGCCGCAGCCTTCATCGGGCCGACGGTATGCGAGCTGGACGGGCCGATGCCGATTTTAAAAATATCGAAAATACTGATCATGGGGTTTTCCCTTATAGTCTGAAAAGGCCGTCTGAAGATTTCAGACGGCCTGTTGTTTGTAAAGCTTAAACAGTCTCTATCCAACCGCCAATGCGTTTTTCAACGGCTTCGGCATTCAGCCCCAAATCGGCTAATAGTTTTTTCGGATCGCCGTGTTCGGTAACTTTGTCTTCTATACCCAGCAGCAATACCGGTTTGCAGATGCCGTGTTTCGCCAACACTTCCAACACTGCGCTGCCTGCGCCGCCTTGTTCGGCGTTTTCTTCGGCGGTAACGATGTAATCGTGGCTTCGGGCAAGACGGACGATCAGCTCTTCATCTATCGGTTTGACAAAGCGCATATCGGCAACAGTGGCGTTCAGCTTGTCGGCGGCGGTCAATGATGGGGTAACCATGCTGCCAAAGGCAATAACGGCAATTTTCTCGCCTTCGCGACGGATGATGCCTTTGCCGATTTCAACGGTTTCCAGGCCGTCTGAAACGGTTGCACCCGTGCCTGTACCGCGCGGATAACGGACGGCAGATGGAGAGTTTGTCTGATAGCAGGTTGAGAGCAGCAGGCGACATTCGTTTTCGTCGCTTGGTGCAGCAATAATCATGTTCGGCACGCAACGCAAAAAGCTCAAATCGTACAAACCGGCATGGGTCGGGCCGTCTGCACCGACAATACCTGCACGGTCGATAGCAAACAAAACAGGCAGGTTTTGCAAGGCAACGTCGTGTACCAACTGGTCGTAAGCGCGTTGCAGGAAAGTGGAGTAAATCGCCACGACAGGCTTGATGCCTTCGCATGCCAAACCGCCGGCAAAAGTAACGGCGTGTTGCTCGGCGATGCCGACGTCGAAATAGCGGTCGGGGAATTGCTGTTCAAACTCAACCAAGCCGCTGCCCTCGCGCATGGCAGGCGTGATGGCAATCAAACGCTCGTCCGCCGCCGCTTGGTCGCACAGCCATTGGCCGAACACTTGCGTATAAGTCGGTTTGGCCGCGGCAGGCTTGACTTCCTGAGCAGGTACTTCGCTCGGCAGCTTGGCGACAGCGTGATATTTGACAGGGTCGTTTTCAGCGAATTTGTAGCCGTTGCCTTTTTTGGTGATGACGTGCAACAACTGAGGGCCTGTGCGGCCGCGCAAGTCTTTTAATACGTCCACCAGATTTTCAACGTTGTGGCCGTCCACCGGGCCGGTATAACGGAAACCGAAGTTTTCAAACAAAGACAGCGATTGTTTGGCGTGTTCCGCTTCGCCTGCCAAGGTTTTGATTTTATTTTCGACTTTTTGGGCAAGCTCCATCGCACCGGGCAATTTATCCAATACTTTGCTCGATTGGGCTTTGATGGTGCTCAACAGGCCGTGCATATCGCGCACGACGTTGCTGGCAAGGTATTTCGGCAGCGCGCCGACATTGGGGGAAATCGACATTTCGTTGTCGTTGAGGATGACCAGCAAATCGACATCCATATCGCCTGCGCAGTTCAAGGCTTCAAACGCCTGACCTGCCGTCATGGCTCCGTCGCCGATGATGGCGACGCTGCGGCGGTTGTTGCCCAACTGTTTGTCCGCAACGGCCATGCCCAATGCCGCGCCGATGGATGTGGAAGAATGCCCCACGCCGAAGGCGTCGTATTCCGACTCACTGCGTTTCGGGAAACCCGCCAAACCGCCGTATTGGCGCATGGTGTGCATTTGATTTTTGCGGCCGGTGAGGATTTTGTGCGGATAGCTTTGATGGCCGACATCCCAGACCAGATGGTCTTCGGGCGTGTCGTACACATAATGCAGCGCCACCGTCAGCTCGACCGCGCCCAAGTTACTGGCGAAATGGCCGCCCGTCTTACCGACGGAATCCAACAGAAATTCGCGCAATTCGGCGGCGACTTGCGGCAGCTGTTTTTTCTCCAGACGGCGCAAATCCTGAGGCGTATCGATAATATCGAGCAAAGGGCTTGGGTTCATGATTTTTGGCGGTGATTTTTTGTGTAACGGACGATTATATCAAGAGATTGCACAACTTGTTACAAATGCTTTCAGACGGCCCGAACCTTTATCCTTTATAATACTGCCAACTGAAAACACAAGGTCGTCTGAAATGACCCAAAACGCAAACAATCTCTGCTGGCTCGATATGGAAATGACCGGCCTCAACCCGGAACACGACCGCATCATCGAAGTCGCCATGATCATTACCGATTCCGATTTGAACGTACTGGCGCAATCGGACGTTTACGTCATCCATCAAAGCGACGAATTGCTCGACGGCATGGACGAGTGGAACACCGCCACCCACGGCCGCACCGGCCTGACCCAACGCGTACGCGAATCCAAACTGACCGAAGCCGAAGTCGAGCAAAACCTGTTGGATTTCATGTCCGCATGGATACCTGAGAAATCCACGCCCATGTGCGGCAACTCCATCCATCAAGACCGCCGTTTCATGGTCAAATATATGCCGCGTTTGGAAGCCTATTTCCACTACCGCAACTTAGACGTGTCCACGCTGAAAGAATTGGCCAAACGCTGGAATCCGGCAGTCGCCAAAAGCGTGGTCAAACGCGGTTCGCACAAGGCATTGGACGACATCCTCGAAAGCATCGAAGAAATGCGCCATTATCGCGAGCATTTCCTCAAACTCCCTTCCGAACAATAATCCCAAGGCCGTCTGAAACAGGTTTTACACTGTTCAGACGGCCTCATCGGCTTCCTTCATCTCATGAAAATCACCAAAATCTTTACCTTCGATTCCTCGCATATGCTCGACGGGCATGACGGCAAATGCCAAAACCTGCACGGCCACACCTACAAACTTGAAATCACCGTCTCCGCGCCCGTTATCCAAGGCGGCGCAAAAGACGGCATGGTGATGGACTTTACCGACCTGAAAGCCATCGTCAAACAACACATTACCGACCCGTTCGACCATGCCTTCATCTATCACGGCAACAACGAACGCGAAAGCCAAATCGCCGCGCTTTTGGAAGGCTGGAACATGAAAACCCTGCGCCTGCCCTGCCGTACCACAGCCGAAAACATGAGCGTAGAAATGTATGGCCGTCTGAAAAACGCCGGTGTCAAAGTGTGCAGCGTGAAATTATGGGAAACGCCGACTTCGTGTGCGGAATATGAAGGGGAATAAACTGCTGTCCTCTATTTTCCAGACGGCCTGTTCCCATCAATACCTCATACGCTAAACATCAAAAGGAATCTTTATGAAACTCCTCTCCACCCTCCTCGTCCTTTTCGTCGCTGTCGAACACTTCTACATCGCCTGGCTCGAAATGACGCAAATCCCAAGCGAAAAAGCGTCGGAACTGTTCAACATGCCTTACGAATTTATGGAACAAAAACACGTGCAAACCCTGTTTTCCAACCAAGGCCTGTACAACGGCTTCCTCGCCATCGGCTTAGTATGGGCGCGCTTTGCCGCACCCGACAACGCCGTTTACGGCGCGACGATTCTGTTCCTCGGCTTCGTCCTCATCGCCGCCGCATGGGGCGCGTTTTCATCCGGCAACAAAGGCATTTTGCTCAAACAAGGCTTGCCGGCATTTTTGGCCGCCGCAGCCGTCATTACCGCTTAAACACACCAGCCATTCTTTCCCCTCAACCTAACAGAAAGAATGGCTGCCTCAACCGATTTCTCAAAACGCTTTACCACAACAATTAAATCCCGCACACCCGACATTCATGACCATTCAAATCACACCAAACAATCCCCAATACCGCATTGTCGAAATCTTTGAAAGCCTGCAAGGCGAAGGCTGGAATACAGGTATGTCCGCCGTTTTCATCCGTTTGGGCAAATGCAATCTCGCGTGCAGCTGGTGCGATACCGACTACCTTAAATTCGGCATGATGAGCCTGTCCAATATTTTCGACCGTCTGAAAACCTACACGGCGCGCAACATCATCATTACCGGCGGTGAACCCACCATCCAACCGCATTTGGATACCCTGCTCAATGCACTCAAAGCCGAAGGCTATTTTCTGTGTATCGAAACCAACGGCCTCAACCCCGCGCCGCCGCAAATCGACTACGTTGCCACCAGCCCTAAAGCCTGCTATGCCGCCAAATATGAATCTAATTGCATCGAGAAAGCCGACGAAGTGCGTATTGTTGCAGACGGCGATGTCATTGCGTTTTGCCAAGAGATGGAACGCAAAATCCGCGCCCAACATTACTACCTCTCGCCTTGCGAACAAGACGGTGTGATGAATATCTACGACACCATCCGCCAAATCGGCGTATTAAACAGCCGATCCGACTCCCCCGTCCATTGGCAACTGAGCGTACAGACGCATAAATGGGCAGGAATAGAATAATTCGTTTGAAATCAATTAAAAACAAATCCTTTACAAAATATTGAATGTAAATACCATTCGATATTCGACCAAATGCACTACTGGCAATGCTCTCAGGCCGTCTGAAAACCCAATTTCAGACGGCCTTTTTTGTTACAAACCTCTTGACCGATTACATAAGATTACGTAAAGTGTGCAACAGTTTTCATAAATTGGTAAAACCAATTTACCTGATAACTGGTTGCATCTAAAAAAGTGGCAATCCTTATTCGAAAAACATCTATTACTCAACACATCGCATCAAACCGCCATTGATTGACGGTTATGGTGCCCGTTGCCCCAAGGATAATCCCATGGCTCTCTTTCTCAGTATTTTTCCCATTGTGCTGCTGATCTGGCTGATGGTTAAGAAAAACAGTATGCCGTCCTACGTCGCGCTGCCGATTACCGCCGCGCTGATTTATGCCATCAAACTGTTTTATTTCGGCAACGACGCCATGTTGCTCAACGCAACAGCCGCGTCCGGCCTCGTCTCTACCCTGACCCCGATTACCGTGATTTTCGGTGCCATTATGTTTAACCGCATGATGGAAACCACCGGCTGTATCGACGTCATCCGCAAATGGCTGGCTACCATCAGCCCGAATCCGATTGCCCAGTTGATGATTATCGGCTGGTCTTTCGCCTTTATGATTGAAGGCGCATCCGGTTTCGGCACACCTGCCGCCATTGCCGCGCCAATCCTGATGAGCTTGGGCTTCAACCCATTAAAAGTAGCCATCTTCACTTTGGTCATGAACTCCGTACCCGTGTCCTTCGGTGCAGTAGGTACCCCGACTTGGTTCGGCTTCGCGCCTTTGGGCTTGGATCAAAAGAGCATTATGGAAATTGGTATGAGAACCGGCGTAATGCACTTCTTTGCTGGTTTCATCATCCCTGTGATCGGCTTGAGCTTCATCGTACCTTGGGCTGAAATCCGCAAAAACTTGGGCTTCATCGGTATCGCCGTATTCTCCTGTACCCTTCCTTACGTTGCCTTGGCGATGGTTAATGAAGAATTCCCATCTCTGGTTGCCGGCGCAATCGGCCTGATGGTGTCCGTATTCGCAGCAAACCGCGGCTGGGGCTTGAGCAAAGATTACGCCAAAGACCCGAATGCAGAAAAAGTACCTTTCGCACAAGTTGCCAAAGCACTGGCTCCTTTGGGTATGCTGATCGGCATGCTGGTGATCACCCGTATCAAACAGCTGGGCATCAAAGGCCTGCTGACCAGCAAAGAAGAATGGTTCAGCTTCCAACTGCCGTTTGATTTATCCAAAATCACCGTCAGCGACTCCCTGACCATTACCTTCGGCAACATCTTCGGCCAAGGCGTGAACGCTTCCTACCAAACCCTCTACGTTCCGGCTTGGATTCCATTTGTCTTCACCGTTTGGATTTGCATCCTGCTGTACAAAACCAAATTCAAAGATGCGTGGTCTTTCTATGCTGCAACCTTCAACCAAACCAAAAAACCTCTGCTTGCCCTGATGGGTGCGTTGATTATGGTTCAACTGATGATGGTTGGCGGCGACGACTCCATGGTGAAAATCATCGGTAAAGAATTTGCCAATGCGGCTGGCGAACACTGGGTGTACTTCTCCCCATACCTGGGTGCAATCGGTGCATTCTTCTCCGGCTCCAACACTGTATCCAACCTGACCTTTGGTCCGATTCAACAACAAATCGCGCTTGATACCGGCCTGTCCGTTACCCTCATCCTCGCCCTGCAATCTGTCGGCGGCGCAATGGGCAACATGGTCTGCATCAACAACATCATCGCCGTGTGCAGCGTGTTGAACGTAAACAACGCCGAAGGCGCCATCATCAAGAAAACTGTGATCCCGATGAGCATCTACGGCATCATCGCCGTGACTGTGGCTGCAATTTTCTTCTTCTAAACCGCTTCATATCAAAGGCCGTCTGAATATTCAGACGGCCTTTTTTGTATTCTTTCGCTATATTTCTTAAAGAATCATTAATGTATATATTCCGCAACAACCCGCATAACCACTTTGCAACACCAAATTACAAACAACTTTCTATTAATAAACAATCCGGTAACCATAAGTAAACACTGTTTTGCAATTTACCCAATTGCCACTACCGACAAAACGCCTAAAATACGCTTCATCTGCAAACGGAAACCCTTTCTCACTTTGCAAGATAACACACAACACTCATATGGAGCTTAGATCATGAAATTACTTTCTGTTATCACTGCAGCCGCATTGGCTACTGTTTCCTTCTCCGCTGCCGCTGCACCTGCCGGCTTCGTTTCTTACAGTTGTGACGGTGGCAAATCACTGAACGTGATGTACGGCTTTGACCGTAGCGGCCGTGCAGTTACTGCTGACGTAAACGCCGGTGGCAAAAAAGCCTCTTTGGTTGTCGACAAAAAACGTTCTGACAGCACTGGCACTACTTTCACCAACCGTAAAGGCTATGTAATGTCTGCCGGTTTCATCGACAAAAACACCCACACTACTTCTGAAGTAGTTGGCGTGAACGCCCCTAACGGCTCATTCCTGGTGAAAAACTGCGAACCACGTCCACGTTAATCCCAGTTTTCCTATTTAACCGAATCATCTCGGTTTGATAGAAAGGCCGTCTGGAAAACAATTTTCAGACGGCCTTTTGATTCAAGCCTATAAAAAAGAGCGTGTACCGTACACGCTCTTTTTGTTTGTTCACACACCAATTAAATACGCATCGGCATTACGATGTATTTGAAGTTCGGATTATTCGGCATGGTAAACAGCGTTGAACGGTTGGCATCGCCGAAAGCAAGCTGCATATCGTCGGAGTGTATGTTACGCAACACATCCATCAGGTAGCCGATGTTGAAACCGACTTCGAGTTCTCCGCCTTGGTAAGCGATTTCCAGCTCTTCGCGCGCTTCTTCCTGCTCGTTGTTGCTACATACGACACTCAGCAAACCAGGCTGCAGGAACAGTCGCGCGCCGCGGAATTTTTCATTGGCAAGAATGGCGGCACGCTCGAGTGCACCCAAAAGCTGGGTACGGGATACGAGGAAAATCTTGTCGTTATCCAAAGGAATCACGCGGTTAAAGTCAGGGAACTTGCCGTCGATGACTTTGCTGACAATGGTTGTGCCATTGCATTGGAAACGTACTTGATTGTCCAAAAGCTCAACGGTGATGGATTCGGACGGATTGCTCAACAGCTTGAAGAGTTCCAATACTGTTTTGCGCGGCAGGATCACTTCCGTTTTCGGCAGTTCTGCTTCAATTTGGCTGGCCGCATAAGCAAGGCGGTGGCCGTCGGTTGCCACAAGGCGCAGCTGGTTTCCTTCGACCTGCATCAGCAAGCCGTTGAGGTAATAGCGGATATCTTGAACTGCCATGCTGTATTGCACTTGCGAAAGCATGGTTTTGAAGGTTTCTTGAGTCAGTGAGAAAGTCGCACTGACGTCGCTGCCGACGCTCATCAACGGAAAGTCTTCAGCCGGCAAGGTTTGCAGGGCAAAACGGGATTTTCCCGCGCGCAGAGTCAAACGGTTGTCCGCCCAATCCAGTGACACCAGCGCACTGTCAGGCAGGGCGCGCAAGATATCTTGGAATTTTTTAGCGTTGGTCGTAATGCGGAAATCGCCTGCCTGACTTTCAGGGCCGGCGGTATTGATTTGGATTTCCAAGTCGGTTGCCAAAAGTTTGGTTTGTCCGTCTTTGCTTTCCAGCAACACATTAGACAAAATCGGCAGAGTATGGCGACGTTCGACAATACCGGTAACGGCTTGCAACGGCTTGAGCAGACTGTCGCGATCGGCTTGTAAAATCAGCATGTTCCATTCCTTTGAATTTGAAATCGGTTGATTGGGGTATTTTAGAATATTTTTTGTATTCAGACGGCCTCACATTGACATCAGGCCGTCTGAATATTGCATTGGGTCAGTTCTGAATCAAAATCAGCAGTTTTTCGTAGTCTTGTGCCAATTCGGGATCTTCTTCGCGCAGTTTTGCCACCGCTTTGACACCGTGCATCACGGTCGTGTGATCGCGACCGCCAAAGGCATCACCGATAGAAGGCAGGCTGAGCGTGGTCAGCTCTTTGGTCAGACTCATGGCAACTTGGCGCGGACGGGCGATGTTGCGCGTGCGTTTCTTGCCCAATATATCGCTGATTTTAATACGGTAGTATTTGGCTGTCGCATCGATGATGATGTCGGCGGTAATGACTTTGTGTTTCTCGGCAATAATATCCTGCAAAGCCGTACGCGCCAAATCCATGTCGATGACAGGACGGTTCATAAAACGGCTGCTGGCACTGACGCGGTTGAACGCGCCTTCCAGCTCACGCACATTGGAGCGGATCAGATTGGCGATAAACAGAGCAGCTTCGTCTTCGATACTGATACCGGCTGCTTCTGCCTTTTTCTGCAAAATCGCCACGCGCATTTCCAATTCGGGCGGTTCGAGTTCCAAAGTCAAACCCCATGAAAAACGGGACTTGAGACGGTCGTCCATACCCTCGATCTTGGCAGGCAATACGTCGCACGTCAGGATCAGCTGTTTTTTCTCGTTGTGGAAATGGTTGTACAGATAGAAGAACTCTTCCATCGTACGGTCTTTGCCTTTAATGAACTGAATATCGTCGATAATCAGCAGGTCATATTGTTTGTATTGTTGCTTGAACACATCATAAGTGTTGTTGCGTACAGCCTTCATAAAGCTGCGGATATAGTCATCCGAGTGCATATAACGCACTTTGGCATCAGGACGGTTTTTCAGCAATTCATTGCCGATGGCTTGCACCAAGTGGGTTTTACCCAAACCGGTACTGCCATATAAGAAAAACGGGTTGTAGCCCTGCCCCGGATTTTCAGCAATCGCTTGGGCGGCAGCGGCGGCAAGGCGGTTGCCCTTACCTTCCACCAAAGTTTCAAATGTATAGTCACGCGACAGATTGGTCTGTTCGTAGCGTGCTTCTTCCGCATCGTGTTGCGCGTCGGTTTTGGCTTTGGCAACTGCTTTAGACTCAGCCGGAGCGACAGTTTGCACTTGAGGCTCATGCGGCAGGTTTTTCATGCGTTGCGCCAAAATCTCGGCAGCCGTCATGGCAGCGGCAGGTTTGGAAACCGTTTCAGACGGCCTATCTTCTTCCATTGCAGCAGCAGTTTGCAAAGGCATTTGAACAGGCTCTACACACTCTTCGACTTCAATGACCTCTTGCACTTGCACTGGCGCAACAGTCTGAGCCGCCATTTCATAATGCTCACCTACGCCCGGCTTAAACGCGAAAGCAGCCTGCTGAGGCACCAACTCGGCACGCACGGCGTCAATTTTGGCGGCAAACTGGCTTTTGAGCATATTGCAGGCAAATTGGTTTTTACCATACACCACCCATACGCCGTTTTCTTCGCCCACGGTCAAAGGCGCAATCCATTGCGCAAACTGCCCGGCAGGCAACATTTCGTGAAGGCGGCGAAGGCACAGCGGCCAAAATTCAGCTAACGTCATGAGATTAAGCTCGGAAATGGAAGATTTGGGAAATACAAGAAGGCAGAGCAGACAGGCAATCCGATAAAAATCAAATTTTTACGATACTCCCGCTTTCAGACGGCCTTGCACACAGAGAAAAGCAAGGTTGGTCAATTATACCCATTCCGCTCTTTTTTATCCACAACCGCCGCAAAATTTTATCCACAAATTCTATCAATGCATAAAACCCGTTGTCACACTTTAGCCAACGAAAAGTTTTTATATTGATTGACAAAAGCGGCAAATTGGAGTGTAATTCATGGTTTAATTATCTACCAATTTTTAGGAAACATCATGAAACGCACTTATCAACCTTCCGTTACCAAACGCAAACGCACCCACGGCTTCTTGGTTCGCTCCAAAACCCGCGGTGGTCGCGCAGTATTGGCTGCCCGTCGCGCCAAAGGCCGCAAACGCCTGGCTGTATAATTTTGAATTACGGCTTCTCGAAGCAGTATCGCTTATTAAAAACGGATGATTTTTCATCCGTTTTTGCGTTGAAAAACCGACGCAGCCGCGATTTGCTGCAAGTCTCCCAGTCCGCAGACAACGCGCTCGGCCATCCGCGCCTTGGTTTGGTCGTCAGCAAAAAGACTGCCAAACGCGCCCATAACCGCAATTATATGAAGCGCGTCATCCGCGACTGGTTCAGACTGAATCAACACCAGCTGCCGCCGCATGATTTTGTTGTGCGTGTGCGTCAGGCGTTTAATCGGGAAACTGCCCCAGAAGCCCGAGACCAACTTGCCCAGCTGATGAAAAAACGCCGATGAATACCCTGCTTTCCAAGCTCTTCCTTGCACTCATCCGCTTTTACCAATACTGCATCAGTCCCCTCATTCCGCCGCGCTGCCGCTATACCCCGACCTGTTCACAATACGCAGTCGAAGCCGTCAAAAAATACGGTGCATTCAAAGGTGGATGGCTGGCAATCAAACGCATCGCACGATGCCATCCTTTCGGCGGACACGGACATGACCCTGTTCCATAATGCTGCTGTCAACCATTTAAAGAACACGATTTCCTTTAATTTCCCGTCGGTTTCTATATAATGCCGTCTGAAGCAGTTTTCATCTCGATTACCTATCCGTCAATTCCAGGAATCTCTTATGGATTTTAAAAGACTAATGGCGTTTTTTGCCATTTCAGTGGCAATCTTTGCCGGCTGGGAACATTTTTTCCCCAGCCCCAAACCTAATCCGGCGCAACAAGCCGCGCAACAGCAAACGGCCGCCGCTCCGGCAAAAGCCGCTGCCGAAGCCGCGCTTGCCCCGGCCTCTCTTATTACCGTTACCACAGACACGGTTAAAGCCGTCATCGATGAGAAAAGCGGCGACCTGCGTCAGCTGACCCTCTTGCAATACAAAGCAACCGGCGACGAACACAAACCTTTCGTCCTGTTTAACGACGGCAAGGAATACACCTACGTCGCCCAATCCGAGCTTTTAGACGCACAAGGCAACAACGTTCTGAAAGGCATCAGCTTTACCGCTCCGCAAAAACAATACAGTTTGGAAGGCGACAAAGTTGAAGTCCGCCTGAGCGCACCTGAAACCAACGGCCTGAAAATCGACAAAGTTTATACTTTTACTAAAGGCAGCTACTTGGTCAACGTCCGCTTTGACATTACCAACAGCAACGGCCAACCCGTCAACCTGAGCGCAGACTACCGCATCGTCCGCGACCACAGCGAACCTGAAGGCCAAGGCTACTTCACCCGCTCTTACGTCGGCCCGGTGGTTTACACCCCTGAAGGCGGCTTCCAAAAAGTCAGCTTCTCTGATTTGGACGACGATGCCAAATCCGGCAAATCCGAAGCCGAATACATCCGCAAAACCCCGACAGGCTGGCTCGGCATGATTGAACACCACTTCATGTCCACTTGGATTCTCCAGCCTAAAGGCGGACAAAGCGTTTGCGCCGCTGGCAATTGCCGTATCGACATCAAACGCCGCAATGACAACCTGTACAGTGCAAGCGTCAGCGTGCCTTTAGCCGCGATCCAAGCCGGCGCAAAAGCCGAAACCGCCATCAACCTGTATGCCGGTCCGCAAACCACTTCCGTTATCGCCAACATCGCCGACAAACTGCAACTGGCCAAAGACTATGGCAAAGTACACTGGTTCGCCTCCCCGCTCTTCTGGCTCTTGAACCAACTGCACAACATCATCGGCAACTGGGGCTGGGCAATCATCGTTTTGACCATCATCGTCAAAGCCGTACTGTATCCATTGACCAACGCCTCTTACCGCTCTATGGCAAAAATGCGTGCTGCCGCACCTAAATTGCAAGCCATTAAAGAGAAATACGGTGATGACCGCATGGCGCAACAACAAGCCATGATGCAGCTTTACAAAGACGAGAAAATTAATCCGCTGGGCGGTTGTCTGCCCATGCTGTTGCAAATCCCCGTCTTCATCGGCTTGTACTGGGCATTGTTCGCCTCCGTAGAATTGCGCCAAGCGCCTTGGCTGGGCTGGATTACCGACCTTAGCCGTCCCGATCCCTACTACATCCTACCCCTGATTATGGCGGCAACCATGTTTGCACAAACTTATCTGAATCCGCCGTCAACCGACCCAATGCAGGCGAAAATGATGAAAATCATGCCTTTGGTATTCTCCATCATGTTCTTCTTCTTCCCTGCCGGCTTGGTTCTGTACTGGGTAGTCAACAACCTCTTGACCATTGCCCAACAATGGCATATCAACCGCAGCATCGAAAAACAACGTGCACAAGGCGAAGTCGTTTCTTGATAAAGGTTTAGGCAATACAAAGGCCGTCTGTTGTTCAGACGGCCTTTTTTTATTTCCTCAAATACAGTTTGAAATTGAACCCAATCCAGTTTTAAGCGGCATGCAACACAAAAATCGTCGGGCGTTTTTTCAAATTCGGCATTTCTTTTCTTTTTCGCCACTGCGCAATCGTCTGGCTGATGATTTCCTGTGTCGGCAAGGTCAAGTCCGTAGCCACACATAAGCGCGTTTCAGGATGCAGGTTTTCCACCGCATCAGCCAACAACGCATCGTTGCGATACGGCGTTTCGATAAACAGCTGCGTTTCATTCTGCTGGCGCGAACGTTGCTCCAAAGCCTTCAAACTCTGAATCCGCTCATTTTTTTCAGACGGCAGATAACCCTTAAACGCAAAGTTCTGACCATTTGCACCCGAAGCCATCAGCGCCAGCAACAAGCTGGACGGGCCGATCAAAGGCCGTACTTCAAAACCGTGTTTATGCGCCAACGCCACTAAATTCGCGCCCGGATCGGCAACAGCCGGACAACCCGCCTCGCTGACAATGCCCATACTGCGCCCTTCTTGCAAAGGTTTCAGCAATTCCGGCAAAGTCTTCAAATCCGTGTGTTCATTCAGCGTTTGCAAATTCAGCTCGCGGATAGGCGTAGTTACGCCTAAATGCTTCAAATGCGCGCGCGCTGTTTTTTCCGCTTCTACAACAAAATCCGTCAGCCCGACAATCGCCTGTTGTTCATGCGGCAACAGGCATGGCGTATCAGGCGCACCCAAAGGGGTAGGAATCAAATACAAAATCGGTTTCATTCTTCAACTCCAAAAAATCTCAGGCCGTCTGAACACATTCAGACGGCCTCAAACTATAAAACTTCCACACCTTCGTTTTTCAAAAAATCAATCAGACGGAAAATCGGAAGGCCGATCAAAGCATTCGGATCCGTACTTTCAATCCGCTCCAACAAAGCGGCGCCCAAACCCTCGCTCTTCGCCGCCCCGGCACAATAAACCGCATCCGGCTCGCGTTCCAAATATCGGCTGATTTGTTCCTGCGTCAACTGTCGCATGGCAACCACCGTATGATCGACATGATGCTGAACCTTGCCCGTAGCAGTATTCAAAAGCACGATTGCACTGTAAAATTCAATCCGTTTTCCGCTTAAGTCCGCCAGCATCTGTTGTGCATTTGCGACGTTCATCGGCTTGCCCAACTGCCGTCCTTCGCACCATGCGACTTGGTCTGCACCGATAATCAGCGCGGCAGGGAAAGCTGCCGCCAATGAACGAGCTTTGCCTTCAGCCAAACGCAGCGCCGTTTCGCCCGCATGCTCGCCCGCAATAGGCGTTTCGTCAAAATCAGGCAATGCCGTCTGAAAATCGATACCCAAACGGCGAAGCTGTCCGCAGCGGAAAACCGAACTCGACCCTAAAACCAAAGGCAGTTTTACTTCCATATTTTTACTTAAAAACATTGACGTTAGACTGCCGAAATTATATCATACTCCGTTTATGTCATACCCTAATTTGATTGACCCAGAAGTTTTCGCCGCCGAAGGGCAGAATCTGCAAGGCAGCTTCCTGCTCGAAGAATTGGATGAACGAGTCAGTTCGCACGATTATCCGGCCGACAAACAGACACGCGTGTCGTTTACGCTGCAAGGCGGTCGCGACCGGCTGCAACGTCTGTTTCTCGATTTAAACGTCAAAGCCGACATGCCCCTGATTTGCCAGCGTTGCATTACGCCCATGCCGTTTCTACTCGATGAAACCAGCCGTATCGTCCTGTTTGCCGATGAAGAGAGTTTGGACGAAGCCATGCTTGCCGATGAAGAATTGGAAGGCATGCTGCTCGAAAAAGAGCTTGACGTGCGGACTCTGGTTGAAGACCAAATCCTGATGTCGCTCCCTTTCTCCCCTCGACACGAAGACTGCGGCAACAATGGAACACTGGACGAAGTCAATCGGGACAAACCAAACCCCTTTGCTGTTTTAGCAGGTTTGAAAAGCAGTTAATTAGGACACAGTTTATTTATCTAGGAGCTTGAAATGGCCGTTCAACAAAACAAAAAATCCCCTTCTAAACGCGGTATGCACCGTTCACACGACGCTCTGACTGCGCCTTCTCTGTCTGTTGACAGCGCAACCGGCGAAGTGCATCGTCCACACCACATTTCTCCAAACGGTATGTACCGTGGCCGTAAAGTGGTAAAAGCTAAAGGCGAATAATCCGTTCGTCTGACTGAAAAAGCCAGAATATTGCCATGCAATGACTGGCTTTTTTGCATTGCACCCTGTATTTTCCTCTTCGGAAGCACACCATGAAACGTAAAATCTGGTACACCTACGACGACATCCACCGCGTGATCAAAGGATTGGCGGAAAAAATCCAAAACTCCGGCACCAAATACGATGCCATGATTGCCATTGGCGGCGGCGGTTTTATCCCTGCCCGCATGTTGCGCTGCTTCTTGGAAATTCCGATTTACGCCGTCACCACAGCCTACTACGACAGTGATAACGAAGGTCAAGTTACCGAGGAAGTGAAAAAAGTCCAATGGCTTGATCCCGTTCCAGATGCCCTGAAAGGCAAAAACGTACTGGTTGTTGACGAAGTGGACGACAGCCGCGTTACCATGGAATTCTGCCTGAACGAATTGTTGAAAGAAGATTTCGGCACTGTCGGCGTGGCAGTATTGCATGAAAAAATCAAAGCCAAAGCCGGTAAAATTCCTGAAGGTATCCCTTATTTCAGCGGCATTACCGTTGAAGACTGGTGGATCAACTATCCTTGGGACGCGCTGGACATTGACGAACACAACAAATTGGCCGCGCAAAACCAATAAATCTGGCACGACCGTCGCAACAAGCCTTTTCATCTGATTTTCAATTCAATCTCCTGAAAATCAGATGAGAGTGCTTGTCCGATTGTTTGAGGCCGTCTGAAACACACAAACCGGAGAACAACATGATTACACTGGCCGTAGATGCCATGGGCGGAGATGCAGGCCTTGCGATTACCGTCCCCGGTGCAGTGGATTTCCTGAAACAGCAATCCGACGTACATCTGATTATGGTCGGAGATGAAGTAGCAGTCCGCCAAGCATTAAGCTCGGCAGGCGCGCCTATGGACCGCATTACCGTCTGCCATGCAACGCAAGTTGTCGAAATGGATGAAGCGCCACAATCCGCGCTGAAAAATAAAAAAGAATCTTCCATGCGCATCGCCATCAACCAAGTCAAAGAAGGCAACGCGCAAGCCGCCGTATCGGCAGGCAATACCGGCGCACTGATGGCGACCGCCCGATTCATCCTCAAAACCATTCCCGGCATTGAGCGCCCTGCCATCGCCAAATTCCTGCCTTCCGACAGCGAACACGTTACCCTGGCTTTGGATTTAGGTGCAAATGTCGATTGCACGCCCGAGCAACTGGTTCAATTTGCCATCATCGGCAGCGAGCTGGTACACGCGTTACACCCAGAAAAAGGCAGCCCGCGTGTCGCCCTTTTGAACGTCGGTACAGAAGACATCAAGGGTACGGATGCCGTCAAACAAACCTTTAAACTGTTGAGCAGCAGCAAACTCAACTTTATCGGCAATATCGAAAGCAACAGCGTTTTGTATGGCGAAGCCGATGTCGTTGTCGCAGATGGGTTTGTCGGCAACGTTATGCTCAAAACCATCGAAGGCGCGGTTAAATTCATGAGCGGTGCCATCCGCCGTGAATTCCAAAGCACTCTGTTCAACAAACTTGCCGCCATTGCTGCCCTGCCCGCGCTCAAAGGTTTGAAAAGCAAATTGGATCCGCGCAAATTTAACGGCGCTATCCTGCTTGGCTTACGCGGTATTGTAATTAAGAGCCACGGCGGAACCGACGAAGTCGGCTTCCGTTATGCTTTGGAAGAAGCCTATCACGAAGCCAAATCCGCCGGCCTCGCTCAAATCGAACAAGGCGTAGCCACCCAGTTGACTGCTTTGGAAGCCGCCAAAGCAGAACTAGAAGCTGCCACTCCAGCAACGGAAGCTTAAGGCTGATATACACAGGCCGTCTGAAACTTCAAAATGTTCAGACGGCCTGTTTTTATCTTTAATCACCGACTTCATTCTTAATATTGGGAATTTTCCCATTTTCGCTTACAATACCCGACTATCTGAATCAACTCTCTAAAAAGGCCGTTCTCATGCAATATGCCAAAATTTCCGGTACAGGCAGCTACCTTCCTGCCAACCGCGTCAGCAATGACGACCTTGCCAAAAAAGTGGACACTTCCGACGAGTGGATTACCACGCGTACAGGTATCAAATTTCGCCATATTGCAGACGACAACGAAAAAACCAGCGACTTGGCCGCCGAGTCAGCGCGCCGCGCCTTAGCAGATGCCAATTTGCAGGCTGACGATATCGATCTGATTATCGTCGCCACAGCCACTCCCGATATGCAGTTCCCTTCTACGGCAACCATCGTGCAGCAAAAATTGGGCATTGCCAACGGCTGTCCTGCCTTTGACGTACAAGCCGTGTGCGCCGGTTTTATGTATGCCCTGACCACTGCCAATGCCTACATCAAAAGCGACATGGCGAAAAACGCTTTGGTTATCGGTGCGGAAACCTTCAGCCGCATCGTCGATTGGAACGACCGCACCACCTGTGTCCTCTTTGGTGACGGTGCGGGCGCGGTTGTCTTAAGCGCATCTGACGAACCGGGCATCATCCACAGCAAACTCAAAGCCGATGGCAACTACCTCAACCTTTTGAACGTCCCCGGACAAATCGCCAACGGCCAGGTTTGCGGTTCACCCTACATCAGCATGGACGGCCCCGGCGTATTCAAATTTGCCGTCAAAATGCTGTCTAAAATCGCAGATGACGTTATCGAAGAAGCCGGTTACACTGCCGATCAAATCGATTGGATTGTGCCGCACCAAGCCAATAAGCGCATTATC
This sequence comes from Neisseria sp. P0020.S003, assembly GCF_051957095.1. Taxonomy (NCBI): domain Bacteria; kingdom Pseudomonadati; phylum Pseudomonadota; class Betaproteobacteria; order Neisseriales; family Neisseriaceae; genus Neisseria; species Neisseria sp. P0020.S003. Next base: position 142,791 of record NZ_JBQCWU010000001.1, on the reverse strand, counting down.
GACTCTACCGCCAAACACTTAGGCTTGAGCATGGACAAAGTCATCTTGACCGTCCAAGACCACGGCAACACGTCCGCCGCCTCCATTCCACTGGCACTGGATGTCGGTATTAAAAACGGCCAAATCAAACGCGGACAAAACCTCTTGCTCGAAGGCATCGGCGGCGGTTTTGCCTGGGGCGCAGTTCTGGTGAAATACTAACGATTGGGCCGTCTGAACATCCCTTTCAGACGGCCTCTTCTGCCACAACCCATGAAATCCCTAACGTTTGCACTCTGCATCAGCATCTTATTTTTAGGCGTAACGTTTATGGTATTACCCAAACTGGCAATCGCCTATCTCGCACTGAGTGCATACGTTTTCCTGCTTTACTACCTAGACAAACAGCGCGCACGCAACCACGGCAGACGCATACCCGAAGCAAAATTACACCTGCTCAACCTGCTTGGCGGCTGGCCGGGTGGTTATTGCGGCAGCCTCGCATTCAGGCATAAAACCAGCAAACCCGGATTTGTCCGCACCTTCCAGCTGACCGCTGCAACCAATACTGTCTCCACCCTCCTTCTGCTAGCAGACACCCTCAAACATTCAAACCAATAAGGAATTACCATGTCTTTCGCATTCTTCTTCCCCGGACAAGGCTCACAAAGCCTAGGCATGATGAACGGCTTTGCCGAGCAAGCCATCGTTAAAGCCACATTTGACGAAGCTTCCGCCGTATTGGGTCAAGACCTGTGGGCAATGATTAACGGCGAAGATGCCGAATTAATCGGACAAACCGTCAACACCCAGCCCATCATGCTGGCTGCCGGCATTGCTACCTACCGCGCCTACTTGGAAGCCGGCGGTAAAATCCCTTCCGTCGTTGCAGGCCACAGCCTCGGCGAATACACCGCGCTCGTCGCTGCCGGCGCATTGGATTTCACAGACGCGGTCAAACTGGTCCGCCTGCGCGCCGAACTCATGCAATCTGCCGTACCACAAGGCGTAGGCGCAATGGCCGCTATTTTGGGTTTGGAAGATGAACAAGTAAAAGCCATTTGTGACGAAGCTGCACAAGGCGAAGTCGTTGAAGCCGTCAACTTCAACTCCCCAGGCCAAGTCGTGATTGCCGGCAATACCGCCGCAGTCGAACGCGCCATGGCCGCCGCCAAAGAAGCCGGAGCCAAACGCGCCCTGCCGCTGCCTGTTTCCGTTCCCTCACATTGCAGCCTCATGAAGCCTGCAGCGGAAAAACTTGCCGAGGCACTGAAAGACATCACCATCAAACAACCGCAAATCCGCGTCATTCATAACGCTGACGTTGCCTCTTACGATGATGCCGACAAAATCAAAGATGCCTTAGTACGCCAGCTGTACAGCCCTGTGCGCTGGACAGAAACCGTCAACGCACTTGTTTCCGAAGGCATCACCGAATCCGCCGAATGCGGCCCCGGTAAAGTCCTCGCTGGCCTCGCCAAACGCATCAACAAAGAAGCCGCGTGCAGCGCATTGACCAATGCCGACCAAGTGGCTACATTTATCGAAGCCCACTAAAACGTTTTTAGACGGCCTTCCTCAAAAAGGCCGTCTTTAATTCTTGAATATAAACCAGTAAAATAACAACAAAAAAGATGGGGAAGAAATCCTAAATCAGAAATATAGGCATTTACAAGAAGATTCATCTTAATAACCGTTTTTAATGCATATTTCAAACTAAGTAACTTTGCCAGACTCCTGCCTGAATGAATATAAATATCAAAATTGTAAATACTGGAATTAAGTCGCCTAACTTATTGGCAACTTGATTACGAAAATACCTTTAACAAGTCCTAATCAATATAAGAAATAGTTATGAGTAAAACAATATTATTTGGAATGCCTACTGTATCCGGATTGTATAAACTAATTGATAAGAATTTAAAATACCATGGTTTTAAAGTTATTAATATTACAGAAGACTTTGAAAACTTCCGTTATCCTTCTATTTCCAGTTGGCTAAAAGTAAAATGGAGTAAATTTATTTACAAAGATATATCTGCTAAAAAAAATTTGAAATGTTCAACATTACAGAATATTATTACAGAGAAAATTAAGAATATTGGCGAATTAGACTACGCTTTATTAATTAGTGGCGACATATACAATAATGATTTTATTCAATTCCTTAATAAAATAAGTCAAAATGGTGTAGTTAATTATCAATTTGACGGTTTACATCGATTTCCTTCAATTTATCCTTTAATAAATGAATTTAATAGATGTTATGTTTTTGATTCAAATGATTTATATTATTCAGAATACCATCTCTTTCCTGCAACAAATTTCTATTTTGACTATGAGCTAGATAACCTTCCCGAAAGAACAGTAGATTTCTACTTCACAGGTGTTCATATGGACTCCCGAGCAAAAGTAATTGCTAATTTTGGACGCTATGCAAAAACAAGGAATAAGAGTACTGACATAAATATATTTTGGAAAAGATACGCAGATGGCAGAAAAATATACCCTGATGAGAGCATTACACTTATTGATAAAACAATCAGCTTTGAGGAAAATATTAAACGTGCCCAACATGCGAAAGTATTAATTGACTTTGTTATTGATAAGCATAATGGCTTATCTTTTCGCACTTTCGAAGCACTAGGAAATAAACAAAAGCTGATTACCACAAATACACAAGTAAAATACTATGATTTCTATCACCCTAATAATTTCCTAGTTTGGGATGGATATGATTTTGCACAACTAGATGAGTTTTTAGCAAAACCCTACGTTGATATTGATGAGAAAATTCGACAAAAGTACAGTTTTAAAAATTGGATTAGTTATATACTACAAATTCAACCATATAAAGAAATAAAGCTTCCAAATCCAATAGAAGATATAAAAGTCAAACCATAATGATAGGCCCATATAAAAAATCAAAAACTTACTATCATATTTTGGGATAAATGTCTTTTAAATTTCTATTAACATGGAAATTAAACTTATAATTTAACTGAAAATTAAAAACAGGGCGAAAATGCATAAACATCAACCTCTTATATCCATTATTATTCCATGCTATAACTCAGCTAATTACATTAAGGAAACTTTATCAAGTATTTATCACCAGTCTTATCAAAACTTTGAAATTATAGCTATTGATGATGGTTCAAACGACAATACCTTAGAAATTCTATATGAAGAAGCAAAAAAAGAATCTAGATTAAAAGTACTTTCACAAGAAAATACTTACTGCGTCAAAGCTCGTATTCATGCTATTCAATATGCCCGTGGCGATTACCTTGTTTGTCTAGATTCAGATGATCTTTTGGGAATAGACTATTTGAAAGTATGTGTAGATGCAGCTGAAGCTGATAAGAAATTAGCAATTGTATATACTGATGCCTTTCTTTTTGGCGCGAGAAATGAACCATGGAAGTTACCTAAATTTGCCTTACCAGACTTTTTACTGCAGAACTGCATCTATATTACCGCCTTAATCCGAAAAAAAGATTACGATGCAGTGGGTGGCTTTGATAGCAACATGACTTTTATTGAAGATTGGGAACTGTTTATTTCCATCATTAAAAATGGTGGGAAAGTCAAACAAATTCATCAACCTTTATTTTACTACCGACAACGACTCGACGAATCATCAGTGAGTAATTTAGCCTCTGATATAAAAGTCTCAGACAACCTACTAAAAATTTATAACAAACACTATGATTTTTACAAAGAAAACGGGATTTTTCTACAACTTTTAACTTCATACACACTAAAACAATATGAATTAAAACGAAAAAAATATAACAATCCTTTGAGAAAATATTTTTACAAATGGTTCAACCCTAGAAGATATCAAAAAATCCAACCCTACTTGGAGTAGTAGCTAATGAGACGAATATTAAAAAAAATATTTCATACTTGGAAAATACAACGTCAGCTTCAAACAAATTATCGTTTCATTTCAAGTAATCCTTATATATATAAATCAGAAAACTATCCAGATAGTTTTCTAAGTAAAGTTATTAAGCAAACAACATTCATAATTGACAAGGATCCCGTTTCTAGAAAAATTTACACTTTTTGGACTGGTAACAATCCAATGTCAGAATCCCGTCAATCGCATTTTGAGCTTCTGAAACTAGTTTCAGGAGTAGAAGTGGTATTGATTACTCCAAATAATTTATCAGAATATATTTTACCTGAGTATCCACTGCACCACGCATTCAAATACTTATCCTTAGTACATAAAGCTGATTATCTACGTTGCTATTTTATGCATCATTACGGTGGAGGTTATAGTGATATTAAAGCTGCTCAATACAATTGGAGTCCTGTTTTTGACACTTTAGATTGTAGTAATGCATATTTTATTGGCTATCCTGAGATTAAAGCAGAAGACTTAGCACCTGTTGAAGGTAAGATTGGCGAAGATATGCAATGTTATTTTAGTATCATAGCTGGAAATTGCGCCTATATTTTTCGCAAACAAACCCCTTTTACTCAAGAATGGTACAACGAACTATTAAATAGAATGGATAATTACGCTGAGCAACTGGAGAATAATCCTGGTAACGTTCTAGGTAATAACCCCGGATACCCTATCCCTTGGACAAATATATTAGGAGATATATTTCACCCTTTATGCTTGAAATATACTGATAAAATTCTCCTTGATAATACTTTACGTCCAAATTTGGAAAACTATCGTTAAATTAATAGCGTGGTTGACATCCAAACATTTAACTACTATTTATACAGCATGTGTTATAAATAGTATCAAAAAGGAAACAGCATGAGTACACAAGATTTGAGCGGCAAAATCGCTTTGGTAACCGGCGCATCGCGCGGTATCGGTGCGGCAATTGCCGATACTTTGGCTGCGGCCGGTGCAAAAGTTATCGGCACAGCCACCAGTGAGAGCGGTGCGGCTGCAATCGGCGAACGCTTGGCACAATGGGGCGGCGAAGGCCGTGCATTGAATTCTGCCGAACCTGAAACCATCGAAAACCTGATTGCCGACATCGAGAAAGAATTCGGCAAACTGGATATTCTGGTCAACAACGCCGGCATTACCCGCGACAACCTCCTGATGCGCATGAAAGAGGAAGAATGGGACGATATCATGCAGGTTAACCTCAAATCCGTCTTCCGCGCCTCCAAAGCCGTATTGCGCGGCATGATGAAACAGCGTACCGGCCGCATCATCAACATCACTTCTGTTGTCGGCGTGATGGGCAATGCCGGTCAAACCAACTATGCGGCCGCAAAAGCAGGCTTAATCGGCTTCTCCAAATCTATGGCGCGTGAAGTCGGCAGCCGCGGCATTACCGTCAACTGCGTTGCCCCCGGCTTTATCGACACCGATATGACCCGCGCCCTGCCGGAAGAAACCCGCAAAACCTTTGAAGCGCAAACTTCTTTGGGCAAATTCGGTGAAGCGCAAGATATTGCCGATGCAGTCTTGTTCTTGGCTTCTGATCAGGCAAAATACATTACCGGTCAGACACTTCATGTCAACGGCGGCATGTTGATGCCTTAAACCGTTTGTTGATTTAAAGGCCGTCTGAATATTTCAGACGGCCCTTTTTGTCAACCAAAACACTACTTTACATTCTATCTTGATATAATCTTAATAATCCGTTAGATAACGCTCGAAACAGTAAGTCCAAATAAGCATGATACGGGAAATCAAATCGCAGAAATAAAGTTCGTTCTGTGCGTTTTTATTTGGGTTTGCTGTCGGTTTTCGACGTGTTTCAGACGGCCTATATAACAATAGCTACTTTTAACGAAAGGCCGCCCACTCTATGCACGAATTCTCCCTCGGTCCGATTGTCATTGTCCTGTTGGTTTCCGTCATTACGGTTATCTACTGTCGCAAGTTCAACATTCCTTCCATGCTCGGTTATCTTTTGGTCGGTTTTATTGCCGGTCCAGGTATGTTCAAACTGATTCCGCAAAGCCACGCTACCGACTATTTGGGAGAAATCGGCATTGTGTTCTTGATGTTCAGCATCGGTCTCGAATTCTCCCTACCCAAACTCAAAGCCATGCGCCGCCTCGTATTCGGCTTGGGCGGTTTGCAAGTCATCATTACCATGCTCTCGATTATGGGCATTTTGATGGCAATGGGCACGCCGTTTAACTGGGCGTTTGCCACTGCGGGCGCACTGACCATGTCGTCCACCGCCATCGTCAGTCGCATTCTGTCGGAGAAAACCGAGCTGGGTCAGCCGCATGGTCAAATGGCCATGGGCGTTTTGCTGATGCAAGATATTGCCGTTGTACCGCTGATGATTCTGATTCCGGCACTTGCTGGCGGCAGCGAAGGCAACTTGTGGGTAGAGTTGGGCTTGGCCGGTTTGAAAATGTTGCTGACCTTGGGCATTTTGTTCGTTATCGGCAGCCGAGTGATGTCGCGCTGGTTCAGACTGGTTGCCAAACGCAAATCGTCCGAACTCTTCATGATCAATGTTTTGCTGGTTACTTTGGGCGTGGCCTATCTGACAGAGCTTGAAGGCCTGTCTATGGCATTGGGCGCATTCGTCGCCGGCATGTTGCTTTCCGAAACCGAATACCGCATTCAGGTAGAAGACGACATCCGTCCATTCCGCGATATCCTGCTGGGCTTCTTCTTCATTACCGTCGGCATGAAGCTGGATATTCAGGCACTGATCGGCAACTGGCAGCAAATCCTGATTTTGTTGGCAATCTTGTTGGTCTTGAAAGCACTGGTCGTCTTCATCATCGCTTTACGCATGAAAAACCCTGTGGGCGACAGCCTCAAAAGTGCGCTTTATTTGGCACAAGGCGGCGAGTTCGGCTTCGTGATGCTGGCCATTTCCAGCAAAATCAATATGGTTTCGCCCGAATTGGAACAAGCAGCCACTGCAGCCGTCTTGCTCTCCATGATTGCCGCGCCATTCATTTTAGGCAGCAGCAATGCCATCGTCAGTCGCTTCGTTAAATCCGACTGGGACATGAAAGCCTTGGACTTACACTCCATGCTGGTGGAAACCATGAGCAAATCCGAACACGTCCTGATTATCGGTTTCGGACGCGGCGGTCAATCGGTTGCCCGTGTATTGGCGCAAGAAGGCATCCCCTACTTTGCCCTTGACTTGGACATTGCCCGCGTACAAGTGGCACGCAACGCAGGCGAACCGGTTTCCTTTGGCGATGCCAAACGCCGTGAAGTCTTGGAAGCCGCCGGCTTGGGGCGCGCCAAAATGGTGGTCATCACGCTGAACAATATGCACGAGACCCAACATGTTCTCGGCAACATCATGTCCATGCATCCGAGCATGCCAGTTTATGTTCGCGCCACCAATGACGATTACGTCAAAACCTTTACCGAAATGGGTGCGGAAGAAACCGTCTCCGATACCAAAGAAACCAGCCTGGTTCTGGCAAGCTATGCCATGTTGGGCCACGGCCTCTCCTACAACCATGTTTATCAAACCATAACCCACATCCGTCACAGCCGCTATGCATCTTTGCAAGACTTGTTTGTCGGCAGTGATGATGACAGCTTTTCCGACGAAGACAGCAAGGCCGTATGCCGCCATGCCTTCCCATTGCAAGGCGAAGCACACGCCATCGGCAAAACCATCCGCGAATTGCCATTGGCAGCACATTATCTGAAACTATTGTTTATCCGCCGCAATACCGGAAAAATCCAAGACCTTGACCCTGATTTTGTTCTGGAAGCCGGTGATATTTTGGTTGTCGCAGGCAAGCAGGAAGAAATTATTTCCTTTGAAAACTGGTGCTTGCAGGGAGATATCTAATTATCGGCAAATAAATCTTGCGCGCATCAGGATTTTTTGGTTTAATAGCGTCTTCGCAATTTTGCGCATGGGTGATTAGCTCAGTTGGTAGAGCGTCTGCCTTACAAGCAGAATGTCGGCGGTTCGACTCCGTCATCACCCACCAAGTTTCTTTTTCATTGTCTTTGACAGTGGATGCGCGGTGGTAGCTCAGTTGGTTAGAGTACCGGCCTGTCACGCCGGGGGTCGCGGGTTCGAGCCCCGTCCGCCGCGCCATCATTTAAAAATACTAATTCTTCAGTATCTCCCTTTTTTCGGGTGATTAGCTCAGTTGGTAGAGCGTCTGCCTTACAAGCAGAATGTCGGCGGTTCGACTCCGTCATCACCCACCACTTTCCTTTTCATTGTCTCTGACAATGGATGCGCGGTGGTAGCTCAGTTGGTTAGAGTACCGGCCTGTCACGCCGGGGGTCGCGGGTTCGAGCCCCGTCCGCCGCGCCATCAAGTTAAAAATAAAAATACCGGTTTTTACCGGTATTTTTTTCGTCTGTATCCTATGCCTTTTTATAAAAAATCGAGCTTTTTAGATAGTATAAACAGGACAACACAATAAAGCAGACATATGGTTTGAATCCTGAAAGACCATCCGCCTCAAGCTGATTCACACCAAACGCTTATTTATCAAATCCCTAAATCATCTTCCAAAATAGACATCAATACTTGCCTCCCCTTCTTACACAAAGGCCGTCTGAAAACGTCAATACATTTTCAGACGGCCCTTTTTAGCTTATCAAGCCTGATACCTGATCATACAGGAAGCTTTAGCATCAATCCAATGTTCACCACCGGGCTGTACAATTTTAGACACCAGCTTATCCAAGTCGCGTAAATAATCGGTTGATTTTTGGCTGTTGATAATGACGACAACCAGCAACGGCTTTTCGCCCAACCAATACCCTGCCAATGCACGGACATCTTTAAGCGTACCGGTTTTGAGGCGCAGGTTTTCACCGGGCTGTTTCAAGCGTGTTTTAAGCGTGCCGTCTTTACCGGCAATCGGCAGCGTACTGATAAACTCGTTTTTAAACGGGCTGAAGTAGGCTTTTTCCAACATTTGCGCCATCATTCGCGCATTGAGCCGTTCTACGCGAGACAAGCCTGAGCCGTTTTCCAACACCAGCCCTTCCGTATTGATACCGGCAACCTCCAGCTCACTTTTTACGATAGAGGCTGCCTTAGTCTGCGCCAGCTTGTAATCAGACATGTTTCCGGCAAATTTAAGGAAAACCGAACGGGCAATCAGATTATTGGAATGCTTGTTCATATCGGTGAGGATATCGGCAAGCGGTTTGGAGAGATGGCTTGCCAACACATGCGCGTCATGAGGCGCAACACCTGTCGTCAGGCCGTCTGAAACCGTACCGTCTTGTTGACGCCATTGGTTCACAAAACTTTTGCCGACATATTCTTTCATGCTGTACATATTCAGATACAGCTCTTGACCCAAGCAGCTTTCCGGCAGCTTGCCCGACACGGTCAGCGTATTGTTTTTATAGGAAGTCTTCATGTGGTTTTTTAAAACACTGCACTTCCCTGCTTTATTCTCAAGCGTCAATTTGTTTTGAATATTCAGATTCGGCAGCGGCGGATTGGTACGGATGACCAAGTTTCCGTCTTCCCCTTTTTCAGCACGGAGTTCAACGGTTTTATACGCCAACATATTGGGATCGGGTGGAGTCATAAAACTTTCGGCAGAATCGGAAGCAAAATCATCCGGATTCTTCACATCGCCCCACAGGCTGCGGTCGAGTATCAGATGTCCGTCAATATGGCGTATGCCCTTATCGCGCATCTGTTGCTGCATTTGCACCAGATCATGCTGGTCAAACACAGGATCGCCGCTCCCCACCCAATACACGTTGCCTTTCAACGTATCGCCTTTGATTGGGCCGTTGGTTTTAAACTCCGTTTTCCAACGATAATCGCCGCCCAGCATACGAAACGCGGTAAACGCCGTTACCAGCTTCATCGTCGAAGCAGGATTGCGCAATTCATCGGCACGGTGTTCGGCAATCACTTTGCCGCTGTCCAATTCCTGCACATAAACGGAAATTTCATTTTCAGGAATACGCCCGAAATCCAAAGCCCATGACGGACAAACCGCCATCATCAGGCCAACTGATAAAATACTTTTAAATTTCATTGCATTACAAAATCTTATAAATTCTTACGAGGTACTTAGGCCGTCTGAACGTTTCAGACGACCTTTTATTTATTTCTGATGCGCTTTCAAACGCAAAGCAAACATGACGACCACAACACCGACAACCAAAGCGCAACCCATCGCCAAATGGATACCGTCCAGCATTGCCTGTTGCGGCATATCTGCACTGGAAAGTTTCTCACCGATATTGGTTGCACCGACGAAAAACGCCGCGCCGATGGCACCGGCAATCGGGTTGATGGTAGTCAGAATCGCCGCACCGTGCGGATTGAGCGTTTTCGGCAACGCATTCAGACCATGGGTTTCGCCGGTTACGCAAGCAGACACGGAAAGCGCCAACAGCGTAAACATCGCCGTCAACATTACCACTTGCGTATCAATCCGCAGAAACAGCCACAATACCGCCAGCGACACCACCAGCATCACTGTTGCCGGCAAGACGACAAAACGTCCGCCCTTTTTGTCCAACAATTTGCCAAACAACGGCGCGGCAACCGCTTGGGCAATACTGGCAGGCATCAGGATCAGGCCGGTTGCCGTACCGGTCAGCATTAACACTTGCTGCGTGTACATCGGCACCATCAGTTCCAAGCCTAAGAACAGGAATACCGCACCAGCTAAAATCACAACGCAATATCTGAACTGTTTGTATTCAAACGCACGAAGGTTCAACAACGGCGTAGCCAAACGGAATTGACGGTGCGCAAACCAACCCACCAGCACAACGGAAGCGGCAAAGAGCAGGATAAATTCCACCAACGGCATATGGGCAAAATTACTGCTCGCATAAACCAGCCCGCCGAAGCCCGCAATCGACAGCACAGCCGACAACATATCGATTTTCGGACGGCTGATGTTGCTCAAATTGACCGTCAAATATTTGCCCACCAGCACCATCGCCGCCAACATAAACGGCGCAGTAAAGCCGAACAACACGCGCCAATGCGTATGGTCGATGATGATGCCCGACAGCGTCGGCCCCATTGCAGGCGCGGCGGTAAACATCATGGTAATCACACCCATCGCCGTTCCGCGCCTGTTGGGAGGGAAAATCGACAATACGCCGTTAAACAGAAGCGGGACAAAGAACGCGGCAGACACTGCCTGCACCATCCGACCGACCACCAATACGCCAAATGTCGGTGCAAACGCGCAAATCAGCGATCCTGCTAAAAACGTTGCCTGCGTAAACAGCACCATTTTGCGCGTTTCAAACCATTGAATCACGCCTGCCGTAATCGGCGTAAATGCCCCCATCACCAGCAAAAAGCCCGTCGTCAGCCATTGAACTGTGGTCTTATCGACACCGAAATCCTTCATAATCGGCGTGAGCGCGACATTCAACAGCGTATCGTTGAGATAGCCGAAAAATGCGCCGATGAATAAGGTGGCGACAATGGTTTTAGCAGGAAAGTCGGGATTGTCGGCATAGTATTCGTGTGCCGTTTCGCCCTCTTGTGAATCAGAAGCGTGCATAATAATTTGAAATATCAGCGAGACCGTTATTTTAGCATAAACCATTTTGACAGGCCGTCTGAAACCTTGACCGCTTCCCCAGATAACACTAAAATTTAGAATTGTTTTCATTTTTATTATTAAACAGGAGAAAAGCATGTCAAAGAAAGTCAGCATCTTGGTCGGCAGTCTGCGTAAAGGCTCGTTTGCACGCAAAATCGCACAAAACGTCATTCCCATGTTCCCCGAAGGCTACGAAGCGCAAATCGTCGAAATCGGCCATTTGCCTTTGTACAACTTCGACTACGACGATCCTGCCGTTACCGACTTCCCTACTCCGTCCAGCTATACCGAATTCCGTGAAACCATCAAAGCCTCTGCCGGCGTATTGTTCGTGACTTCCGAAAACAACCGTACTGTCCCGGCCTGCCTGAAAAACGCCATCGATATCGGCTCCAAACCCAATGCCGATGTTGCCTGGAAAAAAACACCTGCCGGTATCATCAGCCATTCAGTCGGCAAAATGGGCGGCTATAGCGCGCAAAAAAATCTGCGCCTTGCCCTTTCGTATTTCGATATGCCGCTGACCGGCCAACCGGAAGTGTTCCTCGGCAACTCGCCTACCCTGTTTGACGACAACGGCCAGCTCATCGAATCCGCGCGCGGCTTTGTTCAAGGCTATATCGACCAATTGGTCGCCTTGATTGAGAAAAACCCTAAATAATCGGGATTGAAGCATACAGGCCGTCTGAAAAACAAAATTTCAGACGGCCTCATCTTTTGCAAAAAATCAGTTTTTCGACAGTTCCTAAATTTTTACTAATTGAGTGCGGTTATAATCACTATCCGCCCATCCTCCGGAGAACTTCCATGCGCGTATTATTGGTTGAAGACGATGCCATGATTGCCCAAGCCGTCAGTGCCAACCTGAAAGACACCGGCTACGCTGTCGATTGGGTCAGCCGCGGTTCGGAAGTTGCCGCAGCAGTGGCGGCGCAAGCATACGATTTGCTGCTCTTAGATTTGGGTTTGCCCGGCAAAGACGGTTTGGACGTATTGGCGCAAATCCGCAACGGCGGCTGTACCGTTCCCGTCTTAATCGTGACCGCGCGCGACGATTTGCACAGCCGCCTCAACGGCCTAGACGGCGGCGCAGACGACTACATCGTCAAACCCTTCGACATGGCAGAACTGCAAGCCCGTATGCGCGCCGTATTGCGCCGACACGGCGGACAGGCGCAAACGCTACTGAGCAACGGCATCATCACGCTCAACCCTTCCACCCATCAGGCAGAAGTGGTCGGGCAGGAACAGGCCATCATGCTCAGCAACAAAGAATTTGCCGTCCTCCAAGCCCTGCTACTGCGTCCGGGCATGATTCTGTCGCGCAGCGATTTGGAAGATAAAATCTACGGCTGGGGTGAAGAAGTCGAAAGCAACGCCGTTGACTTCCTGATTCACGCCTTACGCAAAAAACTCGGCAAAGAAGCAATTCAAAACGTCCGCGGGGTCGGCTGGCTGGTTGCACAAAACAACCAGGCCGTCTGAAAAACCACAACAATATCAACACACAAACCATGCAACGCCTTATCCACACCATCAAACAATCCCTGCAAGTTAAGATCAGCCTCGCCCTGATCTGTATGCTCCTGCCCCTCTCCATTCTTGCAGGCATATTTTCATATTACGATACTTATCACGAAACCCAAGAGGTTCAAGACGACCTGTTGCGCCAAGTCGCGAACTATCTCGACCCGAGCGATGCCGATGACGAGAAACACTCGCTCGACAACGACAACAAGATTTCCGTTCAATTTCCCAATACGCCCAACCCCATTGTCAGCCTGCCTGAGCAGATTTCAGACGGCCTGCACACCATTCAGGCCGATGACGACGACGATTACTACCGCGTTTATACCCGCAACACCAAGCAAGGCCGCATCGCCGTCATGCAGGAAAGCGACTACCGCGAAGAACTGGCCGAAATGGCCGCCGTGCAGAGCATCCTCCCCATGCTCCTCGCCCTACCCCTGATTATCCTGCTCACCGTCTGGATTACCCACCGCGCCATGCGTTCCGTCAAAACCCTGTCCAACGATTTGGAACAGCGCCAAATCAACGACCTCTCGCCGATGGACACGCAAGACATTCCCAGCGAAATCCAAGGCTTTGTCGTCGCCATCAACAACCTGTTGCAACGTACCGATGAAAACGTCCGCCAACAGCAACGCTTTATTGCCGATGCCGCACACGAATTGCGCAGCCCCATGACCGCCCTTTCCCTTCAGGCAGAACGGCTCAACAATATGCAGCTGTCCGCCGAAGCGCGCGAGCAGTCCGCCCTGTTGCAACAAAGCATACAGCGCAACCGCCACCTGCTCGAGCAACTCCTTTCCCTCGCACGCGCCCAAGCCCCCGAAACCCAACGCCCCAAAACCCTGATCAGCCTGCAAAACCAGTTCCGCCGCGTCTTGCAGGAACTCATGCCGCTGGCGCTGGCCAAAGGTCAAGACATCGGCGTCGCCGTTGAAAACGACTGCCAAATCCACGCCGACGACACCGAAATCTACACCCTTATCAAAACCTTTACCGACAACGCCATCCGCTACACCCCCAAAGGCGGCCGCATAGATTTGGGCTTTGACGAAACCGCCGAATACCTCAACATCTGGGTGGAAGACGACGGCCCCGGTATTCCCCCAAGCGAGCGCCAACGCGTTATCGACCCCTTCTACCGCATTCTCGGCACCGAACAACAAGGCACCGGCCTGGGGCTGTCCATCGCAAACACCATTGTCAAACGCCATCAAGGCCGTCTGAAACTGGCCGACAGCCGACGCTTTGACAGCGGCTTGCTGATTATTGCCGAGTTGGATAAAAAGACACTTTAAATAATCGACCCGCTCAAATTGGTTTATCTAGCTTTAATCCGATAAATGAAAACGTTTTAAAACCAAAGGCCGTCTGAAAATACCTTTCAGACGGCCTTTTTATATTTTAAAGCAACCCTCATTCATTCCTCACAAATACGGCTGCAAGGTTTGGCGGAGGATTTCCATATCGGTAATTTCGGTGATATTGGCTTTGCCCAAGTATTCCAAACCGACAAAACGCATGATGCCGCTGCTGACTTTTTTGTCGTGGCTCATGTGTTCAATCCATTTTTCAAAGGAGAAAACAGGCGGCGCAGACGGAAGGGAGGCGGCTTCCATTAAAGCGGCAATGCGGTCGGTATCGGCTTGTTGGGTTTTACCCAAAATTTGCGACAAACGGGAAGCAAGGACGCAACCGGCGGCAACGGCTTCACCGTGCAGCCATACGCCGTAGCCCATTTCGGCTTCGATGGCATGGCCGAAAGTGTGGCCGAGATTAAACCATGCGCGGATGCCCTGCTCGGTTTCGTCTTGGGCAACAATATCAGCCTTCATTTTGCAGCAATGATAAACGGCTTCTGCCATTTTTTCTTGATGTTGCGCCATCAGGTCGGCCATATTTTCTTCCAACCAGGCAAAAAATTCAGCATCGCCCAATGCGCCGTATTTGATGACTTCCGCCATGCCTGCGGAAAGTTCGCGTTGCGGCAGTGTTTGCAGGACGGTCAAATCGGCCAGCACGGCTTGCGGTTGGTAGAACGCACCAATCATGTTTTTACCGAGCGGATGGTTGATAGCGGTTTTACCGCCGACCGAGGAATCGACCTGACTGAGCAATGTGGTCGGCACTTGGATAAAAGGTGCGCCGCGCTGATAAGTCGCCGCGGCAAAGCCGACCATGTCGCCTATCACGCCGCCGCCCAAAGCGATTAAAGTGGTTTTGCGCTCGGCACGGTTTTGCATCAAGCCATCGTAAATCAGGTTAAGCGTCTGCCAGTTTTTATATTCTTCGCCGTCGGGAAGGATGATGCTGAAATGCGGCACGCCCAGTCTGTCTAAGGCCGTCTGAAGCTGTTTGAGATAAAGCGGCGCAACGGTTTCGTTGGTAATGATGGCCGCTTTTTTGCCTAAATAGGGCTGAAGCAGTGTATCGGCCTGCTCAATCAGTTTATGCCCGATAAAGATGGGGTATTGATGGGACGGGGTTTGGACAGTCAGGGTGCGCATGGGGTTCCTTTGCAAAGCGTATTTACTCGCCTAAAGCCTGTATCAGGCGTTTGAGCGTTTTGTGACAGCTGTCGGATTCGATGACGAGATGTGCGGTTTGACGGTACAGCGTATCGCGTTGGTCATACAGCTCTTGCAGTTTGGCCAAAGGGTTGGCAACTTGCAACAGCGGCCGGTTGCTGTCGTAACGGGTACGCTCCAGCAAGGTTTCGGGGCTGGCATGCAGATAAACAACCGTACCGTTTTGGCGCAAAATCTGCCTGTTTTCACTGCGCAATACGGAGCCGCCACCGGTCGATAAAACGATGTTGCGCCGGGAAGCGAGCTTCTTCAGCATATTGGTTTCACGGTTGCGGAAGCCTTCCTCCCCTTCCATCTCAAAAATGGTCGGAATGGATACGCCCGAAGAAGTGCAGATTTCGTAGTCGCTGTCGTAAAACGGGCATTCAAACATTTGGGCAAGCTGCTTGCCCAAAGTGGTTTTCCCCGCGCCCATCAGCCCGATTAAAATTAAATTGCCGTTGATTTTTTCCATGTGGGTCATTTTATACGATATGGTGGTTTCGTGGAAAAGTTCGTCGTTTTTCAGACGGCCTTTTCTTCTCTGGCCGTCTGAAAACCAAAACAGGCATACCTTTGCAGATATGCCTGTTTGTCATTTTAAAAATCAGTAACGCAGATTGTTACCCACATTATCCATAATGCGCGGCGTGATGAAGATCAACAGCTCACGGCGGTTTTCACGTTTGCCGCGTGATTTGAACAGATTGCCGACAACAGGGATATCGCCCAAAACAGGTACTTTGTTCACCGCATTGGTGCTTTCTTCCTCGTAAATACCGCCGACAATCAGCGTGCCGCCATCTTCAACCATGGCTTGGGTATTCAAGTGTTTGGTGTTGATACACTTGGTCATCAGAGAATCTACGGTACAGTCGATCGGGGTATCGCGATTAATCTTCACAGTCATGATAATTTGACCGTCAGGCGTAATGTTCGGCGTTACGGTCAAGCCCAAAACGGCTTTCTTGAAGGTAATCGAAGTCGCACCGCTGGAAGAAGCCTCTTGGTAAGGAATTTCCGTACCGGATTCAATTTTGGCTTCTTTACGGTCTTGTGTCAGCACGCGCGGATTGGAAATGGTTTTGCTCTTACCTTGTTCTTCAGACGCACTGATTTCCAAGCCCAATGCGCCGGACGAGAACGCACGCACCAGCGCAATGCTGTTGACTGCGGCTGCGGTCGGCAGACTGACATTCGGATCCAAAGTCCATTTGCGGTAGCCTACGTCGCCACGGTTAAACGAGGCATTGGTATTGTAGTTGGTTTGCGCATTGCTCCAGTTGCTGCCCCATGCCGTACGGCCGATCGCACCACCGGAACCGAATTTAACGCCCAAGTTGCGGAAGAAGGTATCTTCAGCTTCCACAATACGCGCTTCCACCATCACTTGACGGGTTGGAACGTCCAATTCATCAATCAGTTTGCGGAATTTCTCAATCACGCCACGGTTGTCGGTCACAATCAGCGTATTGGTGGCCGGATCGATTAAGGCGCTGCCTCGGTTGCTCAACAGAGTGTTGCGGGTGTTGGAATTATTGCTGTCGTATTCTTCCAAACGCAGAATTTTGCGGAATTCATCCACGTTTTTGTATTTCAACTGGAAGGTTTGAGAATACAGCGGACCCAATTCGGCAATCTCTTTTTCAGCCTGCAAGAAAGCTTTGTCTTTTGCCAACAATTCATCGCGAGGTGCGATATTGATAATGTTGCCTTGACGGCGCATATCCAAATTGCGCGCCTGCATAACCAAGTCTAAAGCCTGATCCCAAGGTACATCTTTCAGGGACAAAGTCATAGTGCCTTTGACGGTATCGCTGGCAACAATATTCATGCCGGATTCTTTTGCCAAAATCTGCAAGATGGTACGAACTTCTACATCTTGGAAATCCAAAGAAATTTTACGGCCTTTGAACGATTTGTTCGCATTGTGGTTTAAGCCGCCGGATTCGGTATTGGCGGCTTTAGGCGATACTTCAAATACAAAGCGTCCGGAAGAAGCTTTGGTATTGATGTCCCAATTCGCATTATTGTTGCGGATAATAAGCTGGGTAGAATTGCCGATACGTTTGAGCGTAACGTTTTGTACAGGTGTATTAAAGTCAGCCACATCCAAACTGCGTTGCGCTTGTGTCGGCAAAGTATGGTTTTTCAATGTCACAACCACGCGGTCGCGCTGCTGTTTAATATCCGGCTGTCCGCTGAAACCAGGGGCGGACAATTCAATAATGCCGGAATTGCGTGCGCCTTTGCGGAAATCGATATTGGCTGCTGAAACGGCTTGATAAGTCTGAGCAGCGCGCGCGGTAGACGGAGTAGCCGCACGTTCATTTGCAACGGCCGCATTGGTTTGATCAGTAGATTCGTTTACAAATACCCAAACTTCGTTGCCGCGAATCTCAGTATTGTATTGGCTGATTTTGTTCAAACCCAAAACCACGCGTGCACGGTCATTGTTTTGCGCCGCAGTAATTTGATTCAGCAATGGGTCGGCATATTCCAAAACAGGCTGAGGCAAACGGATATTGGTGTTGGCAAAATCCAATGCGATACGCGCCGGAGTAGATGTTACAAAACCATGAGGTGTGGTGACATCTTTGTCGAAACGGATTTTGATGATTTTTTGGTTGTCAGGCAAAGTAGAAACGTTAATATCGGTAATATTGCCTGCAAAGGCCGTCTGAACAGCGAGGGCAACGCTGAAGCCGGCAAATAATTTTGTCATGTGCTTGGTTTTCATAATCGAGTGAGACCCCTAAATTAATTTGAATTCGAACTATCTGAGCTATTGGAAGAATCCGCCTCTTTACTGCTCAATGGCAATTCGGCCTTCCGGTACACCCAGTTGCCGTAGCTGTCTTCAACTTGCTCGGTCAAGATAATTTTATCTTCAGTAATACTTTGGATTCTGCCATAATTCTGACCGATATAGTTTCCGGGATAAACGGTATAAACATGGTCGTTGACCTTGATAAATCCGGAAACTTTGCCGCCGCTTTGAAGCGTTCCGACAAAGGCCATGTTTTCCAAACTGAAGGCTTCCAATGTTTCTTTCGGACGGTTCACATCCGGCGCATTGCCGCCTTTAGGAGCAGTGTCCAAACGGCGTGAATCAAACGCATTCATGCCTTTAAAGTTCGGCGGGCTATATGGCTTAGGCAATGTAACCGTCGGCTCTTCAAACGGAATAATCTTGGATTTTGCTTCCTGACGGGTTTGCGTCATCCATTGAGTCAAATCTTCATAGCTTTGCGTACAGGCTGCCAAGGGAAGAAGACTTAAGAGTAAGATGATTTTTTTCATGATTTCCCTATTCTTTTATTTTTGCTCATTCTCGGCAGGTTTGCCTTCTTCTTGTGCCTGTTGCGCAGCCAATTCGGCAGCAATCTCTTCGGCCGGACGGGCTTTGTAAGTCGTCGCAATCGCACTCAATGTCAACTCGCCTTTATTGCCTTTGCCTTCTTTGTCCTCGCCTGCGTTCACGAGTTTCAAAGAATCTAACGTAATAATGCGCGACAAATCGCCTACATCACGGGTAAATTGGCTGATTTGAGAGTATTTGCCCGTGATGGAAATCTGATACGGCAGTTTTTGAATCGGACCATCGTTTTCAGGT
This sequence comes from Neisseria sp. P0020.S003, assembly GCF_051957095.1. Lineage (NCBI taxonomy): Bacteria > Pseudomonadati > Pseudomonadota > Betaproteobacteria > Neisseriales > Neisseriaceae > Neisseria > Neisseria sp. P0020.S003. The sequence goes on along the minus strand of NZ_JBQCWU010000001.1, from coordinate 123,594 downwards.
TGGAGCGGTGCAACGCTGTCCAAACGCAGTCCGTTGGTTGAACCTGCCTGATGCAGCTCTTGAATCAGGTTCGGAATTTCCGCATCAGTCGGCAGTTGTTTCAACAAAACGTCAAATGCAGAACGGATAGAAGCCAATTCAGCCTTCAAATTGTTCAAGCTTGCCGCCTGAATGCTTTTACGCGTAAAGGTTTCCTTCAGTTCTGCTTCTTTGGCTTCCTGCGTATTCAAGGTTTCAATCTGATCTTTAAATACGCCGACATAGCCCAACGCCAACATACCGACAATCAACAAACCTCCCAGCAAAAGTTTTGAAGGCATATTGAGCAGGTACAGGTTTTGTACGTCCAATTGTTTCAGGTTTTTAGATGCCATTATTGAGCCTCCGGAGCAGGTTCTGCCACAGGTTCGGCTATTTCACTGCTGCTTTGTGCAGTCGGTGCAGGAGCCGGCGTATTCACTTGGTTGATTGAAGATTTCAAAGTAAATTCTTGGTAGTTATCTACTTTTTTGATGCTCAACAATTCAGGCTGCAAGAAAATACCTGTACTTGGCAGGGAGCGCATCATAACGGCGATTTTATTGTCGCTGACGGCATGGCCGCTAATTTTATAGCTGGTCGGGCTTTCTGCTTCCAACGCAGTCAAATAAGTATTATCGGGCGTAAGCGCATTCAAAGAATCAAGGATATAAGCTGCTTGATAGCGTTTTTCCTGCAACTCTTCCACTTTCAGCTTCTTGGCCAAGAAGGCTTCTTTTTCTTGCTGAAGTTTATCGATTTCGCCCAATTCTCTATCAAGTCTGTCGATTTCGGTTTGCAGGAAGTTGTTGCGGCCTTCTTGATTGCTGATGGCGCTATCAATACCGAGATAGGTAGCGGCTGCCAAGCCCAAACCCACTGCAAAAGCGCCAAGCATCAATACTTTGAATTGCTGCTGCTTGCGCTGTTTAATCTCTTCCCGATACGGAAGAAGGTTGATTCTGGTTAATTCGATCATGTTCTCAAAGTCCCCTTAATGCCAATCCAAACGCCAACGTCAGTGACGGCGCATCAATTTGAAACTGCGGCAATTCTACTTTTGCACTGCGTTCCACATATGAAATCGGATGCAGGTATTCTGTTGCCGTATTGGTTTGCGAGAAAATGCTTTCCGCCAAACCTGCCTGCTGAGCGGTAAAGCCGGTCAGCAGGATGTGTTTGATATTGGCGAAAGAATCAGTGGCCTGCGTGGTATAGTAAAATTGCAAAACCCGCTGAACTTCTTGCGCAACCTGCACATTAAAACGGTCGGCAATCTGAGACTGGTAGTCGGAAGGCTTGTTTTGGGAAGCCATCATTTGAGCGGCATTTTCTTCCGTTACCCGATAAGTACGCTGAATCAGCTGATTGAGCTGCTCTGTGCTGACCGGAGTTTCTTGTTTATAGAGAATGCGGCCGTTTTGCAGAATCAGGGCATACATTTGCGTCGCATGAATGCCGAACACGGCAACTTTTTCCTCTGCCATTTCGGGAGCATGCGTATTCATCCAATAAACGAAGGCATTGCGTTGCGCCAGTAAGTCCAAATCCAAAGCGGACAAAGGCAAGCCCGCATTTTCAAACATTTCAATGCGCGGTTCGACATCGTCTTTTTTAGCGGCAACAGCTAAAACATGCTGGCCCGAACCGACTTCTTCGGCTTGAAAGTCGTAGTTCATTTCTTCAATAGGCGCAAATTGGCCGACTTCCGCCTCGACAAACTCTTCCAAGTCCAAATCGGTATCACGCGGGTTGTAAATAATTTGCTCGACTGTCGCCAAATTTTGTGGCACAGCCGCAACAATATTTTTGCAAGAACTGCGTAATTGTGTGTAAGTATGTTGGATGTAAGTGGCAAGCTGATCGTAGTCTTGAATTTTGTTGCCTTTGACAATATTTTTAGGCAATTTGGTAATAACGTATTTTTCCAGCTGAATTTGGTTTAAACTACGACCTGTCAGTTGTACCATCTTAATGGCATGTTGGCTGATGTCGACGCCGATGGCAGAGCGGTTGTTCAATCCGCTAGAAGCCTTGCCTGTTTTGGTATCTTTCGTGCTTTTAAATAAGCGCATGATTTGACTTCCCTGTATCATTTAGGAGTGAGTAACTGTTTCGTTATCCGTAAAGGACTTCTTATTCTTTACACAGTATTGACTGTGGCTGATAGAAATCGTTTCCCATTTTACTTTATTTATCGCCATTAATGGCAAAATTATTACTTAGTCATGATTAAAAAGATTATAACGACCTGTATGGGTCTCTTATTAGGACTGGCTCTTTTCGGTATAGGTCTGATTGCAATTGCAATTCTGGTAACCTATCCAAAACTGCCGTCTTTGGACTCTTTACAACACTACAAACCAAAAATGCCGCTGACGATTTATTCTTCAGACGGCCAAGTCATTGGCGTTTACGGCGAACAACGGCGTGAATTTACCAAAATCGGTGACTTCCCGAAAATTTTAAAAGACGCCGTGATTGCCGCCGAAGACAAACGCTTCTACGACCACTGGGGTGTGGACGTTTGGGGCGTGGCGCGCGCCGCAATCGGCAACGTCATAGCCGGCGGTGTTCAATCCGGTGCCAGTACGATTACGCAACAGGTTGCCAAAAACTTCTACCTGAGCAGCGAGCGTTCGTTCACCCGTAAGTTCAACGAAGCCCTGTTGGCCTACAAAATCGAGCAGTCTTTAAGTAAAGACAAGATTTTGGAGCTGTACTTCAACCAAATCTATTTGGGTCAACGCGCTTATGGTTTTGCCTCTGCCGCCCAAATTTATTTCAATAAAAATGTTAATGAATTAACATTGGCTGAAGCCGCCATGTTGGCTGGCTTGCCTAAAGCACCTTCCGCCTACAATCCGATTGTAAACCCTGAGCGTGCCAAACTGCGCCAGGCTTATATTCTGAACAATATGCTGGAAGAAGGCATGATCACCCTGCAGCAACGCGATCAGGCTTTGAAAGAAGAGTTGCATTACGAGCGTTTTGTACAAAACATCGACCAAAATGCCCTGTATGTTGCCGAGATGGTGCGTCAAGAGCTGTTTGAAAAATACGGCGAAGATGCCTACACACAAGGCTTCAAGGTATATACCACCGTCGATACCGCACACCAGCGCGTCGCCACCGAAGCCCTGCGTAAAGTTCTGCGCAATTTCGACCGCGGCAGCAGCTACCGCGGTGCAGAAAACTACATCGACCTGAGCAAAAGCGATAACGTAGAAGAAACTGTCAGCCAATATCTTTCTACACTTTACACCGTCGATAAAATGATTCCTGCGGTTGTATTGGAAGCCTCACGCAAAGGTGTACAGATTCAGTTGCCAAGCGGCCGTAAAGTCACGCTGAACAGCCACGCTTTAGGCTTTGCCGCCCGTGCCGTCAACAACGAAAAAATGGGAGATGACCGCATCCGTCGCGGCTCCGTCATTCGCGTTAAAGGCAGTGGCGATACTTTTACCGTCGTTCAAGAGCCTTTGTTGCAAGGCGCATTGGTGTCTTTAGACGCGAAAACCGGTGCAGTCCGTGCATTGGTCGGCGGCTACGACTACCACAGCAAAACCTTCAACCGCGCAACTCAAGCCATGCGCCAACCCGGCTCGACGTTCAAACCGTTTGTTTATTCCGCCGCTTTGGCAAAAGGCATGACTGCCTCCACCATGATTAACGATGCGCCGATTTCCCTGCCGGGCAAAGGTGCAAACGGTAAAGCGTGGAACCCAAAAAACTCTGACGGCCGCTATGCCGGTTACATCACGCTGCGTCAGGCTTTGACCGCGTCGAAAAACATGGTATCCATCCGCATCCTGATGTCGATCGGCATCGGCTACGCGCAACAATATATCCAACGCTTCGGCTTCAAGCCATCTGAAATCCCTGCCAGCCTGTCTATGGCTTTGGGTACAGGCGAAACCACTCCGTTGCGTATTGCAGAAGGTTACAGCGTCTTTGCCAACGGCGGTTACAAAGTATCTGCCCACGTCATCGACAAAATCTACGACAGCCAAGGCCGTCTGAGAGCGCAAATGCAGCCGTTAGTGGCCGGTGAAAACGCACCTCAAGCCATTGACCCGCGCAACGCCTACATTATGTACAAAATCATGCAGGACGTTGTCCGTGTCGGTACCGCGCGCGGTGCAGCCGCACTGGGCCGCTCCGACATCGCCGGTAAAACCGGTACCACCAACGACAACAAAGACGCATGGTTTGTCGGCTTCACCCCTAGCGTTGTGACTGCCGTCTATATCGGCTTTGACAAACCGCGCAGCATGGGCAGTGCAGGCTACGGTGGCACAATCGCCGTACCGGTTTGGGTAGAATACATGCGCTTCGCCCTGAAAGGCACCAGCGTCAAACCGATGAAAGCACCTGAAGGCGTGGTTACAAACGGCGGCGAAGTGTATATGCGCGAACGCATGACCACCAGCTCCGACCTGGCCTTGGACAACAGCGGCGTTGCTCCGCGTCCTGCTCAACCTGCCCGTCGTGCCGTTCCGAATGAAAACCGCCGCAGTGCCGAGAGCAACACTGCGCCAGCTCGTGAAGAATCAGACGAAACCCCAGTTCTGCCAAGCAATACCGGCAACAATAACAGACAACAACTGGACTCTCTGTTCTAATGTTCTAAAGCAAGGCCGTCTGAAACGTTCAGACGGCCTTTTTTAAGAAAATTCAAAGCAAAACCATGATTGATTTACACTGCCATTCGACCGTTTCAGACGGCATGTTGTCCCCAACCGAAGTTGTCCGACTCGCCCGTCAAAACGGTTGCACCCTGCTCGCCCTGACCGACCACGACCATACCGGCGGACTTGCCGAAGCACGCACCGAAGCCGATACCCTCGGCCTCCCCTTCGTCAACGGCGTGGAGATATCCGTCACTTGGCACGGCCGCACCATCCACATTGTCGGTTTGGACTTTGACGAACACAACGAAGCCCTGCAAAATCTACTTGCCGAAGTCCGCAAAGGCCGTCTGAAACGACTGGAATCCATTGCGGCCAAACTGGAGAAAAAAGGCATAACAGGCGCGTATGAAGGCGCACTGGCATTGGCCGCCAACAAAGAAATGGCCAGCCGCACCCACATTGCCGAATTCCTCATCCGCGAAGGCCATGTCAAAAACAAACAGCAGGCATTTACCAAATATCTGGGAGACGGCAAATCCTGTTCCGTCAGACATGAATGGGCCACACTGGAAGACTGCGTAGCCGCGATTACAGGCGCGGGTGGCATGGCCATTATCGCCCACCCGATGCGCTATGAATTATCCGCCACCGCCAAACGAAACCTGTTTCAAGAATTTAAAAATCTCGGCGGCGCAGGGATTGAAGTGCACAGTGGCAACTGCTGTAAAAACGACCGCCTCAACTATGCCCTGCTTGCCGACCGCTTCGACTTTCTCGCCAGCGCAGGCAGCGACTTCCACCGCCCCAACGACTTCAGCGGCGGCATACTCGGCGCCTGTCCCGACTTACCCGAACAATGCCGCCCTGTATGGAAACACTTTAAGGCCGTCTGAATGCCTCACGCAAAAGGATTATCCTGCCAAAAAAGCAGCCTGCACCCCATCTCCCACCGAAAGACCCGAACCATGTGCGATTACTGCGCCGACCTTCGTCCCACCGTCCGCATCAAAACCCCGCAAAAACTGTCGCAAATGCTACTGCGCGCCGCCGACCGCCTGGCAGACGGCACGCTGGCCGACATCACCCTCGCCTACGCCAAAGTCCGGCGTATCAGTCCCGACTATGTTCAAACCTTCGCCCGCAGCGGTTACATCATCGACACCGACCCACAGGGCAACCGCCGCCTGCACGGCTGGTACGATTTCCTGACCCACTATTTCCAATGCACACACTGCAAAGCCGTGTTCGAGATTGATGCCGAAACCTACCACGGCAGCGGCGGAGAATGGAAAATGCTGGAAGAGGCGGCCAAGCGTTTTCAGGCTACCTGAAAATAAAAAATCAGCATATCTTTGGAAGCCATATCTGATAACGTGTTTATACGGCCGGGATATATGCAGTATTTTCTCCGGGCAGTATAACCGATGTTGAAATTTCCGTCGGATACACGACATCAGCGGCTGTCTCTGCTGAAATTTCACCTGCCAACTCATTGTAAATTCCTTTGTCGTTTTGGAAATCAATATCGGCAACCTTGCGCCTTTCCCCATTTTCCAAAACCACTTCTGATTCAAATAATATTTTATTATCGGCTTCATCTTTCAGATTGATTTCTGCAAAATCCAAAGAGATCGACTGGATATCCCAGTCGGACAATAGAGAAAGCTCTCCTTCCTCCGTTTTCCCGTTACTGTTTTCGTCATGCCAGATTCTTAGCTCGCCCCACAATTCATCATATTGATTAATGATATTATTATTGTCGCTGTCCAAATCTTTCAAAGCTTCTACGCCGTTTTCTGCGCGCTTGCCGTCAGACATAACTGTTGCCTCACCAAACATCTCCGTTCCGTCGTTTACCATGCCGTCTCCATTTTTATCCCAAACCAAAAAACCGCTGCCTTTTTTGAGCCAAGCCGTCTGTTCGACCATCCCGTCGCCATCCATATCAAAACTCACTCCATCCTCCACCGAAGTCGTGAGCAACTCTTCTCCATACAGCTCGATAGCAAGAGGAGTATGGTAATTTTTGGCAATTTGGTCAAAATTCTGCTGAAGATTATCCACTCCGCCCTGCAAATCAAGTGAAATATTGGCTTTGTTCAGTAAATCCTGCAAAGCTTTCAAAGCTTCGTTTTCATTATGAATTTCTTTGCCTTTTCCTGATGCCTGTTCGGATTTTTGCTGTTCGACCAAAGCAGCCAAGCGGTTCACTGCATTGGAATGAAGCCTGCTGGCTGAAGTAATCAATGCCGCATACGCACTTTTTGAGTAATTTACTAAATTATCGTTGAAGCTGACACTCTTGCCCGCGCTACCGATACCGAATTCAATCGCCCCCTGCTTTCCGCCTGAAGAATAATATAACGCTGTTCTTGCAGCCGTCGTTACCGTACCGTCTGCCAAACGGCTGTTGGCAGGTACAAATACCACCATCAACATAGGATTTCCACGTGTCATCATCGGCATCAGACTAAGCGGCATATTTGGATCGGTTTTCTGAAAGCGAACCCGCTCGTCACCTACGCCAAACAGTCTGCTGGGATGGTCAGGCGCTGCTTCATCCATTCCTGATTGCAGGATTTTTTACTTTTCGGCCGGAGTTTTACCGTTTAGCAGGTTTGGATTGATTTTCTTAAGGAATATTGATTTCGCCAATGTCCAATAAGTATCGCCGGGCTCGCCGCTGGGGTTTTGGGTTTTCATTTTATGGGCAAAATAATCAACAGCCTGTTGTTGGTTCATCGCCTTGATTGCTGCCGTATCCGATCCGTATTTGGTTTCTTTGGGATTGTTCCGCAAATCAAACTGAAAACGGTTGTATTCGGCTTTTCCTTCTTCATAAACAAATCTTCGTGCATATTCATTCGCTGTTATATTGCGATTTCCATCAATATCAAGATCAAGCTTGGAAATTGTTTTCGACAAACCATGTCCTAACTCATGAGCCCAATCAGAAGCAGTCAGATATCTTTTGTCTGCCGTACCGAATACAATACTTCTATTTTCTTTACTGCCAATTAGTTTGCTTTGGAAAAATATGCCGGAATATTTAGTGTTTGCTTGAATACTCCCTAACCCCCATTGATTGATAAAGTTATGGGTTTGCCCCAGTAAAATTGAATCCCGAATAATCTGATTAACTTCCGAAACAGGCATCCCTAATTTTAAAAAATGCTGCCGGATTTGTGCTGTTGTAGCCATACCATATACCTTTAAAATTAAATACTATCGACTATCTGATAAGAAAGATGCTGGAAATATCATTAATGCATTTGTCTGTTGGATGCTGAAATAATATTCCTGCACCTTTCTCCTCCCTTATAACCAAATGTCTATCACTCCCGATCAAATGGTTGTTTTCATCTACTGCTACTTGTTTTACTACCGTATACCTAGGAAAAACTTGTTCTGTTCCATTGTTAAAGCATACGCTGACCGGGCTTAGGATATGAGATGAAACATAGGGTTTCGGCAAATCATCAGGATAACGGTTGTCAGGAAACAGCGAACGGTAATGCTTTAAATAATCAGGCGTTGCTTCGATTTCTAAAAAAGTACTGCCGTCGTAGTCGGTCTGATGCACTACCATAAAGCCGTCGGTCGGCCGTTTTAGCTTACGCCGCCTGTGTTTGAGCCATTTCTGCCGCTCTGCCTTGTCTTTCCATCTGAGTACCGCCTGTTTTTCTCCGTCAGGCCGCAAACGGCCGGAAAGCCGCAGATAGCGCCGGTACACGGGAATCTGCCACTTTTTCGCTAAATCTTCAGGCGGCATATCAAGCAAACAGGCACTATGCAGCGTGCCGGCCATCTGTCTGAACAAATTCTCGAAGCTCTCTACAGGATAAAGCTGCCCGCAGCCCGTTGCGTCATCCGCATATGCTTGAGAAACAGAGACCGTCTGAATGCCGCTATCGGCATGAGACAAAATGGGCAGCAACATGGCCGGCCACAGCAAAGCAGCTAAAAATTTCACACTCATCTCCTTCTTGATAAAAATTATTACTTGCATTGATATTATTTCCAATATTTTTTCACTGCAAGCACATTTGCACGCTAATTGAGACCTTTGCAAAATTCCCCAAAATCCCCTAAATTCCCACCAAGACATTTAGGGGATTTTTCATGAGTACCTTCTTTCAGCAAACCGCCCAAGCCATGATTGCCAAACACATCGACCGTTTCCCACTAATGATAGAAAAAGGTCGTCTGAAAACCGCTTTTCCGTTTTCAGACGACCTTTGTTCTTTGCTTTGTTCAAGCGGGTTACGCCGTTTTCTTTTCGCGTATCGGCAGGTTCAGCAAAGCCGCCGTCCCCGCCAACACCGCGTCGGCATACCACATCCAGCCGTAATCGTTGAATTGATAAATCACGATGCCGCCGATATACGAGCCTAAAAAACCGCCGATTTGGTGGCTCAACATCGTCAGTCCGAACAGCGTCGCCAGATAGCGCATGCCGAACAGCTTGCCCGTAATCGCAGCGGTGGGGGCGACGGTGGCGAGCCAAGTGAAGCCGAGTGCGGCGGCGAAAATGTAGAAATTGACGTCGGTTCTCGGGGCGGCAAGGTAGATCAACACCATCGCCACGCGCGAGGCGTAGAGTCCGAACAAAACGTATTTGCCCAAAAACCGCCCCGTACACCAGCCCGAAAAAATGCAGCCCGCGATGTTCGCCAGGCCGATAATCGCAATCGAAGTCGAAGCGACCGAAGCGGGCAGACCGCAGAGCGCGATTTCGTTGGGCAGGTGGGTTACCAGAAACGCGATGTGGAAACCGCAGGTAAAAAAGCCCAAGTGCAGCAGGATGTAGCTGCGGTCTTTAAACGCCGCTTTGACTGCCTGCCCCAGCGATTGCCCGTTTTCAGACGACGTATGGTGTGTGGCGACAGCGTTTTTGCCGCCCGCCAGCCACCACGAAATCGGCAGGATTAAAAGCGCAATCCCGCCCCAAACATAAAACGTCCCCGTCCAGCCGACGGCGGGCAATATCAACAAACCCTGCACCAGCGGCGCAAACAGAAACTGCCCCGCCGAACCGCCCGCGTTGACCAGCCCCGAAGCCAAACCGCGTTTGTGCGGCGGCACTTTCGCCGCGACCTGCCCCATGATGATGGAGAAACCGCCCGCGCCAGTGCCGAATGCAAAAAGCAGCCCGATTGCCAGCATCAGCCCCCAATAAGTCGGCATCTGCGGCACCATCAGACAGGCAGATGCCAGCAACAGCGCGCCGCCGCCCAACACCTTAAACGCGCCGAAACGGTCGGCAAGCGCGCCAGAAAGCGGCTGGGACAAGCCCCACATCAACTGGAAAACGGCAATAATCAGGCTGAACTCTTGGATACTCAGCTCGGTAGAGTCGACGACGGGACGGACAAACAGTCCCAAAGTCATGCGCATGCCGATGGTAATCAGCAGGATGGCGGCGGCAGCGGCGGTCACCAGCCAAAGGTCAGGGGATTTTTGCTGTGTGTGTGTCATGGTTATGATTTGTTTCTATTGGAAAATGCCGTTCAATCAAACGGCAAAACGACGGATTTTAACAAACGGACTGACGCAGGCTAAATAACTCCTAATGCTTTGATTATAGCCAAAACCTCTATCCGCGCCGTTTTTCAGTTTCTTTCTATCCGCAAGGCAGGGAATGGGATACGGGCAAAAATACGGCACATAAAAAACGGCAAAGGTCGTCTGAAAACCCGAAATCCGATTTTCAGACGACCTTTGTGTTTCTGCGTCCTGCGTTAGAACGATTTGACCAGCGACAGACTGACTGCGTTTTGTTTGTAGCTGTACAGCCAGTCGGTGTTGCCGCTAACGCGGCGGTGTTTGTAGCTGAGGACGTGCTTGAGGCCGGCGAATTTCCAGCGGTCCGCGCCTATGCTGAGGCGGTAGGTTTGTTCTTTGTCGCGGCGGCGTTGTTCGAGTACGGCGTTTTCTTCGCGGTGGCTGCGGATGCCGAAGGTGGTGGAAGCGGAGGCGTTGAAGCCGGCTTCAAACATTTTTGCCGCGCCCAGCCGTGCGGAGATGAGGCGGTAGCTGTCCACCGGTTCTTTGGCTTTGCGCTGCTGCCAGTCTATGCCGCCGTAGAGCATGAGGTCGTTGCACGGGAAGTAGGACAGGGTGTTGTAAACGGAGATGAGGTTGCCGTCGAGCAGGCGGGTTTTGTCGGAATAGGAGAGGTGTTTCCACTCGGCTTCAGTGTTCCACGTCCAGCCGCCCTTTTCGAGGTTCCACTCGCTGCGTACGCCGTAGGCGCGGTTGAGGGTTTTGCCGCCGCTGCCGTTCCATTCGACGAGTGGGGCAAGGGCGAAAGTGTGGCGGTGGTTTTCAAATTGGTAGCCTGCGCTGAGGTTGAGCGTGTGTTCGTTGAAGTCTTTATGGTCGCGGTAGAAGCGGCCGTAGCCGAGCGCGCGGGCGGCGATGCCGTGGTGTCCTTTAATCTGCCAGCGGCGGACGGCGGCGGCTTCGTATTTGATGCCGTTGGCGGAAATGGGTTTGTCGCCGGAAAATTCTTCCCAGCATTCGCCGTCGATTTCGGTTTTACACCACGTTTTGCCGCTGGCTTCGTTGATGTTGCTGTTGTGGACGGCGCCGATGGAAAGGCTGCCCTTCCAGCTTTGACGTTGGTTCAAGGCATCTTGGAAATGGGCGATGTTTTCTTTGACGGCTTCGGGCAAGTCTTCGTTTTGAATGTGTGCAAATTCAGAAGAGGCTTCTCGGTTCAGACGGCCTTCAAAAAGCAGGCGTGCGTAATCAAGCCGTCCGCGTATGAAGTCGGAATGGCGTTGCAGCAGGGTTTCGTATTCTTGTTTGGCGGTTTTCCATCTGCCTTCGCCGCGGGCGAGCGAGGCGCGGGCAAGAGGGCGATGTCGGGATCGTATTCGGTTTGCTGTGTATAACGCTCGAGCAGCGGGCGCACGGTCTGCCAGTCGCTGTGATTGACGGCGTTGAACAGGGCTTCGCCTTGGTCGGCTTCGGGGTCGGTTTCGGCTGTCTGCCCGATGTTTTCAGTGGGAATGTCGAGGCGGTATTCGCGCACTTTTTGTTCCTGTTCCTGCATGGTTTGGCGGGTGTCCTGCCACAGGCGTTGCGCGGTACGGTCGTCTGAAAAGTCAGAACGGGGCACGGCAAGGACGGGGGCAGCGAGAAACAGGAGAAGGCAGGCAGACGGTTTGTACATGGTGTCGGCTTTCCGGTCGGTGGTTTTCAGACGACCTTGAGAAGGTTGGCGGGCTGGTGTTTAAAAAAGCCTGCGTGAAGCAGGCTTTCATTTTACTTAACTACGGATTTTAGCGTTTTACACCGCCGTATGCCGTATCCAGATTGCGGTCGGTCTTAAATTTGGCAACACCGGCCAACGCGCTTGCACCGTTGCCGAAGAAGTGGCCTTCGGTTGTACCGAAGTGGCCGTTGGCGCGGGCGTAGCCTTCAAATGATGCGCTAGACGGTTTGATGCGGGAATGAATATCCAGCTGCATGGCGTTGTTTTTCATAGAACCGGTCAAGACTTTTTGACCGAAGTCGGCACGCAATGTACCAGTCAGAGGATTATTGCCGGTGTAGTTGTTGATGCCTTTAACCGCGTAGTTGGCTACACCGGATACAGGCATAGAGGTAGCGCGTTTGTCGCCGGAGTAGTAAACGCCGCGGTTGGTGCCTTTAGCGTATTCTTTGCCGACCCACTCGCCGTAATATACTTCCGAACCGCCGCTCTTAATGGTATCAAATGCATAACGGCCGAGATTTTGACGGGTGTATGCGTCGTTAACCTGTACGGTTTTCACGCCGTTGCGGTCTGCTTTTGCCGGAATGCGGTTTACGTTGGTGTAATACACTCCTGAACGGTAGGCTGCATTTTTCATCACTTTTTCGCCTTCGGCTTCAGATGCAGGCTTACCCCATTTTTTGCCGTATTTGTGATTTTTGTAGCCATACTCGAATGGGTTATAGGCATTATTAGCGGCAAATGCGCCTGCGCTGAACACAACAGCCAAAACAGCAGCGGTGGTTTTTTGCAGATTCAGTTTCATTGAACACTCCTTGAGGTAAGACGATGGTGGGGAAAATTATGTTTCGTTGTGAGTAGAACATATCGTTATGTGAGGAGGTCTTTTTGTTCTACAAAACATTTTATAGGGGAAGTGTTAGCACAGAATTAGCAAATATTCTAAAAATCTCCAATAAGGCGAAAATATTTATTTTTAATTCGATACGACCTGTATCACCTGCCCCAAAACGGCAAAGAATATATTGAAACTACCTGCCCGATACACCATAATGACCCTATAAATACCCAAAAAAAAGGTTAACGCCATGTGCCAACTGCTCGGCATGAATTGCAACACTCCCACAGACATCATGTTTTCTTTTGAAGGCTTCCGCCGTCGTGGCGGCATTACCGATTACCACGCCGACGGCTTCGGTATCGGCTTTTTTGAAGGCAAAGGCGTGCGCTTGTTTCACGACGACAAGCCCAGCGCCAACTCGCCTGTTGCCGACTTGGTACGCGCCTATCAGATCAAATCCGAAAACGTTATCGCCCATATCCGCAAGGCCTCACAAGGCCAGACCTCATTGGCGAACACTCATCCCTTCATGCGCGAGATGTGGGGCGAATATTGGCTGTTTGCCCACAACGGCCATTTGATTGATTTTTTCCCCGAGCAGGGTGAGTACTACCATGCCGTCGGCTCAACCGATTCCGAACGCGCGTTCTGCTTTATTCTCAACCGCCTGCGCAGCCGCTTTGCCGCCAAGCCCGAACCTGAAGTTTTGTTTGACGCCATTGCCGGCCTAACCCATGAAATCCGCCGCCACGGTTTGTTCAACTTTGTGATGTCCAACGGCGACTGCCTGTTTGCCCATGCCAGTACCTTGCTGCACTACATCGTGCGCAAAGCCCCGTTTGGCAAAGCGCGTCTGCTGGACGATGATGTGATGGTCGATTTTTCCAAAGTGACCACGCCAAACGATAAGGTCTCCGTCATCGCCACCCTACCCCTGACCCGCGATGAAACTTGGTCGCAATTGGCAGTCAATGAATTGGTGATGTTTCAAGACGGCGATATCGTCCGCAGCGACCGCCCCGAAAATCCGGTTTATATGAGCGCGGAAGAAGGTTTGGAAATCGCCCGTGCCGTCGGCGTATCGGTTTGACGTTTGATTGACTGAAAAACACAAGGCCGTCTGAAAAGCCCGACTTCGCCAAAGTTGCCCTTTCAGACGGCCTTTTTATACCTAAATTCTACGCAAAAGCCTTTACTATACGAAAATAACGCAATCCGCTACAATAATAGTTCACAAACAATAAATTCAATTGCTTAGCGACCTTGCCGAGCGTATGACAAGGAAACCCGATGAAGTGCCCGTTTTGCCAACACCCCAACACTCAAGTAACCGACTCGCGATGGCTGGAAGACACCAACAGCATCCGCCGTCGCCGCAAATGCTTGGAATGCGGACAACGCTTCAGCACTTTTGAAACCGTTGAAATGCGGATGCCGCAAGTCATCAAATCCAACGGCACACGGGTTCCCTTCAATGCGCACAAACTGCAGACCAGCCTTGAGCGCGCGCTGCACAAACGTCCTGTCACACAAGAACAAATCGATGAAACCGTTGCCCTCATCGAGCAGCGCCTCTACCGTTTGGGCAAAAAAGAAGTCGCTTCGCGCATCGTCGGCGAAATGGCGATGGAAGAGCTGGCAAAAATCGACCAAGTCGCTTATGTCCGCTTCGCGTCTGTCTATAAAAGCTTTAAAGACGTTTCCGAATTCACCCAAGTCATCGCCGAATGCAAAGCCAAATAAGGCCGTCTGAAACCATGTTTTCCGCACTTGATACCCAAATGATGCAAACCGCCCTCGAGCTGGCCAAGCTTGGGCGGTTTTCCACTTCTCCCAATCCCCGCGTCGGCTGCGTAATTGCACACGGCGCCCAAATCGTCGGACAAGGTTTCCACGTCAAAGCAGGCGAACCGCACGCTGAAGTTCATGCCTTGAGGCAGGCCGGAGCGGCGGCAAAAGGCGCAACGGCCTATGTCACGCTGGAACCTTGCAGCCATTACAGCCGCACGCCGCCATGTGCCGAAGCGCTGGTTCATTCCGGCGTAACGCGCGTGGTCGCCGCCATGACCGACCCTAACCCGTTGGTTGCAGGCAAAGGCTTATCCATGCTGGAAGCCGCCGGAATCCGTACCGAAAGCGGTTTATTAGAAGCTCAGGCGCGCGAACTGAACCGCGGTTTTCTGTCACGTATCGAACGTGGCAGACCGTTTGTCCGCCTCAAGTGCGCCGCCAGTTTGGACGGCAAAACCGCCCTTTCAGACGGCAGCAGCTTTTGGATTACCGGCGAAGCGGCGCGCGAAGACGTACAAATTCTCCGAGCCGAAAGTTGCGCTGTTTTGACCGGTATCGGTACCGTACTTGCCGACAACCCGAAACTCAACGTTCGCAGCTTCCCCACTCTACGCCAACCTGCGCGTATCGTCTTGGACAGCCGACTGCAAACTCCTTTAGACTGCCACCTCGTTACTGATACCGAAAGCCCGACCGTTATCGTTACCCTTTCCTCAGACGAACAACGTTTGCAGGCTCTAAACGCATTTGAACATATCCGCATCATCAGGCCGTCTGAACACATCAACGGCCGCATCAATCTTCTTTCACTCATGCCGCAACTGGCAGAGCTTGGCTTTGGCGAAGTTCTGGTAGAAGCCGGCTCCACACTTGCTTCAGCCTTCCTGAAGGATGACTTGGTGGATGAAATCGTCCTCTACCAAGCGCCGAAACTGTTAGGCGCAGGCAAACCTCTTTTCTCCCTTTCTGAAAATCCGGCCGCCCTACTTTCAGACGGCCCTTGGCAAAGTCAATCAGTAGAAATCATCGGACAGGACATTAAATGGGCTCTCCGGAAACAATCCATCTAATTGCCTCAAATTAATAATCAAATCACTTTCAATAGCATATATCTATTATCCACATAGCAATAAATGTAATTTTTTCGTCAATATATTATAATGACTTTAGCGTATTCCAATTTAAAACTTTGACTTAAGTTAACTATCCTCAAGCTGATTATCGACAAATTTTCCTTTTTTTCATCACGAAATAATGGATTATTAAGATAAGTTAAGCCACGAAAATTTATTAAAAGTTTTTATTCTAGAAGGGTTTTAAACGGCATAAACGGTAGTTTCATTTCATGAACCATGCATTTGACAAAACAATATCTAAAATCAAAACATGTAGTTGAATGTAACTTCTAAAAATTAAGCATTCAAAAATACCGTTTTCATGCCTTATAGGCCGTCTGAACGACCATTAAACTTTTTTGATTGAGACGAATCAGATAAGTGCTTATGATTTTGTCTAACGTAATTATAAGTATGGTTTTAAGGCTTCACACAATACGGCAGCCGGCTATGGCTATGCGGTTGCAGCAAACAACTCAGGCATCGGGCAAACACTCCCGATTTACTCATTCATTACACGAAAGACATCATGAAAAACATTACGATACAAAAATTTGCCGATAAGACCGCAAAAATCGGCATCGTTGGCTTAGGCTACGTCGGTTTACCACTGATGTTGCGCTATGTGGATATCGGTTACCAAGTTTTGGGTTTCGACATCGACAAAACCAAAGTCGACAAGCTCAACAAAGGCGAAAGCTACATTGAGCATATCCCTTCCGACAAAATTGCCGCTGCTTCCAACAGCCTGTTTGAAGCAACGACCGACTTCTCCCGCATCGGCGAAGTAGAAGCCGTGATTTTGTGCGTACCGACTCCGCTGAACAAATACCGCGAACCGGACATGAGCTTTGTGATCGACACTACCGACGCAGTCAAACCTTACCTGCGCGCCGGTCAAGTGCTGTCTTTGGAATCCACCACCTACCCCGGCACTACCGAAGAAGAATTACTGCCGCGCATGGAAGAAGGCGGCTTGAAAGTCGGTCAAGACGTGTTCTTGGTTTACTCTCCCGAGCGCGAAGACCCGGGCAACCCGAATTTTGAAACCCGTACCATTCCCAAAGTCATCGGTGGCCATACCCCTGCTTGTTTGGAAGTCGGCCTGGCACTGTACCAACCTGCCATCGATAAAGTCGTCCCCGTCAGCTCCACCAAAGCCGCCGAACTGACCAAACTTTTGGAAAACATCCACCGCGCCGTAAACATCGGCTTGGTGAACGAGATGAAAATTGTTGCCGACAAAATGGGCATCGACATTCACGAAGTCATCAATGCCGCCGCAACCAAACCGTTCGGCTTCGTTGCTTATTACCCGGGCCCTGGCTTGGGCGGCCACTGTATCCCTATCGACCCGTTCTACCTGACTTGGAAAGCACGCGAATACGGCGTAAACACCCGTTTCATCGAGCTGGCCGGTGAAGTGAACTCCCATATGCCCGACTACGTTATCGAAAAAGTCGGCCTGGCTTTGAATGACCACAACCGTTCTATCAAAGACAGCAAAATCTTGGTATTGGGTATCGCCTACAAGAAAAACGTGGACGATATGCGTGAAAGCCCGTCTGTGGAAGTGATGGACCGCCTACACAAACTGGGCGCAGTGGTTTCCTACTCTGACCCGCACGTTCCAGAGTTCCCGCACATCCCCGGACACCACTACTTCGACCTGAAGAGTGAAGCGCTGACCCCCGAAACTGTCGCCCAATACGATTGCGTGGTTCTGACCACCGATCACGACAAATTCGACTATGACATGATTACTGAACATGCCAAGCTGATTGTCGATACACGTGGCAAATTCCCAGTGAAAAATCCTAAAGTCATCAAAGCATAATCTTGCTTCAGACGCATCCGGCTGCCTCCGGTTTCCCTGATTGGGACGGCGGCCGGTTTCCCAAGGCCATTTGTTTTTCAGACGGCCTTGGCAAACCGGCAACGGTAACAACACATACCTTACGAAAAACGCTCAGCTCGAACTTCTGGCCGTCTGAAAACAAATAATATGAACGCGAAAAAAATCCTCGGCTACGCATTGGGCCCGGTAGGAAGCGCCGCTTTCGGCCTGCTTTCCCTGCCACTCATCTCATGGTACTTCCCTGCGGAAGACATCGGCCGTATCGTACTCTTGCAGACCATTGCCGGACTGAGCATTCTGCTCTTGGGCTTGGGGCTGGACCAATCCTATATTCGTGACTATTACGCCGTTAAAGACAAGACCGCGCTGTTCAAATCCGTTTTTTTATCGCCATTGATTCTGACTATGGCGGTTATGGTTTTAGTGCTATTGATAAACGCATCATGGCCGTCTGAAATCATTTTTGACATCCCCAGTGCAAATTTGGGGATTCTCTTTCTGATTTTCTTGGCCACCACGCTGATTACCCGTTTTTTAGCCCTGATTTTGCGGATGAAAGAGCAGGCATTGGCTTTTTCCGTCAGCCAGCTTGCGCCGAAATTCTTGATTCTGGTGTTGGTTTTTGCCGTGATTGCTTCCGGCTTGCCTGCCAATACTACTTCGCTGGTTTTTGCCTACACCGCAGCCCAAGTGCTTACCGTTGTACTGTTGATATATCAGCTGCGCCAAGACCTGCAAGCCGTTTCCCATGCAAAATGGTCGTCCGAGCTGCATCGAGACGGCCTGCGCTACGGCCTGCCGCTGGCATTCGGCAACTTGGCCTATTGGGGGCTGACTTCGATTGACCGCTTCGTCCTCAAAAACATCTCGGGTTTGGACGAATTGGGCATTTACTCGATGGCGGTCAGTTTCGGCGCTGTTGCCCTGATTTTCCAAAGCGTGTTTTCCACCATTTGGGCGCCTTTGGTGTTCAAATGGGTAGAAGAAAAAACCAATCTGGACAAAATCGGCGACATCACGCTTTCCATGACCGTCCTCATCAGCGCAATGATTTGCCTTATCGGGATTTTCTCGCCGATGGCGACTTGGATACTGCCGGAAAAATACACGCAGGTTCAATTTATCCTGCTCTCGTGTATGCTTTTCCCCCTGTTTTACACGTTGACCGAAGTCAGCGGCATCGGTTTGAACGTCGTTCGCTCGACTTGGCTGATTACTGTCATCAACATCGTTGCCTTTATCGCCAATACCGCCCTGCTCTATCTGCTGGTACCGAAATTTGGTGCAAAAGGTGCGGCTATGGCCAGCGCAACGGCTTTTTGGCTGTTTTTCATCTTTAAAACCGAATTCTCTTCACGCCTATGGCAACCTTTGCCGCGCCTGAAGATTTATACCAACTCAACGCTCTGCCTGATGATCTGCCTTGCCTACACTTGGCTGGGTACGCGCGACAACTACATTTGGTTTGCTCTGGCATGGGCAGTCGGACTGGGTTTCCTGTTCCTAAAATACAAACACGCACTATTTGCCACGACCGAAAAAATCAAAGCCAAATTAAACCGTTCGGCAAAATAGCCAACCTGAGATCCACGTCTCTACGATAACAACAGAATGACCATGAAAATAAAACGTCTGAACTTATACACTTACATCCTATACATCATGCTCGCAGCCTATATGCTGGGGCCCGCGCTATCCTTTAAGGTCGGCGTGCCGCGTATCGACAACCCGCTGACCCTGATATTTGTACTGCTTGGTTTTGTCGTATTTTTTCTGGAAAGCAAGCATATTCCGCGCAAGATTTTTGCCATGCTCTGCGCCCTGACCGCCATGTGCATCTGGCCTGCCATCCACATGGGTATTACGTCGCTGACGCCGACGCAGTACATGGATATTTTGTTTTTTATGGCGATTCCGGCTTTCTTCTACTTGTTTTACCAAGTATCGAAACGTGCCGACGACCCTTTGGGAACGATTCAAAAGTTCCTCATCGTATTTACGCTGTTTATCGCCGTGCCGCCTTTTGCAGAGTTGGCCACCGGCATTCAGTTTGTGAGCGCCAGCGATGAGTTGGCTATTGATGAAGGTTCACTCAAAGGCTTGTTCTTTAACCCGAACAACCTTGCCGCCACCGCAGTCTGCCTTGCACCTGCCATTTTGTTTTTCTTCCAACTCCAAGGACGAAAACACAAAGAAAAACTACTGGGCTGGGGTTTGTTCCTGCTGTTGGGCATGGCCATTTTCGCCAGTGTATCGCGTACCGCCATCGGCTGTTACCTGTTGATTTTGCTGGTTTATACGGCCTATCGCAAAAACGGTTTTATTACAGTCGGCGTAGCTGGTTTGCTGGCGTTGGTGTTGTCGATGATTCCGTCACGCGCGATTGCGGAATTTTTGCTGTCGCTCAACGGCAACCAGTTTTTGGAACGTTTTTCCAGCCGCGTGTACCTCTTCCTGTACGACTTGGGCAGCGACAACTCCGTGTCCTACCGTCAGGAGATTTACAACTACTTCTGGAACAATCCGCCCCTGCTGCTGACCGGTTACGGTCCTAAAAACTTCCGCGAATATTTCGGCGGCCACTTGAGTAACAGCGTGGGTTTTGAAAATCCGCACAGTTTTATCATCGAACTGTATTTGGGTTTCGGCATAATTTCCCTGCTTGGCTTTATTGCATTTGTAGCGTTTTATTTCCTCTACACTGCCTCAAGCCGTGCACTAACCAATAAATCACGCGTACTGGCTTGGGTTACCTTGGGCATTTTCCTGCTGGCCGGTTTTATTCCATCCACCATTTTGCGTATGCCGTTTATCTGGCTGCCCTGCCTGCTGATTTTTATTTACAGCGTATTTGTTGCGCCCAAGCTGAAAGATATGGCCGCTTACGCATACAACGAAACACTATACGATACGAAGAAACCATCATGAAAATCATCCTGACTACCTCCATGTTCGGTCTCGGTGGCACTGAAAACGCCACTTTCCGCCTCGGCCGCCTGCTCAAACAACGCGGACACGATATCGTATTGGCCTCTTCAGACGGCCCTTTGATTCAGGAAGCGCAAGCATTGGGCATCCGTTGGCAGCCGATTGATTTTTACCAAGGCGGTCTTTTGGGTTACGTCAAAGGCATGTTTGCCTATATGAAGCTGCTGAAAAAAGAAAAACCTGATGTGATTCACTGCCAAATGGCGCGTATCGTTCCAGCCTGCGCCATTGCAGCCAAGCTCGCTTCGCCGAAAACCAAAGTGTTCTACCACGCTCGCGGCCTTGATCCGGAAACTTATCCGAAAATTGCCAAGCTTTTCGACAAGCTGGGCGTGTACATCATCGGCAACTGCAAACACGAACGCGAAAAACTCATCCGTTACGGTTTCCCTGCCAACCGCATCACCTACACTTACAACGCCCTGCACAAAGCAGATTTTGTTCCTGAAAAAACGGTCAAAGACTATGTTCAACTGGGCACGCTTTCCCGCTTGGACACCGTCCGCGCCGTGCATCTGATGTTGGATATTTTGAAGAAAATGGTTGACCGCGGCATGCCTGTACGCCTCAACGTTGCAGGTATAGGCGAAGAAATGGACAACCTCAAAGCCCAAGCCAAACGTTTGGGCATTGAAGACAAAGTCACCTTCCTCGGCGGCATCCGCGACTTGACCGGCTACTTCAAAGAAGTCGATATTTTGGTGAACACGCCGCATTGCGTGGGCGACCACGGCGCAGGTGTCGGCAACAATATTTTGGAAGCCGGCCTTTACGACACGCCTGTCGTGACCTACAACATGGCGGGCATTTCGGAAATGGTCATCACCGGCCAAACCGGCTACTGCATTCCTTTTGGCGATGACGAAGCGTTTATCGAAGCCGTCGATACACTCATCAAGCATCCAGAGTTGCGCAGCCAAATGGGCAAAGCCCTGCACAAACATGTCGAAACTTTATGCTCCGACGATGAAATCTACCGCACCACCATGGCTGCGTACGAAATGTAAGGCCGTCTGAAACATGAACATTACCATCGTCGCCCCTTATTGCTCGCTGCCGTCCGAGCCGCATTTCAACCGCTTCTGGTATCTTGCCGAGCTGTTGTCGCAGTCGCATGACGTGTTGCTGATTACCAGCAACTTCAAGCACTACAACAAATCTTTCAGACGGCCCGAAGATGCCGAGGCCGCCTCACAAGGCCGTCTGAAAGTCATGCTGTTGGAAGAAAGCGGATACAGCAAAAACGTGTCTTTAGGACGCGTGACCAGCCATCATCGCTTCGTCAAACATTTTGAAAAATGGTTGGAAAACTGCCGTCCGGGCGAACAAGACGTCGTCTTTTCCGCCTATCCGCTGATTGCCACCAACCTGCTGTTGGGCAAACACAAAGCGCGTTTGGGTTACAAACTGATTGTCGATGTGCAGGACGTATGGCCGGAGTCTTTCTCCTCGGTCGTGCCGTTTTTGAAAAAAATCCCGCACAACCTGCTGCCCTTCTCCTCCCGCGCCAACCGCGCCTACCGCTACGCCGACGCGCTGGTTGCCGTATCGCAGACTTATCTCGACCGCGCCAAAGAAGCCAATCCGAACGTACCTAGTGAAGTCGTCTATATCGGTGCTGACTTTCCCAAACTCGATGCCGCGCCTGCCAAAGATTTTGGCGACGATAAAACCCGCTTTTTCTACTTGGGCACGCTCAGTTACAGCTATGACGTGGAAACCGTGTGCAAAGGCGTTCGCAAGCTGTTGGACGCCGGCGAAAACGTCGAATTGCACATCATGGGCGGCGGCCCCGATTTGGACAGGCTCAAACAATACGCCTGCGACGGCATCAAGTTTTACGGCTACATTCCTTACGCCGAAATGATGTCGGTCGCCAAAGGCTGCGACATCTCCGTCAACGCCATCCATTCTTACGCCATGCAGTCGATTACCAACAAACTGTCCGACTATATGGCTTTACAAAAACCGATTCTGAACAGCCAGGTCAACGACGAAGTTGCCGAAGTCCTTACCCTGCTGCCGCATGCGAACTACCGTTCCGGCGATGTGGACGGTTTCGTTCAAGCCGCCAAAGATATTTTGAAGCGCAAAAACGATCCCGTTCAGTCCGAAGAAATCGTCCGCCGCTTCAAACGCGACGTTGCCTATCAAAAAATCGTCAACCTGATTGAAAGATTAGCTCATGAGTAAATTCTTCAAACGCCTGTTTGACATTGTTGCCTCCGCTTCAGGGCTGATTATCCTGTCGCCTGTGTTTTTGATTTTGGTGTACCTCATCCGCAAAAACCTAGGCTCGCCCGTGTTCTTCATCCAAGAGCGGCCGGGCAAAGATGGCAAGCCGTTTAAAATGATTAAATTCCGCTCCATGCGCGATGCAATCGATAAAGACGGCAACCCGCTACCGGACAGCGAACGCCTGACCGATTTCGGCAAAAAATTACGTGCCACCAGTTTGGACGAACTTCCTGAATTATGGAATGTCTTAAAAGGCGAGATGAGTCTAGTTGGCCCTCGTCCGCTGCTGATGCACTACCTGCCGTTGTACAACGACTTCCAAAACCGCCGCCACGAAATGAAACCGGGCGTGACCGGTTGGGCCCAAGTCAATGGCCGCAACGCCATTTCATGGGATGAAAAATTTGCCCACGATGTTTGGTACATCGACAACTTCAGCTTTTGGCTGGATATCAAAATTTTGTTCCTGACGGTTAAAAAAATCTTCGTCAAAGAAGGCATCTCAGCCGAAGGAGAAGCCACCATGCCTTATTTCACGGGTAATAAAACTGATGAAAAAAAATAACATACTGATTCTGTCGGCAGGTCGCCGTGTCGAATTGGTGCAGGACTTTCAAACCGAAGCCACACGTTTTTCAGACGGCATCGGCGTTTTTGCCACTGACCTCAACCCACACATGTCTTCTGCCTGCCATGTTGCCGACCGCGCTTTCAGTGTGCCGCGTATCGATGCAGCCGAATACATTGACAGCATTCTCGAGCTGGCCCAACAACACGACATCGGTCTGATTGTGCCAACCATCGATACCGAGCTGCTCAAACTGGCCGAAGCACGTGACCATTTTGAAGCTGAAGGAATACATATTGTCATTTCCGATGTAAAGCTGATTACCCTGTGCTGCGACAAGCGCCTGACCGCAGGCCTGTTTGCACAATACAGTATCCGTTCGCCTGAAATTTACGAACGGGACCGCCTGGTTTTCCCATGTTTTGCCAAGCCTTATGACGGCAGCCGAGCCATCGGTGCGAAAAAAATCAACACACCGGCTGATTTGACTGTCGACATTACCGAAGACCCGAAAATGATGTTCGCCCAATACATCGATATCGAGAATACTTTCTCCGAATTTACCGTCGATATGTATTACGACCGTCAAGGCCGTCTGAAATGCGCCATTCCTCGCGAACGTTTGGAAGTGCGTACCGGCGAAGTCAGCAAAGGCGCAACCCGACGCAATGCCCTATATGAAGAGCTGGTTGAAAAAATGGCCGTATTGGAAGGCGCACGCGGCTGTATTACCGCGCAATTCTTCGTCAGCAAAACCGACAGCACGACCTACGGTGTGGAAATCAACCCGCGTTTCGGCGGCGGCTTCCCGCTGACTTACGCCGCAGGCGGCAACTATCCGGGCTGGCTGATTCAAGAATACATCGGCGGCCAAGACATCCCTTTCTCCAACGACTGGGAAAACAATTTAATCATGCTTCGTTACGATGCTAAAGTTTTGGTAAGAGAACATGATTAAGCCGGAAGAATCTGTCATCGTCTTCGATCTTGACGATACGCTTTACTCTGAGCACGACTACAAATACTCCGGAATACAGGCAGTTGTAGGGATAATTACGTCGCTTTATCCTCAATACGATGCCGACGTACTAAATGAAATTGTAGACAATAAAAGTAAAGACTGGCTCGATAATTTGTGCCATCATTGCAAATTAAACGAATTAGAGAAACAATCACTTTTGTGGCAATATCGACTACATAGGCCTGTTATCCGACCCTATGTCGAACCGTCTTTTTTACGGAAGCTGATGCGCCCTTTTGCCGCACGCGCCCTGATTACAGACGGCCGCAGTCTGACACAGCGTTTGAAAATACAGGCCTTGGGTTTGACCGATTTGTTTGACGACATTTTGATTTCAGAAGCCATGCAATCGGAAAAACCCGACGATAAGCGTTTTGTCTTCCTGCAAAACAAATATCCGGCTGCAAAACGTTTCATCTACATCGGCGACAACATCAAAAAAGATTTTGTCGCACCCAACAAACTGGGTTGGCTCTCCATAGGCATCATGCCTAAGCCGCACAATATTCATCAAGCCGAGCCCGAGCAATACGGTCGTGAATACCAGCCCACCCTTTGGATAAACACCCTGGAAGAATTGACTACACTGACAACTTCCGCCACCGAAAAAGCAAATGCATAAGGGACATTTCTCCATGAAAATCTTATTTATGGGTCGTAAACAGGTTTCCGCCAACCTGCTTCGTTTTTTGACCAAACAAGACCATATCGAAATCGTCGGTGTCTTAACCGACAGCCATCTGCAAGGCTCGCCGACTACGGCCGCCGCGCAGGAATTGGGCTTGCCCCTGTACACCTTCGATACGGCTTTGGAAGCAATGCGAGAAGGCCGTCTGAAATACGATTTGGGCTTGTCCGTCCTTTACTGGCGCAAGCTGCGTGATGAATTCCTGAGCATTCCGACTTTAGGCACGATCAACTTCCACCCTGCGCTGTTGCCCGAATACAAAGGCACAGGCGGCTACAACCTGGCCATCATGGACGAGCTGAACGAATGGGGCAATACCGCCCACTACGTCGATGCTTCCATCGATACCGGCGAAATTATCGAAGTGGACCGTTTCCCTATCGACGCTGAAACAGAAACTGCCCAATCGCTCGAACGCAAAACCATGCAGGCATTGGAAGATTTCGCACGACGCATCATCACCCGTGCCATCGAGTCGAAAACCAAATTGCCGACCACGCCAAACATCGGCGGCCGCTACGTCAGCCGTGACGAAATGGAAGCCATGAAGCAAATCCGTGACGGCGACGACGTCGAGAAAAAAATCCGTGCATTCTGGTTCCCGCCTTACGACGGCGCATACGTCGAAATCAACGGTCAAAAATACACCTTAATCAACCGCCAACTGCTGGAAGAAATCGCCCCCAAAGGCTCAACCAGTCTTTTCGCAGGAAAAACAAATGCTTAATACATCACTCTCTCCATGGCCAAGCTTTACTCAAGAAGAAGCCGATGCCGTTTCCAAAGTCCTGCTGTCCAACAAAGTCAACTACTGGACAGGTACGGAATGTCGCGAATTTGAAAAAGAATTTGCAGCTTTTGTCGGCACGCAATACGCCGTCGCCCTATCCAACGGCACGCTGGCACTTGATGTCGCGCTTAAAGCAATGGGCATAGGAGCAGGCGACGACGTCATCGTTACCTCGCGCACCTTCCTCGCCTCCGCTTCCTGCATCGTTACCGCAGGCGCAAACCCCGTGTTTGCCGATGTGGATTTGAACAGCCAAAACATCAGCGCCGAAACCATCAAAGCCGCGCTGACGCCGAATACCAAAGCCATCATCGTCGTCCACCTCGCCGGTATGCCCGCCGAAATGGACGCCATCATGGACTTGGCAAAAGAACATGATTTGTGGGTTATCGAAGACTGCGCCCAAGCGCACGGCGCGAAATACAAAGGCAAATCCGTCGGCAGCATCGGACACGTCGGCGCATGGTCGTTCTGCCAAGACAAAATCATGACTACCGGCGGCGAAGGCGGCATGGTCACCACCAACGACAAAGAGCTGTGGAGCAAAATGTGGTCGTACAAAGACCACGGAAAAAGCTATGATGCCGTGTACCACCGCGAACACGCACCAGGTTTCCGCTGGCTGCACGAAAGTTTCGGCACCAACTGGCGCATGATGGAAATGCAGGCTGTCATCGGCCGCATCCAGCTCAAACGTATGCCCGAATGGACTGCCCGCCGTCAAGCGCACGCCGCCAAGCTGGCAGAAAGTTTGGGCAAATTCGCCAGCATCCGCCTGATTGAAGTCGCCGACTACATCGAACACGCGCAATATAAGTTCTACGCCTTCGTCAAACCCGAACACCTCAAAGAAGGCTGGACGCGCGACCGCATCGTCAACGAACTGAACGCACGCAAAGTCCCATGCTATCAAGGCAGCTGCTCCGAAGTGTATTTGGAAAAAGCTTTCGACAACACGCCTTGGCGTCCGAAAGAGCGTTTGAAAAACGCTGTAGAGTTGGGCGACACCAGCCTGATGTTCTTGGTGCACCCAACCCTGACCGATGAAGAAATTGCGTTCTGCAAAGAAAACATCGAAGCCGTATTGACTGAAGCCACGGCATAATCATTTTCAGACGGCCTGCAACTTCAGGCCGTCTGAAAAATAAAACAGCCTGCTTCAAACAATCCGTACCAAGCCACATTACAACACTCAGACACAAGAAATATAAAATGAACTTGGAAACCCTGCTGGCTCTGCCGCGCAACCTTAAAAAAGCCTTCTTCGTCATTCACGATATCTTGATGATATTCGTGGCGTTTTGGTTTGCTCAAAGCCTCAAAGTACAATATTCCGACGAATGGTTGAGCATCGCCAACTGGCTGGCTTTTGGTAGCACCGCTGTGCTGACCATCATCCTTTTCATCCGTATCGGCCTCTATCGCGCCGTCACGCGCTTCGTCAGCATCCGCGTCCTGACCGCCGCCGCATTCGGCAGCATCATTTCAGCGGTCTTGTTCTGCCTGACCACCCTGATTTTTGAACAAAAACTGCACCTTGCCCTGCCCATCGTCTATTTCTTGGTCTTGGTGGTCGGCGTCATCAGCTCGCGCATGATCCTGCGTGCGATTCTGACCGACCATCACCGCAAACAGATGACCCCCGTCATCATCTATGGCGCAGGCCAATCCGGCCGCCAGTTGTTGGAAGCCATCAAACAGGTTAACGAATACTCAGCCATTGCCTTTGTCGATGACAACCCAAAAATCCAACGTACCGTCATCTATGATCTTGCCGTCTACAACCCCAATGAAATCCCGATGCTGATCAGCCGCTACGGCGTCCGCAAAATTCTGCTGGCGATTCCAAGTTCTACGCCGGAAGAACGCAAAGACATCATCCGCCGCCTCGAAGCATACAAATGCGAAGTCCTGACCATTCCGGGCATGAAAGATTTGGTCGACGGCAAAATCAACGTCAGCTCATTGAAAAAAATCTCTGTGGTCGATTTGCTCGGCCGCGCCCCTGTGGCACCGCGCCCTGAATTGATGAGCGCCGACATCAGCGACAAAGTCGTGATGGTGACCGGCGCAGGCGGTTCTATCGGCTCCGAACTTTGCCGTCAGATTCTCAACTGCCGTCCGACCAAACTGCTGTTGTTTGAATTGTCCGAATTTGCCCTGTACAGCATAGACAAAGAATTGCGCGAAACCCAAGCCGCGCAAGGCAGCCAAGTCGAAGTCGTACCGCTTTTGGGCTCGGTTCAAAACAAAGAACGCCTTAGCAGCATCATGAAGGCCTATCACGTCGACACCGTCTATCATGCCGCAGCCTATAAACACGTCCCTATGGTTGAGTTTA
Organism: Neisseria sp. P0020.S003; assembly: GCF_051957095.1. Taxonomy (NCBI): domain Bacteria; kingdom Pseudomonadati; phylum Pseudomonadota; class Betaproteobacteria; order Neisseriales; family Neisseriaceae; genus Neisseria; species Neisseria sp. P0020.S003. The sequence goes on along the minus strand of NZ_JBQCWU010000001.1, from coordinate 95,478 downwards.
ACACCATCGAAGGCATTCAAAACAACGTGTTCGGCACACTCTGCTGCGCGCAGGCCGCCGTAGATGCGGGCGTTTCCACCTTTGTTTTGATTTCCACTGACAAAGCCGTCCGACCGACCAACACTATGGGCGCCAGCAAACGCATGGCCGAACTCTGCCTGCAAGCCCTTGCCGTCGAACCGGAACAAAAAACACGCTTCTGCATGGTGCGTTTCGGCAATGTATTGGGTTCGTCCGGCTCCGTTGTCCCTGTATTTGAAAAACAAATTGCCGAAGGCGGCCCGATTACCCTGACCCACCAAGACATTACCCGCTACTTCATGACCATTCCCGAAGCAGCGCAACTGGTTATCCAAGCCGGCGCAATGGGTAAAGGCGGCGACGTATTCGTCCTCGACATGGGCGAATCCGTCAAAATCATCGACCTTGCCCGTCAAATGATTGTCCTCAGCGGCCTCAAAGTCAAAGACGAGCAGCACCCTCACGGCGACATCGAAATCAAGATTACCGGCCTGCGCCCGGGCGAGAAACTTTATGAAGAACTGCTCATTGGCGACGAGGTACAAAAAACCACTCATCCCCGTATTATGACCGCCAGTGAAGTAATGCTTCCATGGACGCAATTATCTGACATACTGTCGGAACTCCAAACCGCTTGCCTCCAAAGTGACCAAAACAGCCTGCGCCAGCTTTTGTTGTGCGCACCGACAGGCTTCGTACCCAAAGACGGTATCTGCGACTTGGTTTGGCAACAAAACAATAAGGCCGTCTGAACATTTTCAGACGGCCCGGACACCATCCCGCAAGGACTACTACATGAAAAAAACGCTCTCCCTGCTTACTCTATTCGCACTGACTGCCTGTAACAGCACGACAGTCATTCCTGGTTCAACCATCAAAACCAGAACCAAAACCATTGTTTACACCGATACCGACACCGCAGCCGACACCAACCTCGACAGCCGCGTTGCCGTTTACCCCATCACGCCCAACCTGATTGAAAAAATGCGTAAGCCGCCTGTACTTTCCCAAAACAACCAAGGTTTGGAGCAAAGCAAAAGCGCTTACCGCTACCGCATCGGCAGCGGCGACGTCCTCAATATCATGGTTTGGGCGCACTCCGACCTTAACTCCCCTATCCAGCAAAGCAACCCGCAAACCAACCAAGTCAGCCGCGGGGCCTGGGTAGATGAGGGCGGTTATATTACTTACCCGCTGGCAGGCAAAATTCAAGCCAAAGACAAAACTTTGGACGAATTGCAAAACACCCTGACCAACCTTCTGAAACGCTACATCAAAAACCCTCAAGTAGCCATCAACGTTACCGAATTCCGTTCGCAACGCATTTCAGTATCCGGTGCCATCAACCAAGCAGGTCAACTGCCGATTACCAATATCCCGATGACCATTTTGGATGCCATCAACCAAGCAGGCGGCGTTACCCAAAGTGCCGACACCCAACACATCAAATGGACGCACAACGGCGTCGACCGCACCATCTCCCTGCAAGACATGCTGCAATACGGCGATATGTCGCAAAACCATCTCCTCAGCCATGGCGACATCGTTTACGTTCCTAACAGCAGCAACAACAAAATCTACATCATGGGCGAAGTCGGCAAACAAGCCACACTGCCGATCGGCAATCACGGCCTCAACCTGACCCAAGCGCTCGGAGAAGTCGGCGGTATGAACCAAAACTATGCTGACGCAACCGGCGTATTCGTAATCCGCCGCGCACCAGAAGACGCGGCCAAACCTATCCACATCTATCAGCTCAACCTGAAAGATGCGACTTCTTACGCATTGGGCAGCGAATTCAAACTGCGTTCGGAAGATACCGTTTACGTTACCGCTGCCCCGGTTACCCGTTGGAACCGCGTAATGTCACAAATTACCAACTCCATCAGCAACGTCAACACCCTCGACAATACGTTTAGATAAACAGTGGTTCCTGCTGTCAGACCCTTGTTTGACAGCAGGATACAAAATCACGCACAATCCAAGCTAATTACATAAACGGCATACAAAAGCCGTACACACCGCACAAACGGAAAAGCAGTATCTTATAGTCTGACTCACGTTTTTTTTCAGACCATAAACCGAAAACAATATCATGTACCACAACATACTCATCGTCTGCCTAGGCAACATCTGCCGCTCCCCCACTGCAGAGCAGATCATGCAGAAAAAACTACCCGGCCATCAAATCAGCAGCGCCGGCATAAAAGCACTGGCAGGTAAGGATGCCGATTTCCAGGCCATTAAAACCGCACTCAAACACGGCGTCATCGTTGCAGGCCATACGCCACGCCAACTGACCGCCCAGATGTGCGAACAGGCCGATTTGATTCTCGTCATGGAGCCCAGTCAAATCGACATGGTGGCCGACATCCATCCGCCGGCACGCAGCAAAACCATGCTGTTTGCCCAATGGTTGCCTAAAAAAACCATACCTGACCCATACAAACAAAGCAGCGAAATGTTTGAAGCCGTTTTTGAACAGCTCAATGCTGCCGCAGACACTTGGAAAACCAAACTAAACGGAAAAACTCAACCGGTATAAAACCGGCATGAACAAGAAAGCAAGCAATGAAAAAAACGACCTACACACCTTACAGCGCAGACAACGACGAAATCGACTTCGGCCAACAGCTGCGCGTAATTTGGACAAATAAATACAAAATCCTCGCCGCCCTGCTTGCAGGCGGCATTCTTGGCGCAGCCTTCAGCCTGGCATCCACTCCGCAATACCGTGCCGACGCCATGCTGGAAATTGAAACGCGACAAAACCAAATCCTGACCGAAATCAACAGCATCTTCAACAACCAAACCACGCCGTCTGAAGCAGAAGTCGAGCTGGTTCAATCACGCTTGGTACTGGGTAAAACCGTTGACGACCTTCAGCTTGACCAAGAAGTCAAAGCCAAATACACACCCGTTATCGGCAGCCTGATGCACAACGTCAGCGGCGACCCTGATCCCAAACTGACCGTCGGCAGCTTTACCGTACAAGACGAATGGTTCAACAAAACCTTCACGCTGACCGCCAAGAGCAACAAAGCCTATACCCTTACCCTGCCTGACAAACGCATTGTAGAAGGCAAGGTCGGCGTACCTCTGAAAATCAACAATCAAACCACCCTCAAAATCGATCAAATCTTAGCCAATCCGGGTCAAGAATTTGCGTTGACCAAGTTCTCGCGCATCAGCGCCATCGAAAACATCCAAAACAAACTGGCGGTCATCAGCAAAGGTAAAACCAGCCCCATCATCAACCTTACCTTTACCGGCACTGACCCTAAACGTACCAGTGTCATCCTCAACAGCATTGCCGACAACTACGTTGCGCAAAACCGCGAACGCGACGTCCAAGTTGCATCCAGCGGTTTGGCCTTCATCAGCGAAGAATTGCCACGCTTGAAAGAAACCTTGCAAGACGCTGAAAACAAACTCAATGCCTACCGCCAACAATCAGGCTCCCTCGACATTCCGCTCGAGTCCAAAGGCGCATTGGAAAGCCTGACCGGCATCGAAACCCAAATTACCCTGCTCAAAACCGAAGAAGCAGGCTTGGCCGAGCTATACACGCCGGAACACCCTTCCTATAAAGCCGTATTGGACAAACTTGCCGTTCTCGAGCGTGCTAAAAACAAAATCAACCAACAAATTGCTGAGTTGCCGAATACCCAACAAGAAGTTATCCGCCTGACCCGCGACGTAGAAACCAACCAGGCTACCTACGTCCAACTGTTGAGCAAACAACAAGAACTCAACATCATGAAAGCCAGTGCGCAAGGTAATGTCCGCATCGTCGATTATGCCTATGTCCCTGAAAACCCCGTTGCCCCGCGCAAAGCTGTCATCACACTCCTGAGCGCACTTGCCGCAGGTTCATTGACCGCTTTGTGGCTGATGATTCGCAACCGCATGAAAAACGGCATTACTTCATCCGAAGAAATCGAAAACCTCAATTTGGAAGTCGTCGCTCTTATTCCGCACTCCAAAACCCAGCAAAAACGCGACTTCTTCAAAAGCAAATTCAAGAAAACCGGCGGCCGTTCCAACTATCTGCTGGCCAGCGAAGACCGCGCCGACACGGCCGTCGAAGCCATCCGCGCCCTGCGCACCAATATCTACTTCTCCATGCTGGACGCACCTAACAACGTCCTCATGATTACCGGTGCCGCGCCTGAAGCAGGTAAATCCTTTATCTCCGCCAACCTTGCCACCGTAATGGCGCAGTCAGGCAAACGCGTTCTGCTTATCGATACCGATATGCGCAAAGGCTACCTTGACCGACTCTTCGGCCTTACCCCCGAGTTCGGCTTGTCTGACATCCTCAACAGCAAAGCGGCTCCAGCCAAAGCCGTACAAGAAACCGGCATTGAAAACCTCCACCTCATCAGCAGCGGCAGCTATCCTAGCAATCCGTCTGAGCTTTTGATGGACAACCGTTTCAACGAGTTGCTTGCCAACGCTAGCCAACGCTACGACTACGTCATCTTGGACACGCCGCCCGTATTGGCCGTGACCGACGCCGTCATCATCGGCCAACATGCAGGCACCGTCCTGATGATCAGCCGTTATGCACATACGCGTGCACGAGAGCTTGAGGCCAGCGTTGAACGCCTCAAACAAAACCACATCAACATCAAAGGTGTCGTCCTCAACGGCATGAAGCGCGAAGCCAACAACAGCTACGACTACTACGCCTACGATGCCTACCATTCCGGTAACAATAAATCATAAACCGAAGTAGGCCGTCTGAACTTTCAGACGGCCTAAGGCTTTTTAAACGGCACAAAATATTTTTCACAAACGCTGCCCTTGCACCCCAAAGCCGTTTGTTTTAAAGTAAGCCCCGTTCCCATATGGAAGAGAAACATGAAAATTACCGTCATCGGCGCAGGTTCGTGGGGTACAGCTCTCGCGTTGCACTTTGCGCACCACAACAATGAAGTTGCCCTTTGGACACGCAATCCCGACCAAATCCGCACCCTGCAAGCAGATCGCGAAAACAAACGCGGCCTGCCCGGCTTCCCTTTCTCTGAGTCCCTGACCGTTCACGCCGATTTGGGCGAAGCGCTGAAAGACAGCCAACTTGCCCTGATCGTTACCTCCGTAGCCGGCCTCAGAAGCAGCGCCGAGCTGCTCAAACAGCATAACGCCGCCGATATTCCCGTTCTCGCCGCCTGCAAAGGTTTTGAACAAGATACCGGCCTTCTGACTTTCCAAGTACTGAAAGAAGTCCTGCCTAACAATAAAAAAATCGGCGTTCTCTCAGGTCCGAGCTTTGCCCAAGAACTTGCAGCCCAACTGCCTTGCGCCATCGTACTTGCTTCCGAAAACAAAGACTGGGTGGAAGAAACCACTGCCCAACTGAACACCAACGTAATGCGCCTGTACGGCAGCACCGACGTCATCGGCGTCGCTGTGGGTGGTGCCGTTAAAAACGTCATGGCGATTGCCACCGGCCTTTCAGACGGCCTCGAATACGGCCTCAATGCACGCGCAGCCTTAGTAACACGCGGCCTTGCCGAAATCACCCGCCTTGCCATCGCCATGGGCGCGCAACCCAAAACCATGATGGGCTTGGCAGGCATCGGCGACCTTATCCTGACCTGTACCGGCGCACTCTCGCGCAACCGCCGTGTCGGCCTCGGTCTCGCAGAAGGCAAAGAGTTGCATCAAGTGCTTGTCGAAATCGGCCACGTTTCCGAAGGTGTCAGCACCATTGAAGAAGTCTTCAACACCGCTGCCAAATACCAAATCGATATGCCCATCACTCAAACCCTGCTGCAACTCATCCGCAAAGAAATGACCCCGCAGCAAGTCGTTGAACGACTGATGGAACGAAGCGCGCGCTTCGAATAAACTATCGCGCCGTCTGCCATTCAGACGGCCTGACGCACAATATGACGGCCATAAGGCCGTCTGAAGGGAAACACATGAACCAATCACTGAACAATCTGGAAATCAACGTTTACCAACTTGTCCAAAAATTTGAAACGCTGGTTTCAGAAAACCGCCGCCTCAACGAAGAAATCGACAGACTCAAACTCGAACAAGAGCAACAAAAACGCCAACACGACGCGGCCATTGACGAACTCAGCGAAGCCTTGCTGGTTCAAGTCGGCAAACTCAAAGAAGACCTGCAAAGCAAAATTGACAACCTGACTGCCGAAAAAGAAAACTACCGCAACGCGCTGGCCCAAAGTGCAGACCAAATCCGCAGCCTCATTGCCCGACTGCCCCAAGAACCACAACAATAAAAGGACGCCCCGTGAGTATCGAACAAGTCAATCTCGACATCATGAATGTCAACTTCACCATCAACACGCCGAGTGAAGAAAAAGCCACCCTCCTGCAAGCCGTTGAAATGCTCAACAAAAAAAGCGACGCGATTAAAGAAAGCGGCCGCATCGTCGGCACGGACAAAATCGTCGTCATGGCAGCCCTCAACGTCGTACACGACCTCTTGAAAACCACCCTCAACGACGATTTGGCAATCGGTGAATTTGAGCGTAAAATAACCGACATGAACAACGCGTGCCAAAAAGCACTGGCGCGCTTGGAACAAAACTGATTTCCCCCTTTTCCCTGCGGTGTTCGCGAAGGCATATATTCCTTTGAACCAATACGTTCGCTTTAGGTTGCCGGGAGCTGTAGTGGGCGCGAGTGTCCGTTTATCGGACGCACCCGAAACTACCCGAGGTGACCGCCTTGTTAGCAAGGTTCAAGCGGATTCAGCCTAAACGGCACTCGTGGGGATTCCCTAAAAAAGCCATACCGACAGGTGTGGCTTTTCCCTTTCTAAGTAAAGACTTTCGTAAAGATTTCCGGCCGTCTGAAAAAACCGCATATTCATGCATCAAACACACTCAATTAAGATTGACAAAAGCCAATCTCCTCTTTAAAATCCATAACTTTCTATATATATCTGGATTCCAACCATGAAAACCTTCTCTGCAAAACCCCACGAGGTGAAGCGCGAATGGTTCGTCATTGACGCAGAAGACAAAGTTCTGGGTCGTGTCGCAGCCGAAGTCGCACACCGTCTGCGCGGCAAACACAAACCCGAATACACCCCTCACGTTGATACCGGCGATTACATCATCGTCATCAACGCAGACAAACTGCGCGTGACCGGTACTAAATTCGAAGACAAAAAATACTTCCGTCACTCTGGTTTCCCAGGCGGCATCTACGAGCGTACTTTCCGCGAAATGCAAGAGCAATTCCCAGGCCGCGCTTTGGAACAAGCCGTAAAAGGCATGTTGCCTAAAGGTCCTCTGGGCTACGCCATGATCAAAAAACTGAAAGTGTACGCCGGCGCCGAACACGGCCACGCTGCACAACAACCTAAAGTTTTGGAACTGAAATAATAAGGACACGACATGAACGGTAAATACTACTACGGCACAGGCCGCCGCAAAAGTTCAGTGGCTCGTGTATTCTTGACTAAAGGTACCGGCCAAATCATCGTAAACGGCCGTCCCGTTGACGAATTCTTCGCACGTGAAACCAGCCGCATGGTTGTACGTCAACCTCTGGTTCTGACTGAAAATGCCGAATCTTTCGACATCAAAGTTAACGTAACCGGTGGTGGCGAAACCGGCCAATCCGGCGCTATCCGTCACGGCATCACCCGCGCCCTGATCGACTTCGACGCAGCCCTGAAACCAGCTCTGTCTCAAGCAGGCTTCGTTACTCGCGATGCTCGTGAAGTTGAACGTAAAAAACCAGGTTTGCGCAAAGCACGTCGCGCAAAACAATTCTCCAAACGTTAATACGTTTTCAGAATCGAATCAAAAAGCCTTGCTCTGCAAGGCTTTTTTTCATTTATAAAACAATAATCCAATATCCCGCAATATATGATGAAAACCCTGATCCACTACGCCAAATCATTGCTTCAGGCTGTGATTATCTTCATCTTCTTATCCCTGATTGTCGACTGGGTGCGCAAGCCTGACCAACCCTTACAATCAGCAGCACAAACCATCACTTTAACCGATGGGCAAACCACCTCTCTCCAATCCTTCAGCCAAAATCGGGTTGCCATCGTTTATTTTTGGGGCAGCTGGTGTCGTATTTGTTCATACACATCGTCCACCATAGAAAAGCTGCACCAAGACAATATCCCAACACTGGGCGTAGCCTTGCGCTCCGGAAGCGACGCGGACATTGCCCATCATATGCAACAAAACAATCTATCCTTTCCAAACTTCAACGATTCAGACGGCCTGATGGCTCAAAAATGGAACATAGCCGTCACGCCGACCATTATCATATTAAAAGATGGCAAAATGATTCATCACACATCCGGACTTTCCAGTTATATCGGCTTAAAAATCAGAATTTACTTGGCAAATATCTTCAGCTAAATTCATTGAAAATCCACTAAAAATAGAGAATCTAAAGAATAATTTCACCTGAATATATTCAACCAATTCCATTTCATAAATAAATAAACTATCTCTTTCCCAATAACATATGATTTTGTTGAGATTATAAAGAAAATAGACTAAGATATAACCATAAGAACAATTGGAAACATTATTATCAAAACAAACTGTTAGAGATCTTCATCTAATATTGTGGCAGTGATGCTTTTGTTCCCATGACCCGGCTGCCGACGGCAGCCTTAAAACAGCAATATTCGCCTTTATCAATCTACCTCACGCTTCAACGGTTTGATTTTTGATAACACCGGAGACTTAGTAATGCCCAACCAATCTAAACATGCATCTATCAATATCGGTCTGATTCAGGCGCGGGAAGCATTGATGACCCAATTCCGCCCTATTCTGAACCAAGCCAATATTACCGACCAGCAATGGCGTATCATCCGGCTCTTAGCGGAAAACGGCACACTCGACTTTCAAGATTTGGCCAATCAGGCCTGCATCCTTCGCCCCAGTCTGACCGGCATTCTGACCCGCTTGGAAAAAGCAGGTTTGGCCGTCCGCCTGAAGCCTTCCAACGACCAACGCCGTGTCTACCTGAAACTGACGCCTGAAGGTGAGAAACTCTATGAATCCATCGGTGCATTGGTTGACGAACGCTACGATGCGATTGAAAAAGTTCTATCCAAAGAAAAAATGGCACAACTCAAAGAACTCTTGGCAGAGCTGGCAAAAATCGAACAGGCATTAAAATAAAGAAAGCCGGATGACAGACTCAACACACACACTCAAGAGATTATTTCGAGATGCCATGGCCTCCTGTGCCGCCGGCGTGCATGTTATTACGACAGACGGCGAAGCAGGACGCTATGGCATTACCATGACTGCCGTCACTGCCGTTACCGACGAGCCACCGACGGTCATGCTGTGCATCAACCGCCAATCCGCCATCATTCCCATCCTGCAAGGCAACCATGATTTGTGCATCAACACGCTCAATGACAGCCAGCAGGATATCGCCGAACACTTTGCCGGACTGACCGACCTCTCGCCCGAAGAACGTTTCGAATACCATATTTGGCATAGAGGGCAAACCGGACAGCTCGAGGTTGAAGGTGCGCTGGCGCACCTGCACGGCAGTATTGTCGATCAGCGCGAAATCGGCACGCATTACGTCTTTTTCGTTCAGCTCAACGAAATCCGCAATACCAACACGCAAGCACCGGCATTGCTGTATTTCCGTAGGCAATTCAAATCTTTGGCATAAATAAAGGTCTCAGGCCGTCTGAAAAATGAAACTGATGTTTCAGACGGCCTGAGACCTTTTCTGTTTCACACATTATAGGCACACCCATGAAAGCAATGATACTGGCCGCCGGTCGCGGCGAACGCATGCGCCCCCTGACCGACCACACGCCCAAACCCTTACTCGAAGTAGCAGGCACGCCGCTTATTGGTTGGCACTTACGCCGCCTGCAACAGGCCGGCTTCACTGAAATCGTCATCAACCATGCCTGGCTTGGCCAACAAATCGAAGACACCTTAAAAGACGGTTCGGACTACGGCGTGCGCATTGCCTATTCTCCAGAGCGCGCCGGAGGCCTGGAAACTGCCGGTGGCATTGCCACAGCCCTGCCTCTTTTGGGCGACGAACCGTTTTTGGTCGTCAATGGCGACGTATTGACCGACATTGATTTCCAAGCTGCAGGACTGGCTGCCAAGCGTATGCAGGAACACAACCTTCTCGCCCATTTGTGGCTGGTGGACAATCCGCCACACCATCCCGAAGGCGACTTCGGCCTGCTTTCAGACGGCCTAGTATCCGCCTCATCCGCAGACGGTCAAGCCCTGACTTTCAGCGGCGTAGGTGTCTATCATCCCGCGCTTTTCAAAGATACCCCGGCGCACCAAGCTGCCAAACTTGCCCCCCTGTTGCGTCAGGCCATGAGTCAAAGCAAAATCAGCGGCGAACACCACAACGGCCTTTGGTTGGACGTCGGCACAGTCGAACGCCTGCAAGAAGCCGACCGTATTGCCCAAAGCTGGTAAAACAAAAGGGACGCATCCGATACGTCCCTTTCAATATCAAAGGCCGTCTGAAAATATTGTTCAACTCAGTTTTCAGACGGCCTTAATCTATCATCAAGCTTTAGCCAATTTCTTTTCTTTCTTCATTCCCAACAAGCCATTGGCTATCATCACGCACAATCCCGACCAAATCAGGCCATAGCCGATCAATGCACCTTTTTGTACCGGCTCGCCCAGCCACACAATCGACACGATAAAGAGCAACACAGGTTCCAAATAGCTCAACATACCGAACACTGCAACCGGCAGCAACTGATTTGCCTTCAAATTCAAATGCATGGATATTGCGCTATTGAAGCCCAGCAACACAATAAAGAAGATTAAAACCGGTTTGGCCGCTATCATCGCCGGCGTATCCGTTGCAAATATAATATACGCCAACGCAAATGGCGTAATCATCAACAAATCAAACGTCAATCCGATTAAAGAAGGCACACCCAGTTTTCGGCGCAACAAATAATAAAACGGATAAGTACCAAACACCCATACAGTCGTCCACGAAAACGCACCCGACCGTACCAATTCACATGCTACGCCTGCACATGCCAATGCAATGGCAACCGTCTGCAATCGGTTTAAACGCTCTTTAAACCAAATCCGTCCGCCCAGCATCATAGACAATGGGAACAGAAAATAGCCCATCGCCACGTTTACGCCTTCGCCGTTGACCGGCCCCCAGACAAACAGCCACAACTGGCTGGCAAATATCGGCGTCGGCAATACAATCAACAGCCACCGCTTCCAATCACGGCCGATATTGTTCGCAAACCGCGCCGCAGCCTGCCAACCGTTGACCATTGTCATCAGCACGCATAAAGCCGACAGCATCGCCACCATACGCCACGCAAAAATTTCCGTGCCGCTCATCGGCTGCATCCATACGCCGTACAGAAACAGCATAGCAAACAATGCATTGGACGTTATGGCCGCCAGCAAACCTTTAGATAAATTCGTCATTTCAGACGGCCTTTCATTGCATCGAAGCAGTCTAATACATCAGCCCTGTTTCACAATATCCGACAGCGGCCAGCGCGGCTTGACATTGAATGCACCGACAGCCTGACGCTCGGCAAGACGCATCGCGCCGGCAAAGGCAATCATTGCGCCGTTGTCGGTGCAATATGCCATCGGCGGGAAATAAACATTGATTTTTTCTTCCTGCGGCTTGGGTTTGCCCTTTTCAGACGGCACTTTGACGGTTAAGCGCGAAAATTCATCACGCAGTTTCCAGTTTGCACCCACACCGCCGGCAACTACCAAAGTTCTGAAGCCGGTATCCAACAACGCTTTTTTGGCTTTGGCCGCCAACACATCGACTACCGCATCTTGGAAAGCGCGGCAAATGTCGTTTCGTGTTTGTTCCGGAATTTCATCGCTGCCGGTTTCGGCACGGACTTTTTCGACAGCGGTTAAAACGGCGGTTTTCAAACCGGAAAAGCTCATCTGCAAATCGTGCGAATGGAGCATGGGGCGTGGGAACGTGAAAGTATCAGGTGTGCCGAGTTTGGCCAGCTCGGACAATTTGGCACCGCCGGGATAAGGTAAACCCAAAAGCTTGGCCGTTTTATCAAACGCCTCGCCTGCCGCATCGTCTACGCTCTCACCCAGCAAGGTGTAATCGCCGATACCGCGTACAGCCATAAATTGCGTATGTCCGCCCGACACCAGCAAAGCGACAAATGGAAATTCAGGCTTATTGTCTGCCAACAAAGGCGAGAGCAAATGGCCTTCAAGATGGTGGACGGGAATAACAGGCTTGCCGATGGCAAACGCCAAAGCGTTGGCGAAGCCTGAACCGGCCAGCAATGCGCCACCCAAGCCCGGGCCTTGCGTAAAAGCAACCGCGTCAATATCAGCATAGCCTACGCCTGCTTCTTTCAAGCAACCTTGCGTCAACGGTACGACACGGCGGATATGGTCGCGGCTGGCCAACTCGGGGACAACACCGCCGTATTCGGCGTGCATCGCCATTTGTGTGTGCAAATGATGCGCCAACAGGCCGCGCTCGGTATCGTAGAGCGCAACGCCGGTTTCGTCGCAAGATGATTCAATTCCTAATACCAACATGGTTTGAGGCCGTCTGAAAAAATGATTAAAAACGATTCAGACGGCGTTTTCTCCGAAAACGGAAAAAGGCCGTCTGAAATAAAGTGTGGGATAGCTGCTTACAAAGTGCCGTAAGAATGCAGACCGCTTAAGAACATATTCACACCGATAAAGGCAAAGGCGGTAATGATCAGGCCGATGACCGCCCACCAAGCCAACACCCTGCCGCGCCAGCCTGCCACCAGTCGCAAATGCAACCAGACAGCGTAATTCAGCCAAACGATAAATGCCCAAGTTTCTTTCGGGTCCCAGCTCCAATAGCGGCCCCACGCGTCGGCCGCCCACAATGCGCCGAGAATGGTGGCGATGGTGAAGAACAGGAAACCGACGGCAATCGCTTTGTACATGACTTCTTCAATGACTTGAGATTGCGGCAGCCATGATTTTTTGCCTGCATCTTCTTTTCTGAGTGCCAGCAGTTCGGCAATACCCAGCATGGCGGCGATACAGAATGCGCCGTAGCCGATAAAGTTGGCCGGAACGTGGATTTTCATCCACCAAGACTGCAAAGCAGGAATCAGCGGCTGGATGGCATGCGCCTCGCGTGAAACGCTGTACCACAAGACAAATCCGACCACAATCGCCATAAAGCTGAAGACGAAGCCGCCCAGTTTTTGTACGGCAAAACGGCCTTCGTAATAGAGGTACATCAGCGCCGTAATGACCAAGAACAAGATAAATACTTCGTAAAGGTTGGAAACCGGAATATGGCCGGCATCGGGACGCAGCAGATAGCTTTCATGCCAACGCACCAGCAAACCGACAAAGCCCGCCACCGCGGAAACCCACGCAAACACGGTACCCATGCCCAAAAGCGTATTGGACGGCACATTTTTGCGCACCGCCGCTATCGCGCCGACGATATAGGCAAACAAGGCGAAGAACACAAACGCGCATTGCCACATAATCGCCGACTGGCTGCTTAACAGGTATTTGAGCAGGAAGCCGTCTGCACGTTTGATGTCGCCGCCATACAAATCAACGGCCAAATACGCCAAGCACACGCCCAAAGGGATAAACCAGCGCATCGGTTTGAAAAACCAACCCAGAAAAACGGCAATACCGGCACTCACCCACAAAATTACCATTTCGTAGATGTCCATGTGCAGACCGGCCTGGGTTTGGGCAATAAACGCGCCGACTGCAATCAGCAACGCGAACGCCCAGTCGAAAAGGTTGAGGTTTCGGATAAATGATTTATGTGTCAGAAGCTCATGCTCGGGCAAGGCCTGATGTTTGTTATTCATGGTTCAAATCCTTGGCAAGCTGCTGCAATTGCCGTGTGTGTTGCGGAAATTCTTTCTGCAAGTCGCGTTCGTTGCGGCTGGAAGACATGGCAAAACGGATACGGCCGTCTGAAAACAGAAGCCAAGCACGTTTTTCACGAATATAGAACATAAACACCGTACCCAACACCAGCAATACCGAACCCAAATACACCAAGAATGCGCCCGGCGAACGGGTCATCTGCAGGCCGGAAGAGCGTACTTCGGTAAAACTTTCCAGTTGCAACAGCATCGGCGCGGGATATTCGGTCAAACCGGTGTAAGCATCCATTGCATGCAGCAGGAAGCGGTTGCGTTTTTCATCTTGCGGCCAAGCCGGCAGATTATATGTGCTGATCGTATCTTCCAGAGCGGCATTCATCACGCCATAGAGCATCTCATAGAAATAGCCCTGCATTTTTTCCTGCTGCTCTTTCGGAATGTTGGTGGTAACAAATTCGTCCAAAGCCAAATAGCCGCCTTTGGCAAAAATCGACAAAGTGTTTTCCGCCGCCGCCATGAATTGCTCACGGATTTCGGCAGGCGCGCCTTTAACGGCATTGGCAACGGTTTTACGGCGTGCCGCATCGTCTTTCAGATATTGGCGCAAAGCCATAAAGGTGTCGATTTGGCCGTTTTTATCCATCGGAATGCGCAACCAGCGGTATTGCTGCGCCAAGCCGCTGCGTGTGCCGGTAATGAAGAAATAGTCTTCATCTTGTTTTACCGGCAACATATAGTTTTTATATTCGACAGCCTGCCCTGCTTTGTCGCGGATGCGGTAAACGATAGACGGGCCGATATTTGTGTATTTTTTGCCTTCTTGACGGACGGAGCGAACATCGTTGAGGGCGGATTTCAGGTTTTGCTCTTTTTCAGACGGCTCGCTCATGTCTTCGACGTTCATCGAAGTAAACTGGTCAAATTCCAGTTTATAAGAAGTCTTGCCCAAATCCAGCGGAAACTCGCGCATAGACGTTGCTTTGAGTTTAACTGGAGTACGGTCGGCATCAGCCAGATTCCACGCTTTAAACATCAAGTCAGAGCCGCCGTCGGCAAAACTTGCCTGATAAACCGTAATACCGTGCAACGTCAAAGGATGGTTGACGCGGATAGTGTGTTCGCTGACTTTGCCGGTTGCCTTGTCCGTTACTTCCAAGTCGCTGGCAAAATCACGCGGCATACCAGTATCGTAAAAGTCGATATGGAATTTCTTTAATTTGACCGAGAACGGCAGGTCTTGCACCAGCATGCCGTTATCCGCATTCAGAAACACCACGTCCGCGCTCTGCCCTTCCGCGATATTGACATTGCCCCTAAACGACAGGTTGGATTCTCCCAACACGCTTTCGGGCTTAAAGTCTTTGGCGTAAACCGCAGTATTGTCCGGCACGACTTGGCCGGTGAGCATACCGATTTTCAGCAGGATATTGCTGTCTATCAAACCGCCCAAACAAATCACAATCAGCGCGGCATGGGCAAAGATATAGCCCCATTTGTTCATCGCGCCTTTTTTCGCCGCCACCAAAACCGAGCCGTCTTCACGCGTAACGGTTTTACAACCGTAGCCCTGCACTTCCAAATATCGTTGTGCGACTTCGGGCGTCACCTGTCCGTCTAAAACGATGGAATGGCGCATTGCCGCCAGCGATTTTTCCTTCGCGTTTTCACGGAAGGAACGAATCTCGCGCAAAAACGGCGGAACATTGCGAATCAGGCACAATCCGGTGGAAATCACCAAAAACATCATGATGACAACGAACCACGCCGAGGCGTACACGTCGTACAGGCCCAAAAAGCCGAAAATCTGTGACCAAAACGGGCCGAATTTCACCAAATAATCGACTTGTGGCTGGTTTTGCTGCAAGACCGTACCGATAATCGAAGCCACGCCCAACAGGCTGAGCAGGGCGACGGCAAAACGCATGGAGCTGAAAAAGGCAAACCACGGTCTGCGGATGAGTGGGACGGATGATGAAGATTTACTCATGTTTCAACTGTCGGCTTTGAACAACCCAATCAATCGGGCTGCGATGGACGTTATGATGCGAAAGGAAGAATACTGTATATTGTAGTCAAAATCTTACTGTCGCTATTTGAAAAAACCAATCAGGCTTATCGGCATATATTGGCTAAGGCCGTCTGAAGGGTTTTCAGACGGCCTGTATCAATAAGCTCGTTTCAAAACGAAATTAGTGCAAACCTTGGATGAAGTTGGCTACTGCGTTCAACTCTTCTTCGCTCAGGCGGTTGGCAATATCGGCCATGATGGCGTTTTTGCGTTGGCCGGATTGGTAAGCTTTCATTTGCTCGACAACGTAAGCTTTGTGTTGGCCACCCAGACGAGGATAGGCTTGGATTTCAGTACCGCCGCCAGGGATACCTGCGCCGCTAGGACCGTGGCAAGACATACATGCCGGCAGTTTTTTAGCGCTCAGACCGCCGCGATAGATTTTTGCGCCCAGCTCTGGGTTTTCTTTAGGATTGGCTTCGCCCGGTTTGCCTTGTTGTTTGGCGTAGTAGGCGGCAGCGTCGCGGATGTCTTGTTCGGACAAGTTCATCACCATCGGTTTCATCACGCCGGCAGCACCGTGGGTGCGGGTACCGTCTTTGATGGCCATGGTTTGACCGTAGGTGTAGGCCGCAGCCTGACCTGCCAGTTTAGGATAAGTTGCGATACCGCTGTTACCATCGGCTGCGTGACACGCCGCACAGATAGTAGTCGCTACCTGTTTGCCTTTTTCAGCATCTGCTTTAGGGGCAGCGGAAACCGCGCCGGCAGCCAATACCAAGGCCAATAAAGTCAATCGTTTCATGGAGTGCTCCTGATTACAGCATTGCGTACCGCGTCAATGCCTTTTTTATACTCAAATACCGGGGAATTTTCCCGATTAAAACCGATAATTCTATAAACGTGCTATTCTATACCAAGTTTACATTAAATTACTACTCAAATTACCAAACTGCTGCAACATAAATGCCCGATACAAATTATGATGTTGCAGTTTTGTTTCCATGCAAGGAAATACTGATGAACCTTTTTCAAAACGCCAAATTCTTTACAACGGTCAACCATCTGAAAGACCTGCCCGACACGCCGGCCGAGATTGCCTTTGTCGGCCGAAGCAATGCCGGCAAATCAAGTGCCATCAATACCTTAACCAATCATGTGCGCCTTGCCTACGTTTCCAAAACACCGGGGCGCACCCAACATATCAATTTCTTTGAACTGGAAAACGGCAATTTCATGGTCGACTTGCCCGGCTACGGCTACGCGCAAGTACCTGAGGCCATCCGTGCGCACTGGGTCAAACTCTTGGGCGACTACCTGCAACAACGCCGCCAACTGATCGGCCTGATTTTGATTATGGACTCGCGCCATCCGCTCAAGGCTTTAGACATTCAAATGCTGGACTTTTTCCACATCACCGGCCGCCCTGTGCATATCCTGCTGTCAAAAGCAGACAAACTGTCTAAAAATGACCAAATTAAAACTTTAGCGGCGGTAAAAAAATCACTCAAACCCTACACCGAACGCCAAAAAATCAGCGTTCAATTATTCTCCAGCCTGAAAAAACAAGGCATGGACGAAGTCAATCAAGTGGTCGGCTCATGGTTTGACGCGCATCGCGAAGAAATCGAAAATCTTGCAGGCGAAACATCGTCTGAGTGATTGTAAAACAAGGCGGAATGAGATGAGTTGACCAACCGCAAATCTTATTCCGTCATTTGGTTTCTCACCATCGCATTTACCATTTAATCCGGGGGCATGTCTCACACATGCCCTTTTTTCATCACACTTTTTTGTTTTCACATGCAAACCACAATCTGCGCCAAATATGCCATCACAACATATCAGCAAGGCCGTCTGAAAGACGCGGCTTCGTTCCTCATTATTATTAAAATGTTAATTTTAGTATTGCAACCCATTACACATCTTAGCGTTTTGCTCATATTCAGCTAATTGTTGAGGCATAGAATGCATTCATCGTTCAACAACACAGTAGGAAAGAAAATCATGAAACGCATTAACGCTTTTATTTCAAAAAAACTCATCATCGCCGGTATTATTGCTTCAAGTTTGGGCGTTGCCGGTGCGGCAGGTACCATGGCTTTCAAAGAAGGTATGTTTGCAAAGGTTTCCGGCCAGCAAGCAGCCGCAGCAGCGGTAGCAGAAGTGGGCGGCGTCGTTAAAGATGTCGATTACAAATACAAACAACATTTGGGCGGCCGTTACAAAGTAGAAATCTTGAAAGACGACGTTGAATACGAAGCTTTGGTTGATGCTCAAAACGGCAAAGTATTGGCAGTAGCACAAGATGACGATCAAGACAAACGACACTTTGGTAAACATGATAAGCATCATAAACATGATAACTATGACAATGCCGAGCCCTCTTCATCGCAAAATACAGATTATCAGGCTCCTGCAGATGCTGCACCTGACACACCTGAAAATGCAACCGCTTCCGAGGTAACAAAATCTTAATTTAAACTTTAAAAAAGCCAATGCCGTCTGAAACTTTCAGACGGCATTAGCTTTAATGCAGCATTGTTTGAAGCCAATCGTTTTCAGACGGCCTTTGCCTCATCTTCGCCGCCTACCCAACCTGCTTCTTTCAATTTCCGCCGTTGTGCATCATAGCGGGCTTTTTCCGCCCAATACATTGTCTGGATACAGGCATCGCCGCACTCGCTGCCGCAACATTCCCACGACTCGGGGCGGATAGGTTCGTCTAAAAGCGGCTCGCCCAAGATGGCTTCGGCTTTATTCTTCAGGGTCGTATCCATCGACAATTTCCAAGCGAGCGCCGTCAAATTCAATCACTTCGCCGCCGCGTATTTTGGCGGTTTTACGGGTTTCAGTTTCGCCGTTGCGCAACACCAGCCCTTCAGCGATAAACGCTTTTGCCTGTCCCCCGCTTTCGGCAAGGCCGGCCAGTTTCAACAGGTCGCATAAAGCGATGTATTCGTTGTCTTCAAGATAGACGGTTGCTTCCATCATTCAATCCTTTTCAATAATGGCGATATTTTAACATGGCCGTCTGAAAGAAAGCCCCCTTCTGTTTGATTTGCTTTATCCAAACCCATTACATTTGGTTTTCAGACGGCCTTTAGCTGCCAACCCTGCTACAATATGCCTTTTATTGTTCACGCCGATTTTGCTATGACCGAGCCGACCTACATCCCCCTACGCCTGCATACCGAATTTTCGATTACCGACGGTATGGTGCGGATTAAAAAACTGATTGCCAAAGCGCAGGAATACGGTTTGCCTGCTTTGGGCATCAGCGATTTGATGAACGAATTCGGCTTGGTGAAATTCTATAAAGCCTGCCGCGGTGCAGGGATTAAGCCCATCGGCGCGACGGACGTGTGGATAGGCAATCCGAATGCGCCCGACAAGCCGTTTCGTGCCATGCTGATTATCCGCAACGATGCGGGCTATCTGCGCTTGAGCGAGCTTTTGACGGAGGCCTATGTCGGCAAAGACCGCAATGTCCATCATGCGGAACTCAATCCCGAATGGCTGGAAAACGGCGACAACAGCGGCTTGATTTGTTTGAGCGGCGCGCATTACGGCGAAGTGGGCGTGAATCTGTTGAACGGCAATGAAGATGCGGCGCGTGCGGCGGCGTTGAAATATGCGGCGTGGTTTCCCAATACGTTTTATTTAGAGCTGCAACGCCTGCCCGAACGCCCTGAATGGGAAGCCTGCGTTTCGGGCAGCGTGAAACTGGCGGAGGAACTGGGTTTGCCGGTAGTGGCTACGCATCCGACCCAGTTTATGAGCAGCGATGATTTCAACGCGCACGAGGCGCGGGTGTGCATCGCGGGCGGCTGGGTGCTGACGGACAAAAAACGTCCGCGCGATTTCACGTCGAGCCAGTTTTTCATTCCGCCGGAAACCATGGCCGAACGTTTCGCCGACTTGCCCGAAGCCTTGGAAAACACGGTAGAAATTGCCAAACGCTGCAATCTGCACATCACATTGGGCAAAAACTTCCTGCCGCTCTTCCCTACTCCGGACGGCCTGTCGCTGGATGATTATTTGGTGAAACTGTCAAACGAGGGGTTGCAGGAACGCATGGTTCAGCTTTATCCCGACGAAGCGGAACGCGCGGCAAAAATGCCGGAATATCAGGAACGTTTGGATTTTGAGCTGAACATCATCATCCAGATGAAATTCCCCGGCTATTTCCTTATCGTACAAGACTTTATCAACTGGGCGAAAACGCACGGCTGTCCGGTCGGGCCGGGCCGTGGTTCGGGTGCAGGCTCGCTGGTGGCGTATTCATTGAAGATTACCGACCTTGATCCGCTCAAATACGCACTGCTGTTCGAGCGTTTCTTAAACCCTGAACGCGTCTCCATGCCCGACTTTGACGTGGACTTCTGTCAGGCAAACCGCGGGCGCGTGATTGAATATGTACGCGAAAAATACGGCGCGGAGGCGGTAAGCCAAATTGTGACCTTCGGCACGATGTCGTCCAAAGCGGTCATCCGCGACGTGGGGCGCGTGCTGGAGCTGCCGTTTATGCTGTGCGACAAACTGTCCAAGCTGATTCCGTTGGAAACCAACAAACCTCTGGGTCTGGACGATGCAATGAAGGCCGAGCCGCAAATTCAGGAATTAATCGAAGCGGAAGAAGCGGACGAACTGATTACGCTGGCGAAAAAGCTGGAAGACCTGACGCGCGGTTTGGGTATGCACGCAGGCGGCGTGTTGATTGCGCCGGGCAAGATTTCCGATTACAGCCCTGTGTATCAGGCGGACGAATCCGCCTCACCCGTATCCATGTACGACAAGGGCGACGTGGAAGACGTGGGTTTGGTGAAATTCGACTTTTTGGGTCTGCGCAACCTGACCATTATCGAAATGGCACAGAACAACATCAAAAATACCACCGGCGATATCGTCGATGTCGGCAAGATTCCGCTTGACGACCAAGCTGCCTACCAAATCTTCCGCGATGCGAACACCACCGCCGTCTTCCAGTTCGAGTCGACCGGCATGAAGAAAATGCTGAAAACGGCGCATACGACCAAGTTTGAAGAACTCATCGCCTTCGTATCGCTCTACCGCCCCGGCCCGATGGATAACATTCCCGACTTCGTCGCGCGTATGAAGGGACAGGAGTTCCAATACATCCACCCGCTGCTCGAAGGCATCCTCGCGCCAACCTACGGGATTATGGTGTATCAGGAACAAGTGATGCAGGCGGCGCAGATTATCGGCGGCTACTCGCTCGGCGGCGCGGACTTGCTGCGTCGTGCCATGGGTAAGAAAAAACCTGAAGAAATGGTGAAACACCGCGAAATCTTCGCCGAAGGCGCGGCGAAACAAGGCATTTCGCGCGAAAAATCCGACGAAATCTTCAACTACATGGAAAAATTCGCCGGCTACGGTTTCAACAAATCCCACGCCGCCGCCTACGCCCTGATTTCCTACCAGACCGCATGGCTCAAAGCCCATTACCCCGCCGAATTTATGGCGGCAACCATGTCGTCTGAATTGGACAACACCGACCAGCTCAAACATTTCTACGACGACTGCCGCGCCAACGGCATCGAGTTCCTGCCGCCCGACATCAACGAATCCGACTACCGCTTCACGCCGTATCCGAACATGAAAATCCGCTACGCACTCGGCGCGATCAAAGGCACGGGCGAAGCCGCCGTCGAATCCATCATCGCCGCGCGGCAAAGCGGCGGCAAGTTTACCGGCCTCTTGGACTTCTGCGAGCGCGTTGGCAAAGAACACATGAACCGCCGCACCCTCGAAGCCCTGATACGCGGCGGCGCGTTCGACAGCATCGAACCCAACCGCGCCATGCTCTTGGCGAACATCGACCTCGCCATGAACAACGCCGACCAAAAAGCCGCCAACGCCAATCAGGGCGGGCTTTTCGACATGATGGAAGACGCCATCGAACCGGTGCAGCTCATCGATGCGCCCATGTGGAGTGAATCGGAAAAACTCGCCGAAGAAAAAACCGTCATCGGCTTCTACCTCTCCGGCCACCCGTTCGGTCCATATGCCCAAGAAGTCCGTCAAATCGCCCCGACCAAATTAGGTCGTCTGAAACCGCAAGACAGCGTGCGCCTCGCCGGATTCGTGACCGCCGTGCGCACCATGATGGGCAAGCGCGGCAAAATCGCCTTCGTCAGCCTCGAAGATTTGAGCGGACAGATTGAAATCATGGTCAGCGGTCAGACTCTGGAAAACTGTGCCAACTACCTCAAATCCGACCAAGTGCTGATTATCGAATCCAAAGTCAGCCGCGACGACTACGGCGGCGGCGACGGACTACGCATCATGGCAAACCAAGTCATGACCCTGCAAATGGCGCGCGAACGCTACGCCCGCAGCCTCAGCCTCGCCCTCGCCCCCGGCCACGACATCGAACGCCTCGCCGCCATCCTCACCGCCCACCGCCTGCCCGACACGTCGCACATCCCGCTGCAACTGTCGTACAGCAACGGCAAAGCATCGGGCAAATTGAAAATTGCGCCCAAATGGATGGTAACGCCAAGCACCGCCTTGTTTGACGAACTGGAAACATTGCTCGGCAGCAGGGCAGTTCGTGTGAATTGGTAAAACTAAAGGCCGTCTGAAACTACACGTTCAGACGGCCTTTAATTTAAAAAGCGCTTTAAAAACATAAATCAATATTCGGCTTTCAGACGACCTTATTGTATAGAACGGTTATCTGAAAAGTTTATTGCATAAAGCCTTTGACCAATAAGGAAAGATAGCCCACAACAAAGGGGAGCGACAATGCCGAAACAATGTCAAGCACCCAGTAAATACATTGGTTTAATACAGTTTTTGAGGCGGTAAGCCGCAGCAGTTTGAAATATAGGGCAAACCAAACAAAGGGAGTGAAAATACCCCCCCCTTTTTCTATAGAAGCCCCATATTAAAGGCCGTCTGAAAAACAGTTTTATTTAACGATTTCAACCGGACCGTGGTCGTCGCAATGGTCGCCGTGTTGGTGGTGCAGACGGCCGTTGACGATGTAGTCAACATGATCGCCGTGCGGTACGGCTTCGTGGCCGCAACCTTCGCCGTGAACGTGGCCGTGGCAGCTGTCAACCGGATGGCAGCCGTCAGGGTTGGTTTCATTGACGCTCAGTGCATGCTCGTCGTAGTGGCCGTTGTGCTCATGGTGCAGGTGCCCGTCGTGCAGATAATCGACGTGGCCTTCGTGTTTGATGGCAGTGTGTCCGCAGTTTGTGCCGTGAACGTGGTCATGATGTTCGTGGGTTTTGCAGGTCATTTTTTCTCTCCTAATGTTCAGTGAATAGCAATCTTTCGCGATTGATTCTTTCATCTTATCTTTTTCTGATACAAACGTAAAAAATTTTACAGTTATTAATATATTGTTACGATATATCATCTGTTGATATATCAGCCTATTTTATTTTTTCAGACGGCCTTTCATTTATAATTCATTTATTTTCAGCGAGAACTTCAAACCCTTCCGACAATTCAAAATATCGAATTTTTCAGCCGTAACGGGTAATATTGAAACCAAGGGATGAATCCTTCAAACAAACAGGTACTGCAATGGGAAAACAAGCCAGACTTTATATGGTTCGCAGCACGCAAGGTGCGCTTTATGATGTATTTTTCGAGCGCGGCGTGGCGGCGTTGGCTTGGCCCATGCTGGCAGAAGCGGCGGCAAAAGGTTTTGGCCGTGAGGAGCTGACGGATATTTACCGTTCGGCCGTGCCGGATGTGAAATTGAGAACGGCGCAATCGGGCGCGGCCCAAATGTGGCGGTTTGTCAACGAATTGGCTGATGGAGATGGCGTACTGACCTACTCGCCTGCTTTGCGCCGTTATCGGGTCGGCAGGATTACAGGCGGAGCGGTGCATTGTCCGCAATGGGATGATGAGAAAATGTCGCTGGTGCGGCCGGTTGAGTGGCTGGGCGAAGTATGCCGCGACGATTTGAGCGTGGCAGCACAACGGTCTTTGGGCAGCGTGGCAACTTTGTTTGCGGTATCGGAAGCGTGTGCGGCAGAAATTTTTGAACGCGTGGGTTTTCAGACGGCCTAAAAAGGGAAAGGAAACAGTATCATGTGGAACACCATACAGGAATGGCTAAACGCTTTGCCTGTCAGTGAAGAAATCATCAAATCGGCTTTGATGTCGGTATTGATGATTGTGGCCGTCATTGCCGGGCGCAGCATCTTGCTCTCGGCGCATTTTCGCAGCCATCCGGATTTGAGCATTGAAAACAAACGCCGCTCGCTGGTGTTCAGCCGCAACGTAACCATGTTGCTGATCCTGCTCGGGCTGGCGATGATTTGGGCGGCGCAGATTCAAACTTTGGCCTTGTCGATGTTTGCAGTGGCCGCGGCGATTGTGGTGGCAACCAAAGAGCTGATTATGTGTTTGTCCGGCAGCATCCTGCGCTCGGTAACCAAACAATACTCCATCGGCGACTACATCGAAATCAACGGCCTGCGCGGACGGGTGGTCGATATCAATATGCTGAACACGCTGATGATGCAAATCGGCCCTAATCCGTTGATCGGCCAGCTTTCCGGCAAAACGCTCTCGTTTCCCAACAGCCTGCTTTTGAGCCATACCGTACGCCGCGACAATATTTTGGGCGATTATGTAATTCATACGGTGGAAATCCCCGTGCCGATTCATTTGGATTCGGACGAAATCATCGGCCGTCTGAAAGACGTTCTTGAGCCCTTGTGCGAGCCTTATGTCCCTGCCATCAAGCAGCATTTGGAAAACGTTCAAGCGCAAAAACTCTTTATTACCCCCGCCGCCCAGCCGCGCGTGTCCCGCGTGCCGCATGATGACAAGGTGTACCACATCATCGTACGCTTTGCCTCCCCCGTTTCCAAACGGCTGGAAATACAACAGGCGGTTTTGGACGAATTCTTACGCACGCAATACCGACTGATCAACCAAACAAAATAGTACGGTTTGTTTATTGATACAATCAAATCCCTTACAATAATGAAGTTCACAATCAACAATAAGGAAAAGTCATGTTGCCCGAATCAGCCCTTGCCGAAATGTACCCTGTAATCATGACCCCCAGCCATGACGGCAAATATTTCCACAACTACACCCTCTCACTTCTGAACATCGTCCACACCAACGCCTCCCTCGGCCTGCCGCTTCAAGTAATGATGCAGCGCGGCGAAAGCCTGATTACGCGCGCGCGCAACAACTGCGTGGCCACATTCTTAGAAAACAAAGAATGGACGCATTTATTCTGGATTGACTCCGACATCGGCTTTTCTCCCGATTCATTCTATCGACTGCTTTTGGCAGATAAAGACGTTGTGGCAGGCATTTATCCGCTCAAACGCGAGAATTGGCCTGAAGAAGGCGTTCCGGCCGGCACGACACAAGCCGACTTCGAGCGCATGTACACTTCTTATACCGTCAACACCAGCGAAAAAAATGAAAACGGTGAAATCGTACTGAAAGTCGATGAAGACGGTTTTATGAAAGTTCATGATGCGCCAACCGGCTTTATGGTTATCAAGCGCAGCGTATTTGAAAAAATGATGGCAGCCTACCCCGAGTTGAACTACATCTCCGACAGTGACTACAACAGAGAAGACAAAGGCCTACACTACCGATTCTTCGACTGCATGGTTGATCCGGAAAGCAAACGCTATCTGTCCGAAGACTACACCTTCTGTCACCTCTGGCGTCAAATCGGCGGCGACGTATACGTCGACGTACAATCTAACCTGACCCATCAAGGCGCAAAAGTGTATCGCGGCTCGTTTGCCGAATCCCTGCAAACCAATATTGCCAATGCCGTATTTGCCCCGAAAGGCACGCCGATGCGCCTCGAACTGGCTGCACCGTTGCACGCCAATCCGCGCGGCGCAGAATAAGATTGGCCGACAGGCAGGCAGGACACTTTAATTCTGCCTGTCTGCCACCATATAACGCCTATCGTTTTCTTTTCAGACGGCCACAAGGCCGTCTGAATCCATCTTATTCAGGAGAAACCATATGAGCGACAACGTCCTGCTCCACTTGGGCGAAGAACCCCGTTTCGACCAAATTAAAACCGAAGACATCAAACCCGCCCTGCAAACCGCCATCGCCGAAGCGCGCGAACAAATCGCCGCCATCAAAGCGCAAACGCATACCGACTGGGCCAACACCGTCGAAAAACTAACCGATATTACCGAACGCGTCGGCCGCATTTGGAGCGTGGTTTCCCATCTCAACTCCGTGGTCGATACGCCCGAGCTGCGTGCCGTATACAACGAATTGATGCCTGAAATCACCATTTTCTTCACCGAAATCGGTCAAGACATCGAGTTGTACAACCGCTTCAAAATCATCAAAAATTCTGCCGAATTCAACACCCTCTCCCAAGCGCAGCAAACCAAGCTCAACCACGACTTGCGCGACTTCGTCCTCAGCGGTGCCGAATTACCGCCCGAACAGCAGGCAGAACTGGCGCAACTGCAAACCGAAGGCGCGCAACTTGGTGCCAAATTCGCACAAAACGTCCAAGACGCGACCGACGCTTTCGGCATTTACTTTGACGATGCCGCGCCACTTGCCGGCATTCCCGAAGACTCCATCGCCATGTTTGCCGCCGCCGCACAAAGCGAAGGCAAAACAGGCTACAAAATCGGCCTGCAGATTCCGCACTACCTCGCCGTTATCCAATACGCCGACAACCGCGAACTGCGCGAACAAATCTACCGCGCCTACGTTACCCGTGCCAGCGAATTGTCTGACGAAGGCAAATTCGACAACACAGCCAACGTCGAACAAACGCTTGCAAACGCGCTGAAAACCGCAAAACTGCTCGGCTTTAAAAACTACGCCGAGCTGTCGCTGGCAACCAAAATGGCGGATACGCCCGAACAGGTTCTGAATTTCCTGCACGACCTTGCCCGCCGCGCCAAACCGTTTGCCGAAAAAGACTTTGCCGAAATCAAAGCCTTTGCACGCGAGAGTCTGAATATCGAAGATCCGCAATCTTGGGATTTGAGCTACGCCGCCGAAAAACTGCGCCAAGCCAAATACGCCTTCAGCGAAACCGAAGTAAAAAAATACTTCCCTATCAGCAAAGTATTGGCAGGCCTGTTTGCCCAAATCAAAAAACTCTACGGCATCGAGCTGGCTGAAAAAACCGTCCCTGTTTGGCACAAAGACGTGCGCTATTTCGAACTGAAACAAGACGGCCAAACCATCGGCGGCGTTTACATGGACTTGTACGCACGCGAAGGCAAACGCGGCGGCGCATGGATGGACGGCTACAAAGGCCGCCGCCGTTTCGCCGACGGTACGCTGCAACTGCCGACCGCCTACCTCGTCTGCAACTTCACCCCTCCAGTCGGCGACAAAGAAGCGCGTTTGAGCCACGACGAAATCATCACCCTCTTCCATGAAACCGGCCACGGCCTGCACCACTTGTTGACCCAAGTTGACGAAGTGGGCGTATCCGGCATCAACGGCGTCGAATGGGACGCGGTCGAGCTGCCCAGCCAATTCATGGAAAACTTCGTTTGGGAATACGACGTATTGGCGCAAATGTCCTCGCACGAAGAAACTGGCGCGGTATTGCCGAAAGAGCTGTTCGACAAAATGCACGCCGCCAAAAACTTCCAACGCGGTATGTTCCTCATCCGTCAAATGGAATTTGCCCTCTTCGACATGGAAATCTACCATCAGGAAGATGAAGGCCGTCTGAAAGAATGGCCGCAAATTTTGGACAAAGTGCGTCAAGAAGTCGCCGTGACCCAACCGCCGGCATACAACCGCTTTGCCTTGAGCTTCAGCCATATCTTCGCCGGCGGCTACGCCGCAGGCTATTACAGCTACGCATGGGCGGAAGTTTTGAGTGCAGACGCTTACGCCGCTTTTGAAGAAAGCGACGATGTTGCCGAAACCGGCCGCCGCTTCTGGAAAGAAATACTGGCCGTCGGCGGTTCGCGCAGCGCAGCCGAATCCTTCAAAGCCTTCCGCGGCCGCGAACCAAGCCTGGATGCCCTGCTCCGCCACAGCGGTTTCGACAACGCGGCTTAATTTGAAAATCCGCCGTTTTAATTGCTGATTCAACGCTAAAGACCGTCTGAAATGTTTCAGACGGCCTTTTTATAATCCATTCAATATTTTCAGCAAAACAAATATAAAACCATTCAGCCGATAAAACCGCCCAGTGCGGAACGTCGCAACAGTTGCCAAGCTCAATATTATTCCAATGCAGACAAGCCGCCCATAAAAACAGGGCATGTTCCCATATCCTATTATTTGAATTTCAGACGGCCTTTCGGTTGTCAAAACTGATTAGGAACAATAAGTAAGCCCTATCCCTAATAAAATTTTCGAGAAAACAGAAGTCCGCATTTCAAACTCCTGTCTCCCCTGCCCAACGCTAAAATTAGTTTTTGCTCTTTTTATCGCCGGCAGCCAAGCGCATATTGATAAATTCCATCATCAAATCTTTTTTCGTCCAGAAAAAGGTTTTCATTTTTTCCAAAGAATAGATTTTCCGAATCATCGCCGGCAATCCTGCGTGAACGATGGCCGCGACTTCGCCATTGGTTGTTTCGTTGTCCATGGCGGCTTTGAG
This sequence comes from Neisseria sp. P0020.S003, assembly GCF_051957095.1. NCBI lineage: Bacteria > Pseudomonadati > Pseudomonadota > Betaproteobacteria > Neisseriales > Neisseriaceae > Neisseria > Neisseria sp. P0020.S003. The sequence continues at coordinate 67,014 of NZ_JBQCWU010000001.1, read as the reverse complement.
GTTTAGATTGCGCGTATTCAGGTAGTTGCTAAGCTCTTTCCTGACGCTGTTACTGATTTCGAATTGTTTCATGTTTTCCGTCCATAATGTTTTTATAATTAAATAGCATAGGATTCTAACAAGTTTTTTTCATCGTGCATATCCCAACTTGCATATTGTTGCAGAATTTACAATTTGGTTTTTGGGTAAAATCATGCCTGCAACACATTGTTGCGGCGCACTGAATCGGATTGTTTTGACTATTTTGTTTTGGCTTAAGCAGTATTGCGGATAAAATAATGGTTTTAGGTTTTGAGGCCGTCGGAAATGTATTTGTGGTTTAAGCTGCTGCATGTGTTTTTTGTAATTTCTTGGTTTGCCGGACTGTTTTATCTGCCACGGATTTATGTGAATTTGGCGCAATTAGAGCCCGGCAGCGTGGAATATATACGACTGACGGATATGTCGCGCAGGCTGTACCGCTTTATGTCGCCTTTGGGCTGGGGAACGCTGATATTCGGCGCGGCCATCGGGTTTGTAAACAATTGGTGGGGCAACGGCTGGCTGGCGGTTAAATTATTGTGCGGCTTGCTGCTCTTGGCTTACCAGCTTTATTGCGGCCTGCTGCTGCGCCGTTTTCAAAACGGCAGCAATGTGTATTCGCACCGCTGGTATCGGGTATTCAACGAACTCCCCGTATTGATGATGGTGGCCGCGCTTTATATGGTGGTTTTCAAGCCGTTTTAATCTTCAGACGGCCTGTTTGGTAAATAAGGAAAGAATTCATGACGATCGAAATCGAACGCCGCTTTTTGCTGGCGGATGACAGTTGGCGTGAAGCGGCAAGCGAGCCGCTGGTGTTGCAACAGGGCTATTTGAGCGTGGAAAAAGAGCGCACCATCCGTGTGCGGATTATCGGTTCTCAAGCATGGCTGACCCTGAAAGGCTATATTTCCGACATGACGCGCAGCGAGTTTGAATACGAAATCCCGCTGGCTCACGCGCAGGCGATGATGGCGGACATGTGCCCGTTTAAAATGGAAAAATACCGCTATCGGGTCGAATTTGAAGGCTTTGTGTATGAAATCGACGAATATTTTGGCGACAATGCGCCATTGATTGTGGCGGAAATCGAATTGCCGTCTGAAGATACCGAGTTCCCCAAACCGTCTTGGTTGGGCAAGGAAATCACGGCAGACGGTAAATTCACCAATGCGTATTTGAGCAAACATCCGTATTCGTCTTGGACGGAATAAGGGCGACAACCTCTCTGCACATACAAAAAAGGCATGTATCGAACATGCCTTTTTTCTTTTCAGACGGCCTGATTTACCTTACCGATATTTGTATCGAGCTGTTTTTGACATATCGTTTCAAATATCGGGCAAGCCCGTGTGTTTTATCCTTGTACCCTTACGCCGGACGGCAGGCCACCATGTAGTTGACCTCGGTCGAATCGCACAAAGAATAACGGCCGCTCAACAAATTGTAGGTCATGCCCTTGCTGCCGACGGTATCCAATCCGGCTTGGCGGCACATGCGTGCAAGCTCTGCCGGCGTGATGAATTTTTTCCAGTCGTGCGTGCCTTTGGGGACGAATTTCAACAGATATTCCGCGCCGACAATCAGATGCAGATAAGATTTGGGATTGCGGTTGATGGTGGAGAAAAACACCATGCCGTCGGGTTTGACCAGTTTCGCGCAGGCTTGAACGATGGCGGACGGATCGGGAACGTGTTCCATCATTTCCATACACGTTACCACGTCAAAGCTGTGCGGCTGCTCGGCGGCGAGGTCTTCGACGCGGATGCAGCGGTAATCAATATTGGCAACATGTTGGCTGGCCGCATGGGCAGCGGCGGTTTGCAGGGATTTTTCCGCCATATCGATGCCGGTCACGTGTTCTGCGCCGCGTTTGGCCATGCTTTCCGACAAAATCCCGCCACCGCAGCCTACATCCAACACGCGTTTGCCTGCCAATCCGGCATAGCCGTCGATATAGTCGAGGCGCAAGGGGTTGATGTCATGCAGGGGCTTGAATTCGCCGTTTTTATCCCACCATTTGTCGGCGATTTGGCTGAACTTGGCGATTTCGCCGGCATCTACGTTGTCGTGTGGATTGCTCATGGTTTGCTCCTGCATAAAATAATTCGCCTGATTTTAGCCGATTGCGCTTCAAAATAAAATGTTTCAGACGGCCTTTGCCTGTTTATCGGCACTATTTCAACTTTTATCCGCCCACCCATAAAAAACGCACCTTGTGGCAAGGTGCGTTTCAATCGGTGCGGTTTAGAATTTAGCGCCGGATTCGTTGGCCATGTAGTCAACTGCGGCTTTTACTTCATCGTCGCTCAGGCTGCCGTTACCGCCTTTGGCAGGCATGGCATTGAAGCCTTCGAGGGCGTGTTTGTGCAGAGTGTCTTTGCCTTGTTTGATGCGAGGCGCCCAGTCTTCTTTTTTACCTACGGCAGGAGCGCCGGGAATCAAGCCGCTGTGGCATGCTTTACAGTTCGCTTCAAAAACAGCTTTGCCGTCCACTTTGGCGGATTCGGCAGGCTTGGCTTCAGCGGCAGGCGCTTCGGCTTTCTCTTCGGGCTTGGCGGCTTCTTCAGGTTTCGCGGCTTCCTCTGCTTTGCTGGCGCCAGCTTCAACCTTATCGGCAGCTTCTTGAGCAGCAGACGCAGCAGCATCGGCAGCAGAAGCAACTTCGTTTTTAACTTCAGATGCAACGGCTTGAGCAGCCTCTTGAGTCTCCTGTTTAGCCTCTTGGGAACAAGCTGTCAAACCAGCCATCATCATTACGGCAATCAGTAATTTGTTCATGTTCTGTCTTTCCTTAGTTTTAGTTTAAATCACTGTTTTATATAAACAGCTTAAAAATTTTAGCATAGAAACTAATACCTTCGACCTACACTATAATAAATATTGGTATAAATCAGATTTTGTCACAAAAACAGGAAAAACATATTGACACCACACCTCTACTCAGATAGAAATCCACGCCCATTTGTCATTTAGCGTAATAATTTTCATTTTATTGTTCAAACAGTTACCCTCTTAATTTTTAAAGTTTCTTTTTAAATTCAACTTTTTACAAACTTTCCAGATAATACCATAAGCATTAAACCGCCTCTTATCCCCAAAAGGCCGCCTGAACCCCAATCAGGTTTCAGACGGCCTTTTTGAATCATGTTAATAAACATTTGCCGCTTGGCTATGCAAAAGATACCAGCAGGCTTACCTATTTATGTGGTTATTCATATCCCGACTACAATTTAATCCATTGCCGTCATTAACCTTTTGCCAATGTTTCAGCTTCCGCCCACAATCTCCGCTTCTGCTCTGCCGTCAATTTCTTAATACCGATTTCCCGTTTCAGCGCTTCGCTTTTGGAGAGGCCGTCTGAAACGATGCGCATCTCGACAGGCTTGTTCAAACGCGTGTATTTCGCGCCTTTTCCTGACAAATGTGCCACAAATCGCTCTTGCGGACGGTTGCTGATACCGCAATAAAACGCACCGTTTTCGCACAAAATCAGGTAAACGCTCCAATTTTCCGCGTTCATAAATCCCCTTCCTTGGCAAAACTCTCGGTAAAAATGCGCACAGCAACCTCGGTTTTGGCAGACTGCACACGATAAGGCGTTACCAAATAAAGGCTGACCGGTGGTAATGTCCATTCAGGCAAAACCGCTTTCAGACGGCCTTGCGCAATTTTCTCCCTCACTTCGCCGCCCACTTGCAAAGACAAACCGAAACCGCGTTCGGTCAGGCCGCGGACGGCGGCAAGATGCGTGCAGGCAATGCTGTCGGCGACATCGAGGAAATAGCTTTCTTCACCATTTTGCAAGGTGGTGCGTACAGGTAAAAAATGCAGCCAGCGGTGCGCATAAAGCTGAGAGGGATGGGTAATGGTCGGATGGCGGTCGAGATAATCGGGCGCGGCGCAAATGGTGTACGGCCAGGTAACGAGATGCCGCGCAACAAGGTTGGGATCGTCTAAGGCGCGGTCGCCGCCGCGTATGGCGATGTCGGTCTGATTGTGTTGCAGGTCGTCCAAAGTATCGCTGAAATTAAGGATAGGACGGATTTTTGGGAACTCGGCTTGCAATCTTGAAAACGCCGTCTGAAAAGCGCGGGACTCGATGACGGTGGAAGTCAGGGAAATGCGCAATTCGCCGACGGGTTCGGTTTTGAGGTTGTCGATAACGGTACGCGTATCGGCAAGCGTGGCGGCTAAGCGGCGGCAGTATTCGCCCAAGGCGCGGCCGGCATCGGTAGGCGCAAGGCTGCGCGTACTGCGGTTTAACAGCTTGATGCCGTGCAGGGCTTCGAGGCGGTTGATGTGCTGGCTGACCGCCGACGGTGTCATGCCCAGCGCGGCAGCAGCGGCGTTCATGCTGCCGTATTCGAGGACGGTAGCGAAAACAAGTAAGGGTTTGATGTCTTGCATTTAGAAATAATTGTTTAGTTTAACTTCACAATCATAACAGCAAAACAGGGATTATCAAACGTTTCAGACGGCCTTACAATGCACTCATCTAATCAATCACACCTCAACAAGGAGTCAAACATGAAAATCGCAGTTATCGGTGCAACAGGTTATGTCGGCAACGCAGTCGTTCAAGAATTGGCAGGTCGTGGGCATGAAGTAACCGCTTTCGCCCGCAACACAGACAAAGTGTTCCAAGCGCAAAATGTTGCCGCCGTCTCCGCAGATGTCAACGCGGCAGATTTTGCCGACAAACTGGCCGGTTTTGATGCCGTAGTCAGCGCCTTCAACCCGGGCTGGACCAATCCGAACATCGGCGCGGATTTCACACGCGGCGCAAACAATATTGTCGAAGCGGCAAAAGCAGCGCAAGTGCCATATCTCTTAATCGTCGGCGGCGCAGGCAGCCTGTATGTGGCACCCGGTTTGCAACTTATCGATACGCCTGACTTCCCGAAAGAAATTTTCGACGGCGCCAATGCCGCACGCCATCTTTTGGCAGAACTCCTGCCGCGCCGCGACGTGAACTGGTCTTTCGTTTCCCCTCCTGCACGACTGGGTGTTACCGGCGGTTTCAGCGAAGACAAAACCGGCAAATACCGCTTGGGCAAAGACGATTTGCTGATGGACGGTGAAATTCCGGCAGGCATCAGCGTGGCAGATTTGGCAGTCGCCATCGCCGACGATGTGGAAAATAAAGCGCATTTGTTTGAACGCTTTACCGTCGCCGCTGTTTAATCATCTTAATCCAAAAGCCGTCTGAAACCCAAAGTTTCAGACGGCCTTTTGCTATAATACGCACATTAAATTTACCTATACGCGAGTTCTCATGTCCGCAACCCAACCCACCATCGCCGCCATCGCTACCGCACCCGGACGCGGCGGCGTCGGCGTGATCCGTCTTTCCGGCAAAAACCTGCTGCCTTTGGCGCAAACCCTCAGCGGTGGCAAAACGCCCAAACCGCGTACCGCGCTTTACACCGACTTTCTCGGCGGCGACGGGCAGCCGATAGACAACGGCATTCTGCTCTACTTCGCCGCCCCCGCCAGCTTTACCGGCGAAGACGTGATTGAATTGCAGGGGCACGGTGGCCCCGTCGTGATGGATATGCTGCTCTCGCGCTGCCTCGAACTGGGCGCGCGCATGGCGGAACCGGGCGAATTTACCAAACGCGCCTTCCTCAACAACAAACTCGACCTTGCCCAAGCCGAAAGTGTCGCCGACCTCATCGACGCCTCCAGCAAGTCCGCCGCACGCATGGCGTTGCGTTCGCTCAAAGGCGCGTTTTCCCAACACATACACGAGCTGGTGGACGACCTTATTACCCTGCGGATGCTGGTCGAAGCCACGCTGGACTTTCCCGAAGAAGACATTGACTTTCTCGAAGCCGCCGACGCGCGCGGCAAGCTCCAAGCCCTGCAAGGCCGTCTGAAAACCGTACTTGCCAGCGCGGAACAAGGCGCGATTTTGCGTGAAGGCATGAATGTCGTCCTCGTCGGCGCGCCCAACGTCGGCAAATCCAGCCTGCTCAACGCCTTGGCTGGCGACGACATCGCCATCGTAACCGACATCGCCGGCACCACCCGCGACACCGTGCGCGAACAAATCACCCTCGACGGCGTACCCGTCCACATCATCGACACCGCCGGCCTGCGCGAAACCGACGACGTGGTCGAACAAATCGGCATCGAGCGCAGCCGCAAAGCCGTCTCCGAAGCCGATGTCGCCCTGATTCTGATTGATCCGCGAGAAGGCGTGAACGCCAAAACCCAAGCTATTTTGAACAGCCTGCCCGAAGGTTTGAAAAAAATCGAAATCCACAACAAAGCCGACCTGACCGGCGAACCCATCGCCGTCCGTTCAGACAGCCTCGCGCAAACCGGCGCGGACACCGTCATCAGCCTGTCCGCCAAAACCGGCGAGGGTCTCGACTTGCTCAAACACGCGCTGTTGCAGGAAGTCGGCTGGCAGGGCGAAAGCGAAAGCCTGTTTCTCGCCCGCAGCCGCCACCTCAACGCCCTGCACGAAGCCGAAGCCGAGCTGGAAAACGCCGCCCTCTGCGACAACAACCAAATCGAGCTTTTCGCCGAACACCTGCGCCTCGCCCAAAACGCGTGCAGCGAAATCACCGGCGAATTTACCGCCGACGATTTGCTGGGCGTGATTTTCTCGCGCTTCTGTATCGGCAAATAAAACGGTTTGCCATCAAATACAAAGGCCGTCTGAATGTTCAGACGGCCTTTTTTATCACCAAAACAAGCTTAATTTCACTTGCGTTTATTTATTGGCAGCTTCTGCCATATTTTTTGCGATTTTGGTTGCGCCAACTGTCAAACCGGACATGCCGATCAAAGAAGCTGCAGCCAATTTGATTAATGTTTTCATTTTAACTCTTTTCTGTGTATTTTAGGGTGTGTTGTGTATTTTTTTATTTATCGGCATCAGCCATATTGTGGGCGATATTGGTTGCACCGACGGTCAGGCCGGACATACCGATTAAAGAGGCGGCTGCCAGTTTGATTAAAGTTTTCATTGTTTGTCTCACTTTCTTGTCTGTCGGCCGAAAAACGGCCTAAGTTGCGTTTTCTGAAGTATTTTAATCAATTCGTTTATAATTGAATTATTTGTGTACTACCGTTTCCATATTATAGGTGACGCCGAGGGCGGAGGCCGGTATCCCCGACATACCGATTAAAGAAGCGGAAGCAAGCGTTATTAAATGTGCCATTTTAAGTAGTCCTTTTTCATAGATACAAAATGTTATTTAACAACATACACATTTTTCCGCCGGCATCTGCGCTACCGACAGGACGAATCATACCGCGCCAATCGTTAATTAATACAACTTTTCCGTAAAGATAAAATATAAAAAATATACATAATGACGATTTTAGTTAATTTATATTTTGTTTTGAAAATGACACCGATGTCTTTTTCAATGACACCAATGTCTTAATTACATACACACTACAAACGTATCTTGCTGCGCCCATAAAATCCCTCCTTTTTTGTTGCAAAATTGCACTCTAAATCAAATATATTTTTAAATTCAAAATTTTATAAATTTATCTTTTTCACAGCCCAAATCTTCACTTAGTAAAAACCAATACCTTTGATAGCTTCTTTTAAAGAAAACACACGTTTCTAGCGCATATTCGACCATAAAATGCACTGCAAATATATGATATAGTGAAACATTCTGCGTATTGACTATTTCCAGTATGAACAACACCCTAATCCTGACCGGCGCGGCCGCATTTTTTATCGGCACGCTGTTTGCTTGGCTGATAACACGCTACCAAGCCCAAAGCCGACACTTTATTGTTTTGCAAGAATTGGCCGAAAGCCGCCGCCTGCATGAGTTTGCCGAACAGGTTCAGGCTCAAACTGCGGCGGATTTGGCGCAAAGCCGCCATACCGTGCAGGAATTGCAAGACGAATTGCAGGAGACAGGCAACCGCTTTGCTGCAGCCGAAAAACAGATTGCCTATCTGCAAGATTGCGAGGCCGAAGCCGAAGCTTTAAAACACGAATGTGCAAAATGGCAGCAAAGCGCGCAAAACCTGCAAATCAACAACGAACGTCTAAACACTCAGCTGGTTCAAGAACAGGCATTGAGTGCGGATAAAAATACGCTTTTGCAACAACAAGAAACGGAAAAAGGCCGTCTGAAACAAGACTACGACACGCTGTTGGAGCAAAACCATGCGCTGCAAGTCCAAAACGAACGCCTCTCCACACAACTAACGCAAGAAAAAGCCAATATCGACGACAAAAACAGCCTTTTACAGCAACAGGAAGCCGAAAAAGGCCGTCTGAAACAAGAATACGCCGCCCTTTTGGAGCAAAACCACGCGCTTCAAGTCCAAAACGAGCGCCTCAACACCCAATCGGAAAAAGACCGTCAGGCTGCCGAAGAAAAGCTGTCCCTGCTGGCAGATGCGCGTAAAAACCTGAGCGACCAGTTCCAAAACCTCGCCAACACTATTCTGGAAGAGAAAAGCCGCCGCTTTACCGAGCAAAACCACGACCATCTCCAGCAACTGCTTAATCCGCTCAACGAACGCATACATGGCTTCAGCGAGCTGGTTCAGCAGACTTATGAAAAAGAAGCCAAAGAACGCCTAACCATCGAAAACGAGCTCAAACGCCTGCAAACCCTCAACACCCAACTCCACCACGATGCCAAAGCGCTGACCACCGCGCTGACCGGCACGCAAAACAAAACCCAAGGCAACTGGGGCGAGATGATTTTGGAAAGCGTATTGGAAAATTCCGGCCTGCAAAAAGGTCGTGAATACATCGTTCAAGCTTCCAGCGTCCGCCACGAAGCAGACGGCACCCAACGCCGCCTCCAGCCCGACGTCCTCATCAATCTGCCCGACAACAAACAAATCGTCATCGACTCCAAAGTATCGCTGACCGCCTACGTCCGCTATACGCAAAGCACCGGCGCAGAAGCAGAGCGCGAGCTTGCCAACCACGTCGCCAGCATCCGCGCCCACATCAAAAGCTTGGCTGCGAAAGATTACACCGACCTTGAGGGCGTCAAAACGTTGGACTTCGTCTTTATGTTCGTCCCTGTCGAACCAGCCTACCTCCTCGCCCTGCAACACGATCCAAACCTCTTCCAAGAGTGTTTCGACAAACGCATCATGCTGACCGGCCCCAGCACCCTGCTCGCCACCCTGCGCACCGTTGCCAACATCTGGCGCAACGAGCAACAAAACCAAAACGCGCTAGCCATTGCCGAGGCAGGCAGCAAACTTTATGACAAATTTGTCGGCTTTGTCGAAAGCATGGACGGCATCAATAAAGCGCTTGGTCAGGCACAATCCCAGTTTCAGACGGCCTATGGCCGCTTGGTTTCCGGCAGGGGCAACCTCATCAGCAGCACCGAAAAACTGCGTAAATTGGGCATCAAAGCCGGTAAACAGCTGCAACGGGATTTATTAGAAAAAGCCGTATCAGAAAACGAAGACCACGCCACCTTACCGACCGCACAAGACCAAGAAAATGCCTGACAAAATTTAAGACATTGCAAATAAAGGGAATTTAACCAATGAGCAACATCACCATCGTCCTTGCTGCCGATACCGGCTATGCCGAGCAGGTTCATACCCTGATGAAATCCATCTGTACCCACAACACAAATGTCGATTTCTACCTCATGCATAATACCTTCAGGCGGGAATGGATCGACTATACCAACCAAAAGCTCGCGGCCAGCGGCAACCGCCTGAATGACGTCAAAATCGAAGTCGACTTCAGCCAATATCGCCGCTTGTCCCATATTTCGGATGCCGCATTTTTCCGCCTGATGATGCAGCACCTGCCTGTCGACCGCGCCCTGTATCTCGACAGCGATATGGTGGTTACCCAATCCTTACACGATTTGTTCAACCTCGATATGCGCGGCTATCCCGTTGCAGCGGTACAAGATTCCTTTTTTGCCCGTACCGAATGGAATCACCCGACCGGCCTGCACACCACGCCCTATTTCAATTCAGGCATGCTGTTGGCCGACTTGGCGCAATGGCGGGAACACAATATCGCGGCGCAACTGCTGAAAACCGCTGCCTGCCTCAACGAAGCCGTACCCTATGGCGACCAATGTTTCTTAAATACCGTCTTCCGAAACAGCTGGCTGGAATTGAACGAGTCTTGGAACTTCCAAACCGGCGCAGTCGAATATTTCCAAAAACGAAGCCTCGGCGAAGTATTCCCCAAACCCGACACTGTTCCACCCGTTATCCACTACACCACACGCGCCAAACCGTGGTTGTGCGATTACAGCGAGATTCCTTTTATCGAAGTCTATTGGCAATACTATTGCGCCGACTGGCCGAACGCGTAATTTCAGGCAAGGATTTTCGTTTCCTTCAATTATCTTGAAACAACCCATCATCAAAAACAAAAGGCCGTCTGAAATTGTTTCAGACGGCCTTTAAGCCATAAAAAAACAGGCAGAACATTCTGCCTGTTTTGTGTTCAAACCCGACCGTAAAGCAGGCTTTGCACCCACCCTCAGTCGGCGTTCGTTATCCGATTAGATACCGCGCAACAATTCGTTCACGCTGGTTTTCGCACGGGTTTGCGCGTCCACGCGTTTGACGATAACCGCGCAGTAGAGGCTGTGGCTGCCGTCTTTGGAAGGCATGCTGCCGGATACGACAACCGAACCAGCCGGTACGCGACCTTGATAGATTTCGCCGGTAGTACGGTCAAAGATTTTAGTGGATTGACCGATGAACACGCCCATAGAAATCACGCTGCCTTCTTCGACAATCACGCCCTCAACGATTTCAGAACGCGCACCGATAAAGCAGTTGTCTTCAATAATGGTCGGGCTGGCTTGCAGAGGCTCGAGTACGCCGCCGATGCCGACGCCGCCGCTCAAGTGCACGTTTTTACCGATTTGCGCGCAAGAGCCGACAGTCGCCCAAGTATCGACCATCGCACCTTCGTCAACGTATGCGCCGATATTGACATAAGAAGGCATCAACACAACATTTTTCGCCACAAAACTGCCGCGGCGGGCAACGGCACCCGGAACTGCGCGGAAACCTGCGCTGCGGAATTCGTCTTCAGACCAATCGGCAAATTTAGTCGGCACTTTGTCGAAGTATTTGTTTACACCGTCGTTGAGGATTTCATTGTCCTGAATGCGGAAAGACAGCAATACGGCTTTTTTCGCCCATTCGTTGACTTTCCATTCGCCCACGCCCAAACGTTCGGCAACGCGCAGTTTGCCGGCGTCGAGCTGGCGGATGGTTTCCAAAACCGCTTCACGCACTTCCGGGGTAACGGTATTCGGATTGATTTCGGCACGGTTTTCAAAAGCCGTTTCAATGATGTTTTGCAAAGACATGTTGATTCCTTCAAGAGATCAGGGCCGTCTGAAACCTATTCAGGCCACCCTATTACAAATATTTAACTTGTTATTTTGCCATGTAAAAGCGATTTCGTCAGCTATTAACATGATTAGCGCCAAGCGTTACACGACGGGATTTTGGTTAAGCCAAGATTTTCAGACGGCCTGTTCAAGAGAGTTGAATCGTATTTATTTTCCAACCGGTTTCCCAATCACAATATGCAGACTGTCGATTCTGACGACACGCCGTGCCGATAAATCAATCTTCGCCGCCAATCTTTTGCAGAAGATTTTCAGCCACCACGCGGCATTCGATATTCCGCTTTAACGGTTTCGTTTTCAAATCCTTCAAGGCCGTCTGAAAGTCGGCAAAATCCATCAACTGCGAACCGAAACGGCGCATATGTTCGGTATCCTGCTGACAGTCTATCAGTGCAACACCCAAATCCGATAAAAACGGGACGGCGCAGGCAAACGCAATCTTTGACGCATCGGGACGCAAGGCAAACATCGACTCGCCATAAAACACGCAGCCGATTTGCACGCCGTAAAACCCGCCTGCCAACTGCATTTCGCCTTGTTCATCCGGCAGCCAACATTCAAACGAATGCGCATGCCCCTGATGGTGCAGCTTCAAATAGGCCGTCTGAAACGCAGGTTCTATCCACGTTCCGTCCTGTTCCGGACGCGGCACATTGGCGCAATGGGCAATTACTTTTTCAAAACAGCGGTTGACCGTTACCCGATACGGCTTGTGGCGCAAAGTTTTTGCCAAAGAGCGGCTGATATGCAGGTTTTCCGGCACAATCACGGCTCGCGGCGCAACCGCATACCAGAAAAACCAACCCTCGCGGCTAAACCACGGAAAAATCCCCTGCCCATACGCCGACAACAGCCGCCCCGTATCCAAATCGCCGCTGACGCCGACCAAGCCATCACACACTGCCAAAGCGTAAGATGGGTCGGGGAAACGATAATCCCGTGGCGCAAGAAAAGGAATCTTCATCGTAAAGCCCATAAAGTTTCAGACGGCCTCAAGCTGAAAATGCCCAAGGCCGTCTGAAAAATCAACATACAAACTGATTAACGTTTGGTTTTGGTTTGGCATTCGCCGCATACGCCGTACATATACAGCGCGTGATCGACGATGCGGTAGCCGTTTTCTTCGGCGATTTTGTCTTGCAGCGCTTCGATTTCCGGATTGTGGAATTCGGTTACTTCGCCGCATTTCACGCAGACGATGTGGTCGTGGTGATCGCCTTTGTCCAATTCGTAAACCGCTTTGCCGGTTTCAAAATGGTGGCGTTGCAAAATGCCAGCCTGTTCAAACTGGGTCAACACACGGTAAATCGTCGCCACGCCGATTTCCACGCCCTCTTCCAACAGGATACGGTACACATCTTCCGCACTCAAATGCTCCTCGGCATGAGTCTCGAACAAGTCCAAAATTTTCAAACGTGGACCAGTAACTTTCAAACCGCTGTCTTTCAATTGCGCAATGTTGCTGAATTTTTCCATAATATTCAATATCCCTGTAAGGTAATAACCGTTATAATACGCACTTTCCGCCCGTTTGCCCACTATTGGGCCGTTAAAGGGCGACAATCTGCCGCCGGTCTTGCAATTGAAAATCGGCGAAAAGAAAAATTAAGAAGATGATTATCGTTTGCTTTTTAAAAATATTCAAGCGATGATAAACATCTTTCCCGAAATGACACAGAAAGGTAAGCCCGTGAATAAAGCCTTATGCCTTGCCATCGCCGCTATTTTAGGTCTGGCCTCATGCAGTGCCGAGCGCGTATCCAACTTTCCATCCTACAAACTCAAAATCATTCAAGGTAACGAGCTCAATCCCCGCGCCGTGGTTTCCCTGCGCCAAGGTATGACCCGCGACCAAGTCCAACTGCTGCTCGGTACGCCGCTCCTGCGCGACGCTTTCCATGCCGACCGCTGGGATTACACTTTCAACACCAGCCGCAACGGCATCATCAAAGAACAAAGCAACCTGACCCTGTACTTTGAAAACGACATCCTCGCACGCGCCGAAGGCGATGCCATTCAAAAATCCATCGAAGCCGTTCAAGCCGGACAAAACGTCGTTCCGACCACCGAAACCAAGCCGAAATAAGGAAGCCCCATGAGCGCATTGAAAATCGCCATTGCCGGCGTCAACGGCCGCATGGGTCGCGTTTTGGTTGAAGCGGTGAACAACCATCCCGATGCCGTCCTCTCCGGCGCACTCGAGCATTCCGGTTCGGAAGTATTGGGTTTGGATGCAGGCTTCGCCTCCGGCCTCAAAACCGGCATCGCCATTTCAGACGACGTGGATGCCGTACTGGCTCACAGCGATGTCCTTATCGACTTTACCCGTCCCGAGCCAACCCTGAAACACCTGCAAAAATGCGTGGAAAAAGGCGTCAATATCATCATCGGCACCACCGGTTTTGACGACGCAGGCAAAGCCGCCATCCAAGCCGCAGGCGAAAAAATAGGCGTCGTCTTCGCAGCCAACTTCAGCGTCGGCGTCAACCTGACCTTCCATATCCTCGACACCGTTGCCCGCGTGTTAAACGAAGGCTACGACATCGAAATCATCGAAGGCCACCACCGCCACAAAGTCGACGCCCCAAGCGGCACCGCGTTACGCATGGGTGAAGTCATTGCCGACGCACTCGGCCGCGACCTCAAAGAATGCGCCGTTTACGGCCGCGAAGGCCACACCGGCCCGCGCGATCCGTCCACCATCGGTTTTGCCACCGTCCGCGCAGGCGACATCGTCGGCGACCACACCGCCCTCTTCGCCACCGACGGCGAGCGCGTGGAAATCACCCACAAAGCCAGCAGCCGCATGACTTTTGCCGCCGGTGCCGTACGCGCCGCAGTTTGGGCAAACGGCAAAAAAGGCCTGTACGATATGCAAGACGTATTGGGTTTGAAAAACCGATAAACCCGCATCATCAGGTTTCATACCTTACAAGGCCGTCTGAAAGCACAACGTCGATTTTCAGACGGCCTTATTAAAAAGAAAGTCCCACCATGTCCTATCAACAAATCACCATCAACGTCAACGATGCCGTCGCCGAACGCCTTGCCGACGCGCTGATGGAACACGGTGCATTGTCCGCCGCCATTGAAGATGCCTACGCCGGTACAGAAAACGAGCAGGCCATTTTCGGCGAGCCGGGCATGCCGACCGAGCAAATCTGGCAACAAAGCAAAGTCATCGCCCTTTTCGGCGAAAGCGACGACGCCGCTTCCATTATCAAAGCCGCCGCGCAGGAATGCGGTTTGAACGATTTGAAATACACCGGCGAAATCCTTGAAGATCAAGACTGGGTACGCCTGACCCAAGCGCAATTCGACCCGATTCAAATTTCCGACCGCCTGTGGATTACCCCGTCTTGGCACGAAGCGCCCAACGGCAACGCCGTCAACCTGCAACTCGACCCTGGCCTTGCCTTCGGCACCGGCAGCCATCCGACCACACGCCTCTGCCTCAAATGGCTCGACACGCAACTCAAAGGCGGCGAAAGCGTATTGGACTACGGCTGCGGCTCCGGCATTTTGGCCATTGCCGCCCTCAAACTCGGCGCAGGCTCCGCTATCGGCGTAGATATTGACGAACAAGCCATCCGTGCCAGCAAAGACAATGCCACGCAAAACAACGTCGACGCGCAGTTCTACCTGCCGGACGGCCTGCCGCAAGGTCAATTTGATGTCGTTGTCGCCAACATTCTGGCCAACCCGCTGCGTATGCTCGGCGAAATGCTTGCCGCGCGTACCAAACAAGGCGGCCGCATTGTCTTGTCCGGCCTTTTGGACGAACAAGTCGAAGAACTCAGCGGCATTTACAGCCAATGGTTCGACATCGAGCCTGCCGAAATCGAAGAAGGCTGGGCGCGATTGAGCGGCGTCAAACGCTAAACCTGTTTTCCGATACAAAGGCCGTCTGAAATTTAATCTTTCAGACGGCCTTTTTGCACTTAAAACGCTGAATATTCCAGCAAAATCAGGTATAATTGCCTATTATTTTGACCTTTCGGAACACATCCGCCGCGCCCGTTTGACATTTCATTGCGCGCACGGAAAATTTCCTTGAAATTCAGCAAGAAAAGACCATGACTGACCAAAAACACGAAGAATACGGCGCCGACAGCATACAAGTGCTGGAAGGCTTGGAAGCGGTACGCAAACGCCCCGGTATGTATATCGGCGACACGCAGGACGGCAGCGGCCTGCACCACATGGTGTTCGAGGTGCTCGACAACGCCATTGACGAAGCGCTCGCCGGACATTGCGACAAAATCACCGTAACCATCCATGCCGACAATTCCGTCAGCGTGGCCGACAACGGCCGCGGCATGCCGACCGGCATCCACCCGAAAGAAGGCCGCTCCGCCGCCGAAGTCATCATGACCGTCTTGCACGCAGGCGGCAAATTCGACAACAACAGCTACAAAATCTCCGGCGGTCTGCACGGCGTGGGCGTATCCGTCGTCAACGCGCTGTCCGACTGGGTAACGCTGACCATCTACCGCGACGGCAAAGAACACTTCGTCCGCTTCGTGCGCGGCGAAACTGAAGAGCCGTTAAGGGTTGTCGGCGATTCCGACAAAAAAGGCACGACCGTGCGCTTCCTCGCCAGCGCGGAAACCTTCGGCAACGTCGAATACAGCTTCGACATCCTCGCTAAACGTATTCGCGAACTTTCCTTCCTGAACAACGGCGTGGACATCGAATTGATTGACGAGCGCGACGGCAAACACGAAAGCTTCGCCCTTTCCGGCGGCGTGGCCGGCTTCGTGCAATACATGAACCGCAAAAAAACGCCGTTGCACGAAAAAATCTTCTACGCGTTCGGCGAAAAAGACGGCATGAGCGTGGAATGCGCGATGCAATGGAACGACAGCTACCAAGAAAGCGTGCAATGTTTCACCAACAACATTCCACAACGCGACGGCGGCACGCACTTGACCGCGCTGCGCCAAGTGATGACCCGCACCATCAACAACTATATCGAAGCCAACGAAGTGGCTAAAAAAGCCAAAGTGGAAACCGCCGGCGACGATATGCGTGAAGGCCTGACCTGCGTGTTGTCCGTCAAACTGCCCGACCCCAAATTCTCATCGCAAACCAAAGACAAACTGGTTTCCAGCGAAATCGGCCCCGTCGTCAACGAAGTCATCAACCAAGCCTTGACCGACTTCCTTGAAGAAAACCCGACCGAAGCCAAAATCATCACCAGCAAAATCGTCGATGCCGCGCGCGCGCGCGAAGCCGCACGCAAAGCACGCGAAATTACCCGCCGCAAAGGCGTAATGGACGGTTTGGGCCTGCCGGGCAAACTTGCCGACTGCCAAGAAAAAGACCCTGCCCTGTCCGAACTCTACCTCGTCGAGGGCGACTCCGCAGGCGGTTCCGCCATGCAGGGCCGCGACCGCAAATTCCAAGCGATTTTGCCGCTCAAAGGTAAAATTTTGAACGTCGAAAAAGCACGTTTTGAAAAAATGCTGGCCAGCCAAGAAGTCGCCACGCTGATTACCGCTTTGGGCGCGGGCATCGGCAAAGAAGAATTCAATGCCGAAAAACTGCGCTACCACCGCATCATCATCATGACCGATGCCGACGTGGACGGCGCGCACATCCGCACCCTGCTCCTGACCTTCTTCTACCGCCAAATGCCCGAGCTGGTCGAGCGCGGCTACATCTACATCGCCCAGCCGCCTTTGTACAAAGCCAAATACGGCAAACAAGAGCGCTATCTCAAAGACGAACTGGAAAAAGACCAATGGCTGCTCGGTTTGGCCTTGGAAAAAGCCAAAATCGTTTCAGACGGCCGCACCATCGAAGGAGAAGAGCTTGCCAATACCGCCAAACAATTCCTGTTGGCCAAAACCGTCATCGAGCAAGAAAGCCGCATCATTGACGAACTCGTCCTGCATGCCATGCTGCACGCTTCGCCGGTCGACCTCAGCACGGCAGAAAGCGCAGACCGCGCCGTTGCCGAATTGAGCGACCTCTTGGACGAAAAAGAAGTCGCGCTCGAACGTATCGAGGGCCACGAAGGACACCAGTTCATCAAAATCACTCGCAAGCTGCACGGCAATGTGATGGTGAGCTACCTCGAGCCTAAGTTCCTCAACAGCAAAGCCTACCAAACCCTTACCCAAACCGCCGCCGCACTCAAAGGCATGGTCGGCAAAGGGGCGAAGCTCTACAAAGGCGACAACGAATACGACATCGACAGCTTTGAAGGCGCTTTGGACATCTTGATGAGCGTTGCCCAAAAAGGCATGTCCATCCAACGATACAAAGGCTTGGGCGAGATGAACCCGGAACAACTTTGGGAAACCACGATGGATCCTACCGTCCGCCGTCTCCTGAAAGTCCGCATCGAAGATGCCATCGCTGCCGACGAAGTTTTCGTCACCCTCATGGGCGACGAAGTCGAACCGCGCCGTGCCTTCATCGAAAACAACGCCCTGCTGGCACAAAACATCGACGCCTAAGCATGGGGATATAAAAGGCCGTCTGAAAACCATTTTCAGACGGCCTTTTTTGTTTTATTTCTTATAACTCAAATTCCAACCACTTCGCACGTTTGCTTTAATCATTTATTTTATTCGAGTATTTTAGAGCGTTCCAACTGATTTGGATTCGGGACAACCCAAATAACCAGTTTAAAACGCTCCAATCTGCTTCCGATTTATTCCGCTTTCCCCAAAATCATCGCATCGCCATAGCTAAAAAAGCGGTATTCCTGTTCCACTGCATGGCGGTAAACGCTTCGGATATGCTCCATGCCCGAAAACGCGCTGACGAGCATCAACAAGGTTGATTTGGGCAGGTGAAAATTGGTAATCAATCGGTCGGCAACATTGAAGCGGTAGCCCGGCGTAATGAAAATATCGGTATCGCCGCGTCCGGCTTTCAGACGGCCTGTTTCACGTGCGGCGGATTCTAAGGCGCGCATGGAGGTTGTGCCCACTGCCCACACTTTATTGCCGCGTGCTTTGGCGGCTTCAACGGCGGCAACGGTCTCGGCCGGTACGTCAAACCACTCGCTGTGCATTTTGTGTTCTTCAATTTTATCGACGCGCACGGGTTGGAATGTGCCGGCACCGACGTGCAGGGTCACTTCTACGGTTTCTACGCCTTTGGCTTTCAGACGGCCCAACAACTCATCGGTAAAGTGCAAACCCGCCGTCGGCGCGGCCACTGCGCCTTGATATTTGGCGTACACGGTCTGATAGCGGCTGTCGTCTTCGTCATCGGCAGCGCGTTCGATATAAGGCGGCAAGGGCAGATGGCCGTTTTGCTCCAAAAGTTCATAAACGGTTTGCCCGCCTTCAAATTTCAGGCAAAACAATTCTTCCGCACGCTCCATCATGACGGCACGGATATCGCCTTCAAAAATCAATTCTGTACCCGGCTTTGGCGATTTGGACGAGCGGATATGCGCCAATGCGGTATGCGCGTCTAAAACCCGTTCAATCAGGGCTTCGATTTTGCCGCCGCTGGCTTTTTGGCCGAACAGGCGCGCCTTCATCACTTTGGTATTGTTAAACACCAGCACATCGCCCGGTGCGACATAATCGGGTAAATCGCCGAAATGTTTGTCTTCAATCGGCAATGTCGGCAAAGCAACCAGAAGCCTGCTGCTGCCGCGCACTTCGGGAGGATGCTGGGCAATCAGTTTTTCGGGCAATTCAAAATCAAAATCGGAAATATCCATTGTCGTGCATACTTTAAAAAAACAGGCGCCATTATACGCGCAAAGTTGGTTTTCAGACGGCATGTTTTGTCGCAAAACCAATAAATTAGAATAAACGCTCTTGGGAAAATCGCTTTTTAATAAAAATCAGCGTTCCATCCTTTTTTTCGCCGAAAAACGCCTTTTTTCTATCTTTTACTGGACATTTACCGGCAAGTTCGGGAAAATAACCAGATTCATTTCTCAGGCTCCGTCCTGTTCCGACATTATTTAAACGCCGGATGGCAAACCCGCCTTCCGACGTCTCAGGAAATCATCTAAAACCACAGCGGCGCATACCCAATATGCACTTTATGCCGCGCTAAAAAGGAAAAGCAATGGATTTGCGTAAATTGAAAAAACTGATTGATTTGGTCGAAGAATCAGGCATTGCAGAAATTGAAGTTACCGAAGGCGAAGAAAAAGTCCGCATTACGCGTACCACTGCCGCCGCAGCTCCTATTTATGCTGCTCCGGCACCTGCCGCAGCCGCTCCGGTTGCCGCCCCTGCCGCTGCTCCGGCCGCAGCCGCTCCAGCAGCCGCCCCTGCCGCTCGCGATTTGTCCAACGCGCAAAAATCGCCTATGGTCGGTACGTTCTACCGCGCTCCCGGCCCGAACGCCGCTGCTTTCGTTGAAGTAGGTAAACAAGTAAAAGCCGGCGATACTTTGTGCATCATCGAAGCCATGAAGCTGATGAACGAAATCGAAGCCGAGAAATCCGGTGTCGTTAAAGAAATTCTGGTTGAAAACGGTACTCCGGTCGAATACGGCGAGCCGCTCTTTATCATTGAATAATCCGCTTTTTCAGACGGCCTTTATCTTTAAGGCCGTCTGAAATTCCTTTTTCTGTTCATTAAGGACAAACCATGCGTCTGATTTTGGCTATTTTCTTGCCTTGGTTGCAGTTTTTCACCATTGGCCGTCCAATTGCAGGCATCATCTGTCTGATTCTGCAATGTACGCTGATCGGCTGGATACCGGCAGCCATGTGGTCGGTTTACGCCTTGAGCCAATACAAAACCGACCAAAAAATCCGCAACGCATTAGGCGGCCGCTGAGGCCGTCTGAACCATCCGGAAAGATTATCATGCTGAAAAAAGTATTGATCGCCAACCGGGGCGAAATCGCCCTGCGCGTCCTGCGAGCCTGCCGTGAAATGGGCATCGCCACCGTCGCCGTCCATTCCGAAGCCGACAAAGACAGCCTGCACGTCAAACTCGCCGACGAATCCGTGTGCATCGGCCCTGCCGCATCCGCACAAAGCTACCTCAACATCCCGGCCATCATCGCAGCCGCCGAAGTAACCGAAGCCGACGGCATCCACCCGGGCTACGGCTTCCTCGCCGAAAACGCCAATTTTGCCGAACAAGTCGAACAATCCGGCTTTGTCTTCATCGGTCCGAAAGCCGATACCATCCGTCTGATGGGTGACAAAGTATCCGCCAAACATGCCATGATCGAAGCCGGCGTGCCTTGCGTTCCCGGTTCTGAAGGCGCATTGCCAGACGATGGCGAAGAAATCCTCAAAATCGCCGATAAAGTCGGTTATCCCGTCATTATCAAAGCCTCCGGCGGCGGTGGCGGTCGCGGTATGCGCGTCGTCGAGAAAAAAGAAGACCTCCTCCAGTCTGTCGAAATGACCAAAGCCGAAGCAGGCGCGGCATTCGGCAACCCGATGGTTTACATGGAGCGCTACCTGCAACGTCCGCGCCACGTCGAAATCCAAGTGATTGCCGACGAATACGGCAACGCCATCTACCTCGCCGAGCGCGACTGCTCCATGCAGCGCCGCCACCAAAAAGTTATCGAAGAAGCACCTGCTCCGTTCATCACTGAAGAAGAACGCGCCAAAATCGGCAAAGCCTGTGCCGACGCTTGCAAACGCATCGGCTATCGCGGCGCAGGTACGTTTGAATTCCTGTACGAAGACGGCGAATTCTTCTTTATCGAGATGAACACACGCGTTCAGGTTGAGCATCCGGTTACCGAGCTCATCACCGGCGTGGACATCGTCCAAGAGCAATTACGCATCGCATCCGGTCTGCCTTTGCAATACAAACAGGAAGACATTCAAGTCGAAGGTCACGCGTTTGAGTGCCGTATCAACGCCGAAGACCCATACAACTTCATTCCAAGCCCGGGTCTGATTGAAAGCTGCCACCTGCCCGGCGGCTTCGGCATCCGCGTCGACAGCCACATCTACCAAGGCTACCGCATCCCTCCTTACTACGACAGCCTGATCGGCAAAATCTGCGTTATCGGTAAAGACCGCGGCCAAGCCATGGCGAAAATGCGCGTAGCCCTTGCCGAGCTGGCGATTACCGGCATCAAAACCAATACACCGCTGCACCGCGATTTGTTCAATGACCCAGGCTTCCAAAAAGGTGGCGTCAGCATCCACTACTTGGAACATTGGTTGGAAGAACGCAAAGCCAAACTGGATAAATAATCCCTTGTTTTGACTAAAAATAAGGCCGTCTGAAACACAAAATAAAGTTTCAGACGGCCTTTTTTACAGCTTAATCATTGATAAAAACTAATAGAATTTAATTTCTGATTGATTAATATTAATTCTAAATCGATTTCATAGTTCCAATAGTTAAAATCTTTCTGTATAGTTCTTTTAATAGTTAACAGCAAAAGGAAATAAAATGTCGATACAAGAAATTTATGAATGCCAAGAAACCGGCTACGAATATGCTTTTCGGCAAATCGTTTTATAAACCATTGACCATTTCACAAAGGAAATCATCATGACCGTCTCTAAATGTCCCGTAACCCACCTGACCATGAACAACGGCGCCCCCGTTGCCGACAATCAAAACAGCCTGACCGCTGGTCCGCGCGGCCCGTTGCTGGCGCAGGATTTGTGGCTGAATGAAAAACTCGCCGACTTCGTGCGCGAAGTCATCCCCGAACGCCGTATGCACGCCAAAGGTTCGGGTGCGTTCGGTACGTTCACCGTAACGCACGACATCACGAAATACACCCGCGCCAAAATCTTCAGCGAAGTTGGCAAGAAAACCGAGATGTTCGCCCGTTTCACCACCGTGGCAGGCGAGCGCGGCGCAGCCGATGCGGAACGCGACATCCGCGGCTTTGCGTTGAAGTTCTATACCGAAGAAGGCAACTGGGATATGGTCGGCAACAACACGCCTGTGTTCTTCCTGCGCGACCCGCGCAAATTCCCAGACCTGAACAAGGCAGTCAAACGCGACCCGCGCACCAATATGCGCTCCGCCACAAACAACTGGGACTTCTGGACGCTGCTGCCCGAAGCCCTGCACCAAGTTACCATCGTCATGAGCGACCGCGGTATCCCTGCCAGCTACCGCCATATGCATGGCTTTGGTTCGCATACATACAGCTTCTGGAACGAAGTGGGCGAGCGTTTTTGGGTGAAATTCCATTTCCGCAGCCAACAAGGCATTAAAAACCTAACCAACGAAGAGGCCGCCAAAATCATCGCCGACGACCGCGAAAGCCACCAGCGCGACCTGTACGAAGCCATCGAACGCGGCGAGTTTCCAAAATGGACGATGTATATCCAAGTCATGCCTGAGGCCGATGCGGAAAAAGTGCCGTATCATCCTTTCGACCTGACCAAAGTTTGGCCGAAAAAAGACTATCCGCTGATTGAAGTGGGCGAATTCGAGTTAAACCGCAATCCCGAAAACTTCTTCGCCGATGTGGAACAATCCGCCTTCGCACCGAGCAACCTGGTTCCCGGTATCGGCGCCAGCCCCGACAAAATGCTGCAAGCCCGTTTGTTCAATTACGCCGACGCGCAACGCTACCGTCTGGGGGTGAACTTCCGCCAAATCCCCGTCAACCGCCCGCGTTGCCCTGTTCACAGCAACCAGCGCGACGGACAAGGCCGCGCCGACGGCAACTACGGCAGCCTGCCGCACTACGAACCCAACAGCTTCGGCCAATGGCAGCAACAGCCCAACTTCGCCGAACCGCCTTTGAAAATCAGCGGCGACGCGTCGCACTGGGACTACCGCCAAGACGATGACGACTATTTCAGCCAACCGCGCGCCTTGTTTAACCTGATGAGCGACGCGCAGAAACAGGCTTTGTTCGGCAATACCGCCGCCGCCATGGGCGATGCACCCGACTTCATCAAATACCGCCACATCCGCAACTGCCACCGTTGCGACCCTGCCTACGGCGAAGGCGTGGCGAAAGCCTTGGGGCTGACTGTAGAAGATGCCCAAGCAGCACGAGCCAACGACCCGGCTTTAGGTCAACCTGGTTTGCTGTAAAGAGGCATTATGTGGATAGAAATTGAAGAAATCTTGTCTCAAGCTGTCCGATACAGCCGTTCAAACAAAAAGTAACAGTTTAGATCATTAAGCAGGTCGTCTGAAATGCAAAATAAAGTTTCAGACGGCCTTTTTTATAATGAAGTTTATTTGATTGCTTCTGATTCAATGGAACTGGCTACCCTTATTTTTCTGTAAATCATGGCGTACCCCTTACCATCTCACGCTTCTACTGGCAAATAAAAAACCGCACGGCTGCTTGCCGTGCGGTTTTGCTTTTTATCTGAAGGTTTCAGACGGCCTTACATCATGCCGCCCATACCACCCATGCCGCCCATGTCAGGCATAGCAGGTTTTTCTTCAGGGATTTCGGCAATCATGCAGTCGGTCGTCAGCATCAGGCCGGCGATAGACGCGGCGTGTTGCAGCGCGGAACGGGTTACTTTGGCGGGGTCGAGTACGCCCATTTCGATCATGTCGCCGTATTCGCCGGAGCCTGCGTTGTAACCGTAGTTGCCTTTGCCTTCCAACACTTTGTTCACCACTACGCTAGGCTCGCCGCCTGCGTTGGCAACGATTTGGCGCAGCGGAGACTCGACGGCGCGCAAGACGATTTGTACGCCTGCGTCTTGGTCGGCATTGCCTGTATGCAGGTTTTCCAAAGCGGCACGGGCGCGCAACAGGGCTACGCCGCCGCCTGCAACCACTCCTTCTTCAACGGCGGCACGGGTAGCGTGCAGCGCGTCTTCCACGCGGTCTTTTTTCTCTTTCATTTCGACTTCGGTAGCGGCACCGACTTTGATCACTGCCACGCCGCCTGCCAGTTTGGCAACGCGCTCTTGCAGTTTTTCTTTGTCGTAATCGCTGGTTGCGGTTTCGATTTGTTGGCGGATTTCGGCAACACGCGCTTCGATTTGGGCTGCGTCGCCGAAGCCATCGATGATGGTGGTGTTTTCTTTACCGATTTCGATGCGTTTGGCTTGACCCAAGTCTTCCAGAGTGGCTTTTTCCAAAGACAGGCCGACTTCTTCGGCAATCACGGTACCGCCGGTCAGAATGGCGATGTCTTGCAGCATGGCTTTGCGGCGGTCGCCAAAGCCCGGAGCTTTCACGGCAACGGTTTTCAGGATGCCGCGGATGTTGTTCACCACCAAAGTCGCCAAGGCTTCGCCTTCTACGTCTTCAGCGATAATCAAGAGCGGACGGCTGGCTTTGGCCACTTGTTCCAAAACAGGCAACAAGTCGCGGATGTTGCTGATTTTTTTGTCGAACAACAATACAAACGGATTGTCCAAAGCTGCGATTTGTTTTTCAGCGTCGTTGATGAAGTAAGGGGACAGGTAGCCGCGGTCGAACTGCATACCTTCAACCACGTCCAGCTCGTTTTCCAAAGATTTGCCGTCTTCAACGGTAATCACGCCTTCTTTGCCGACTTTTTCCATCGCTTCGGCGATAATCGCGCCGACTTGTTCGTCAGAGTTGGCGGAAATAGAGCCGACTTGGGCGATTTCTTTAGAAGTGTCGCAAGGTTTGGCGATGTTTTTCAGCTCGTCAACCAAAGCGGCAACAGCTTTGTCGATACCGCGTTTCAGGTCGGTCGGGTTCATGCCGGCGGTAACGTATTTCATGCCTTCGGCAACGATGGATTGAGCCAATACGGTTGCAGTAGTGGTACCGTCGCCGGCCACGTCGTTGGTTTTAGACGCCACTTCTTTCACCATTTGCGCGCCCATGTTTTCGAATTTGTCTTTCAATTCGATTTCTTTTGCAACAGACACACCGTCTTTAGTGATGTGCGGGCCGCCGAAAGCGCGGTCAAGTACCACGTTGCGGCCTTTAGGGCCCAAAGTTACGCGTACGGCGTTTGCCAATACATTGACGCCGTTTACCATTTTTTGGCGAACTTCATTGCCGAATTGTACGTCTTTTGCTGCCATTTAAATTCTCCAAATCAATATTAAAAATCTGTTCGAGGCCGTCTGAAAACTTCATGTTTGATTCAGACGGCCTTGGGTTTTGAAACTTAATTCAACAATTATTCAACGATACCGAAGATGTCTTCTTCACGCATTACCAACAGCTCTTCGCCGTCGGCTTTTACAGTTTGACCGCTGTATTTGCCGAAGATCACTTTGTCGCCGACTTTGACATCCAGCGGACGGCGCTCGCCGTCTTTACCGATTTTGCCCGCACCCACGGCGATTACTTCGCCCATGTCGGGTTTTTCAGCGGCCGCACCCGGCAAAACGATGCCGGAGGCGGTTTTTTCTTCAGCTTCTAAGCGTTTGACGACTACGCGGTCGTGTAAAGGGCGGATGGTCATGTCTTAATGCTCCGATAAATAAATAGATTGAAAACAATTGTCTGTCGGACATGACAGACACGGTTTGCTTGAAAATAGCGGCACGCTTATGGAACGCCTGCCGTAATGGCGGGTAGATTTGGGTTGTTTGCGACAAATTCAAGGGAAAAAGTAAAAAATTCTATGCAGTCTTTCCAAATATTTTCATACGCAAAAATGCCCGATCACTTATTTTTCAGACGGCCTGACATACAAACTGCAAAATTCGTTTAAAAACAACACAATTCCTTTACAAATGCAGCACAACTCTTTACAACTATTCCTTTTTAATGCATTATTATAAATGATGATTATTCTTAATTGCATCTTTTAAAGATAATTCCTCTTTGATTTGCTTTTATTTTTTTATTACTGTCATTTTATTAAGGACATTTTCAATGAATACGCCCCTGTTCCAACTGAGCCTGCTGTCACTGACACTGGCAGCCGGTTTTGCACACGCAGAAAATGAAGCCAAAGACAATGTTGTGCTTGATACCGTTACCGTTAAAGGTGACCGCCAAGGCAGCAAAATCAAAACCAATATCGTCACCCTTCGTCAAAAAGACGAAAGCACATCAACCGATTTGCGCGAATTGTTAAAAGAAGAACCTGCCATCGATTTCGGCGGCGGTAACGGCACATCCCAACACATGACCTTGCGCGGCATGGGTCAGAACTCTGTCGACATCAAGGTGGACAACGCCTATTCCGACAGCCAAATACTGTATCACCAAGGCCGTTTCATCATCGACCCTGCGCTGGTCAAAATCGTCTCCGTACAGAAAGGCGCGGGCTCGGCATCTGCCGGTATTGGCGCGACCAACGGCGCGATTATTACTAAAACAGTCGATGCCGAAGACTTGCTAAAAGGTTTGGACAAAAACTGGGGCGTGCGCCTCAGCAGCGGCTATGCCAGCAATGACGGCGTAAACTACGGCGCCAGCGTGTTCGGAAAAGCCGGCAACTTCGACGGCTTATTCTCTTACAACCGCAACGATGAAAAAGATTACGAAGCAGGTAAAGGCTACAA
This sequence comes from Neisseria sp. P0020.S003, assembly GCF_051957095.1. Lineage (NCBI taxonomy): Bacteria > Pseudomonadati > Pseudomonadota > Betaproteobacteria > Neisseriales > Neisseriaceae > Neisseria > Neisseria sp. P0020.S003. Next base: position 40,272 of record NZ_JBQCWU010000001.1, on the reverse strand, counting down.
AAGTCCCAACGGCGGCAAAACCGTACCTTACAGCGCACTGGACAAACGCAGCTACCTGGCCAAAATCGGAACAACCTTCGGCGACGGCGACCACCGCATCGTGTTGAGCCACATGAAAGACCAGCACCGGGGCATCCGTACTGTGCGTGAAGAGTTTACAATCTTCGAGTCCGACCCTGCAAAAGACAGGCAGAAACCCTCATACCGTGAAACTACCCAATCCAACACCAACTTGGAGTACACGGGTAAAAACCTGGGCTTTGTCGAAAAACTGAACGCCAACGCCTATGTGTTGGAAAACGAACGCTATTCCGCCGATGACAGCGGCAGCGGTTACGCAGGCAATGTGGCAGGTCCGACCACAACCAAAATCACCACCAAAGGTGCAAATATCAACTTCGACAGCCGCCTTGCCGAAAAAACCCTGTTGAAATACGGTGTCAACTACCGCCATCAGGAAATCAAACCTCATACCTTCCTGAATTCGCAATACACCAGCACCGATGCCGCCCTGCAAAGTCTGGTACGCGGATACAGCCTGACCAACCCGACCAAAACCGATTACGGCGTGTATGTCGAAGCCATCCAAGATATCGGCGATGTTACCCTGACCGGCGGTCTGCGTTACGACCATTTCGATATCAAAACCCATGACGGCAAATCGGTTTCAGACGGCAAAGTCAACCCGAGTCTGGGCGTAATTTACCAACCTGTCGAAAACTTGAGCTTCAGCGTAAGCCACAACTACGCCAGCCGCAGCCCGCGCCTGTATGACGCGCTGCAAACCCACGGCAAACGCGGCATCATCTCGATTGCCGACGGCACTAAAGCTGAACGCGCGCGCAATACCGAAATCGGCTTCAACTACAACGACGGCACGTTTGCCGCAAACGGCAGCTACTTCTGGCAGACCATCAAAGACGCGCTTGCCAATCCGCAAAACCGCCACGACTCTGTCGCCATCCGTGAAGCCGTCAACGCCGGCTACGTCAAAAACCACGGTTACGAATTAGGCGCGTCCTACCGTACAGGCGGCCTGACTGCCAAAGTCGGCGTAAGCCACAGCAAACCGCGTTTTTACGATACGCACAAAGATAAATTGTTAAGCGCGAACCCCGAGTTTGGCGCACAAACCGGCCGCACTTGGACGGCCTCCCTTGCCTACCGCTTCCAAAATCCGAATCTGGAAATCGGCTGGCGCGGACGCTATGTTCAAAAAGCTGTGGGTTCGATATTGGTGGCAGGTCAAAAAGGTCGCGACGGCAAACTGGAAAACGTTGTACGCCAAGGTTTCGGCGTGAACGATGTCTTCGCCAACTGGAAACCATTGGGCAAAGACACGCTCAATATCAATCTTTCAGTTAACAACGTGTTCAACAAGTTCTACTATCCGCACAGTCAACGCTGGACCAATACCCTACCAGGTACCGGACGTGATGTACGCTTGGGCGTGAACTACCGCTTCTAAGCAATCAGCTTGAAAAAGCCGTCTGAAAACAAAAGTTTTCAGACGGCATCTAGCTTTATAATCCGATACAAGTTATCATTTCGATTTACTTTATTTCCGACTACGGAGAAACTCTATGTTACGTTTGACCGCTTTAGCCGTATGCTGCACCCTCGCTTTGGGTGCGTGTTCACCGAAAGATTCTGCTTCCAATCAGGCGCAAACTGCTTCCGCTTCTGCCGCCCAAACCGAAGGTGCAAGCCTGACGGTGAAAACCGCGCGCGGCGATGCGAAAGTGCCGCAAAATCCGGAGCGTATCGCCGTTTACGATTTGGGTATGCTCGACACTTTAAACAAACTGGGCGTGAAAACCGGTTTGTCCGTCGACAAAAACCGCCTGCCCTACTTGGACGAATATTTCAAAACCACGAAACCTGCCGGCACACTGTTTGAGCCTGACTACGAAGCCTTAAACGCTTACAAACCGCAGCTCATCATCATCGGCAGCCGTGCAGCCAAGGCGTTTGACAAGTTGAACGAGATTGCGCCGACCATCGAGATGACCGCCGAAACCGCCAATCTGAAAGAAAGCTCAAAAGAGCGCATCGACGCGCTGGGGCAAATCTTCGGCAAACAGGCCGAAGCGGACAAGCTGAAAGCGGAAATCGATGCTTCATTTGAAGCGGCGAAAACTGCTGCGCAAGGCAAAGGCAAGGGTTTGGTGGTATTGGTCAACGGCGGTAAGATGTCGGCTTTCGGCCCTTCCTCACGTTTGGGCGGTTGGCTGCACAAAGACATCGGCGTTCCTGCTGTCGATGAATCAATTAAAGAAGGCAGCCACGGCCAGCCTATCAGCTTTGAATACCTGAAAGAGAAAAACCCTGATTGGCTGTTCGTTTTGGACCGCGGCGCGGCCATCGGTGAAGAAGGTCAGGCTGCGAAAGATGTGTTGAACAATCCACTGGTTGCCGAAACAACTGCATGGAAAAAAGGCCAAGTCGTGTACCTCGTACCGGAAACCTATCTGGCGGCCGGCGGCGCACAAGAATTGCTGAACGCTTCCAAACAGGTCAGCGATGCGTTTAATGCGGCCAAGTAATTCGGCGCGGACATAGCCGCCCGCCTCTTTCAGACGGCCTGAACGGTTTGATGATTCACAGGATCAAGCTGCTTGATCTGAAGTCATTGGATTTAGGCCGTCTGAAAATACATGGTGCAAATGGACAATTTTTGCCTGTTTGCATCTGTTTTTTATGATGGGCGAACCTGCTTTTTTCCCAAATACCTTAACCCTTCTTTCAGACGGCCTTATTTTTCCGAACCATTTTATGTTTCACAAACCTTCATTTTTAAATGCGGTCAACGGCGTGGCGCTGCTGATATTGTTTGCTGTCAGCCTGTCGGTCGGCGTGGCCGACTTCAAATGGTCCGCCTTGTTTTCGCTATCCGACAGCCAGCAGGTCATGTTCATCAGCCGCCTGCCGCGCACGTTTGCGATTGTGCTGACGGGTGCATCGATGGCGGTGGCCGGCATGATTATGCAGATTTTGATGCGCAACCGTTTTGTCGAACCGTCGATGGTGGGCGCAAGCCAAAGCGCGGCTTTGGGTTTGCTGCTGATGACCCTGCTGCTTCCGGCCGCGCCGCTGCTGGCAAAAATGTCGGTTGCCGCCGTTGCCGCGCTGATCGGGATGTTGGTCTTTATGTTGCTGATCCGCCGCCTGCCGCCGACCGCGCAACTGATGGTGCCTTTGGTCGGGATTATTTTCGGCGGTGTGATTGAGGCGGTGGCCACCTTTATCGCGTATGAAAACGAAATGCTGCAAATGCTCGGCGTGTGGCAACAGGGCGATTTTTCCGGCGTGTTGCTCGGGCGGTATGAGCTGTTGTGGGCAACGGGGATTTTGGCTTTGTTTGCCTATTTGATTGCCGACCAGCTGACGATTTTGGGTTTGGGCGAAACGGTGAGCGTGAACTTGGGGCTGAACAGGACGGCGATTCTGTGGTCGGGGCTGATTATTGTGGCGCTGATTACGTCTTTAGTGGTCGTGACAGTTGGCAATATTCCGTTTATCGGCCTAGTCGTGCCGAACATCATCAGCCGCCTGATGGGCGACAAGCTGCGCCAAAGCCTGCCTGCGGTAGCCTTGCTAGGCGCGTCTTTGGTGTTGCTGTGCGATATTGTCGGACGCGTGATTGTGTTTCCGTTTGAAATTCCGGTCTCTACGGTTTTTGGCGTGATGGGGACGGCTTTGTTTTTATGGCTTTTATTAAGGAAACCTGCTCATGCCGTCTGAAAAAAATATCGGTTTTATGGCAGGAAGCAGCCGTCCATTGTGGGTGGCCTTTGCGCTGTTGCTGGTTTCCTGCGCTCTGTTTATGACGCTCAACGTCAAAGGCGATTGGGACTTTGTCTTGCACCTGCGTCTGACCAAACTTGCCGCGCTGCTGATGGTCGCCTATGCAGTCGGCGTGTCCACGCAACTCTTCCAAACGCTGACCAACAATCCGATTCTAACCCCTTCGATTTTGGGTTTCGATTCGCTGTATGTGTTTTTGCAGACCTTGCTGGTGTTTACGCTCGGCGGCGTGGGCTATGCTTCCCTGCCGTTGACGGGCAAATTCGGCTTTGAACTGGTCGTCATGATGGGCGGATCGCTGCTGTTGTTCTACACGCTTATCAAACAGGGCGGACGCGATTTGTCGCGCATGATTTTAATCGGCGTGATTTTCGGGATTTTGTTCCGCAGCCTGTCATCGCTGCTTTCACGCATGATCGATCCCGAAGAATTTACCGCCGCACAGGCGAATATGTTTGCCACCTTCAATACTGTCCACTCGGAATTGTTGGGCATCGGCGCAGTCGTGTTGCTCATCAGCGCCGCCGTGATCTGGCGCGAACGCCACCGCCTCGATGTTTACCTGCTCGGCCGCAATCAGGCCATCAATTTGGGCATCAACTACTCGCGCAATACCTTATGGCTGCTGCTCTGGATCGCCGCGCTGGTTGCGACCGCGACCGCCGTTGTCGGCCCGGTGAGCTTTTTCGGCCTGCTGGTTGCCGCGCTGGCCAACTATTTTTCCCCGTCGGTCAAACATTCTGTCCGCCTGCCCATGACTTTTTGTGTCGGCGGCATCCTGTTGGTCGGCGGGCAAACCATCTTCGAACACTTCCTCGGCATGCAGGCCGTATTGAGCGTAGTCGTCGAATTTGCAGGCGGCTTGGTATTTTTATATTTGGTGTTGAAAAAGAAATAAATTAAACGTGCCCAAACGCTCGCAAAAATAAATTCAGGCCGTCTGAAACCTTCAGACGGCCTAAGCAAACCCATAAAGGACAACCCTCATGACACCAGAACGCCTCCCTTCATTCTTCGATGACGCCCCGACCATTACCGTCCAAGACGCATTGGCCGACTTCCTCGGTGCAGCCGAAAACGGCATCCTCACTTACCGCTACGCCGATGCCGTACGCCTGTGCGGCCACTCCTGCCCGACTGTCGCCGGAGCCTACCTAATGGTCATCAAAGGCCTGAAAGCCCTTTACGGCGCAGAGCTGCCGCAACGCGGCGACATCGAAGCCTTTATGCAGAGCGAGCGTGACGAAGGCACGACCGGCGTTACCGCTTCCGTCGTCCAACTCCTTACCGGCGCAGCACCCGAAACCGGCTTTGGCGGCGTAGGCCCTGCCGGACGCTTTGCCCGCCGCCACCTCTTGTCCTTTGGTGCAGGCGAAATCAACGGCACACTCGCACTCCGCCGCCGCGATACCGGCAAAACCGTTGCCGTCAGCCTCAACGCCGCGCTCCAACCCTTCGCGCCGCAAATGCGCGACATCATGCCCAAAGCCGTCAGCGGCAGCGCAAGTGCCGACGAACTCAAACAATTCGGCGAGCTTTGGCAAGAACGCGTCCGCGCCTTCCTGATCGATCAAGCCGACAATCCCGAATTTGTGACCGTCAGCGAAATCTAAACCACACCATACAGAAATAAAATTCAGACGGCCTCACACTGAAAGGCCGTCTGAAACCCCAAGTTTTCCATACTCGAATCCGCCTATGATTACCATCCGCAACGTCAGCCACACCATCGGCAGCAACCCCATCCTCAACGACGTCAGCCTCGACATTCCCGAAGGCGGCATTACCGCGCTAATCGGCCCGAACGGCGCAGGCAAGTCCACCCTCCTCTCCTTTATGGCGCGCCTACAGCCCTTGGTACACGGCGACATCAGCTACGCAGGCAAAGACATCAAAACCACCCCCACCGCCGAACTCGCCCGCACGCTCTCCATCCTCACCCAAGAAAACAGCATCATGAGCCGCATTACCGTGCGCGACCTGCTCATGTTCGGCCGCTATCCCTATCACCAAGGCAGGCCGTCTGAAACGGATAAAACCATCGTCGAAGAAGCACTCGCCGAGTTCCACCTGCAAGACTTCGCCGACCGCTACCTGACCGAGCTTTCCGGCGGCCAACGCCAACGCGCCATGATTGCCATGGTATTCTGCCAGCGCACCGACTACGTTTTGCTGGACGAGCCACTGAACAACCTCGATATGTATCATGCCCGCTCCCTCATGCAAATCCTGCGCCGGCTGACCGACGAGTACAAACGCACCACCGTCGTCGTCCTGCACGACATCAACCAGGCCGCCGCCTACGCCGACCACGTTGTCGCCATGAAAAACGGCCAAGTCGCCATGCAGGGTGCGCCCAACGATATTTTTACCGCCGAAAACATCAAAACCCTATTCGATATGGACGTCAACGTCCTCGATTACGAAGGCAAAAAACTGGTTATCCACCACGTTTAAATCCAATAAAAAAGACCGTCTGAAACCCGATTCCCCACGTTTCAGACGGCCTTTGTCTATTCAAAAAATTTATTTTTTATCGTACAAACCGCGCACCACGCGACCGATCGCGGCAATGCCTTTTTCCAGCGTTTCCGCGTCCTGCGCAATGCTCATGCGGATGCACTCGCTCGCGTGCGGATAATCTTGCGTATCGATGCCGACAAAGAAATGCTCGCCCGGAATAATCAGCGTGCCTTCGGCCTTGAGCATTTCGTACAAGGTTTGCGACGAAACCGGCAGGTTTTCAAACCAAAGCCACAAGAAAATCGCACCTTCAGGCTTGTGGATTTTCAACGGATACGCGCCCAATTCGCGTTTGAGCAGGGAAACCGCCGTTTGCGCCTGCCGACGGTAAAACGGCTGAATTACTTGGTCGGCCAGCTGTTTCAGACGGCCGTCGTTTAACAGCGGAGCCGCAATCGCTGCGCCGAAACGGGTTGGAGACAGATTCACAATCGCATTCAAACTGCTGACGGCCTTGACCACTTCCGGCGCGGCGACAATAATGCCGGTACGCACGCCGGGCAGGCCGATTTTAGAAAGGCTGAAGCAGAGGATGATGTTTTCGTGCCAGTTGAGCGTCACATCGCTGTAAATAATATTCGGGAACGGCATTCCATAAGCGTTGTCGATAATCAGCGGAATCCCGTGTTCCTGCGCCAAAGCGTCCAAACGCGCCATTTCGTCATCGGTCAGCACATTGCCGGTCGGGTTGGTCGGGCGCGAACAGCAAATCGCACCGATTTTGCCCTCTTTCAATTCAGGCAGGCTCTCCAGCGTGTCAAAGTCCACGCGGTATTTGAAAAATCCCGCTTCGCCTTCGTGTTCGACATTTTCGATTTTCGGTTTTACCGAAATAAAATGCTGCCCTTCGACATGCACGTCGGCATAACCGATATATTCAGGCGCAAGCGGCAACAAAATGGCTTTTTCAGCCGTTTGGCCGTCTGAAAGATTGAATTTGCCACCGAACAGGTTGAACAAATAGAAAAACGCGTTTTGCGAACCATTAGTCAGCGCGATATTGTCCGCCGTCAGATTCCAGCCGTATTCATGGTTAAGAAACTCCGTCAAAGCCGCAATCAACGCCGCATCGCCCTGCGGATTGGAATAATTGCCGATATTCTCAACAGCGTGTTCCACCGCCAGCTTGGAAAACACATCGGCGAACACGGCATTGACTTCAGCAATCTTCGCCGGATTACCGCCGCCAAGCATATTGACGGGCTTGTCGCTTTTGAGCGCGTCGCCCAAATCGTCCATCAACTGCAAAATACCGCTGTGTTGTGTGAATTTTTCGCCGAATGCTGAAAACTGCATGAAAACTCCGTTGCTGAGTGTGTAAAAACAATAAACCGCTATTATAAGAACAAAGGCCGTCTGAAAACCAGTTATCCTGATTTTTCAGACGGCCTTTAGTTTCTCAGCTATCGATGCTGAATAACCCGATAGCCATTTTCTACGCTTTTACCTGTCTTGGCACAAAGTTCATCGCCGCATCGCACGATATTGGCTCGATTGATGCGACCGACCATATCCGCATCCTGTCGTTTTTGGTCAATCAACATTGTATAAAAGAAAGATAATGCCAATCCGCCAATAACCAATGTTGCCATTGCAAGCGAAATAATCCATACCAAACGTGAAGAAATCTTCTGATTTTCTTCATTTACCTTATTCAAGTATGCATTGAATTCACGTACTTGATCAGCCATTTGGTTGCGTGCCTTTTCCATATCTCGCACATAACCTGCCACCGAATTTGACATTTCTTTCGTCACTTCCGCACGCACCATCTCTGTAATCATTTTGCGTTGATCGTAAAGTGATTTATCCAATTTATCTTCAAGATTTTGGACAATCTGATGGGTACTTTGCCTAAATTGTGTCATTACCTCGGCGGTTTCAAGCAAAAGATTATGTGCTTGCTCAAGTTCGTTATTATTCATGCGTAACTATCTATTGAAAGAATAAGGAAAAAACGTGCCATCAGCATTCTTTAAATATGGGAAGGATTTAACCAAACGATCGACCGCCATAGCTGCGCTCTTCTTGAACTTGCGGAGTATTTTGAGCAACTTCTTGAGCCTGATTTTGTTTTAAGGTCTCTCGCAACTCATCTCTAAAATTTGCCACCACATCGGCATTGTCAGCCAATGCTTTGGCTGTGAACGTACCATCTTGGTCATTTTTAAAGCCGTTTATCAAATTTTGCAATTTATTCTTTGAAGAAAGTTCGTTTACAGTGGATGATTTATTTATTTCTTGAATTCGTTTATCAATTTCAATATCCCAATCAGGTGTACCATACCCTTTTATTGTATTTTTGTCTAAAGGATATTGTTTCTCCCTAACTGTTGTTCCATTTCCATCTCCAGGTTTAGCACTAGTATTACCTTCAATTGTATAAACAATACCTTTTTCCAAATCAACGTCAATAACAACTCCCGTATGATTGACCGTCCTGGATTTATCTTTTGTGGGGTTAAGAAAGAAAATTTGATCGCCTTTTTGAGGAACATAATCTTTTGCATCATGCCAATTACCTATTTTTTGATAATTAGCTTTACTAAGTTCCGTTCCTGCAGAAAACCCACCTAGCATTTTTTGAGCATTTCGCCTGCCAAACGAATCTTCCATAACATAATCAACATACATATCGCACCAATATTGGCCTTGCATGCCATAATGAGCCCCAAAAATGGTATTATCCTTACCTTTTTCGGTATAGCCATTATATTTCCTTAAATTTTCAATATAATCATTGATAACCTGTTCTCGAACTTGGTCTCTTTGATTTTCTTGCTTGTGATTACCAGTTTTATTTGTATCCATATACCATTCCTTTAATAAATTAAATTCCTAAAGATGTATTAAAACAGCTTCTGCACTTCCTGACTAATCTTAAATCCATGTTTATCTTGATTTATGCAAGTTACTTCTGAACCGGAAGCCGTACATTGCCAGCCATTACCTTTAACTGTTTCTCCATTTTTCAAGATACGGGCTTTGGGATTAAAAGGAAAGTCACTATGACAAACCATATCTGCTTTACCGGTTTTACCTAAGAAGAATGTTCCACCCCATTCAAGTTCGCAATCGTTGGGGCGCGGTAAAACAGGCTTACCTTTAATTTCAGTCAGACATGATACACCCTGAGCCAAATCAGATACTTTCGCATCACCGCCGCAATAAATCTTACCGTTTCCGGCACGAAAATCGATATTATATAATCCACTATTTATCACATCTTCAGTTTCTTCCATTGGAGATACAGCACAAGCCGAAAATGATAAAGTTAATGATATTAGAATAAATAATTTCTGCATACAAAGACTCCTATTAGGGTTTTAAGGTTATTAAATATTTCCTAACTAAACGATCGACCGCCATAGCTGCGCTCTTCTTGAACTTGTGGAGTATTTTGAGCAACTTCTTGAGCCTGATTTTGTTTTAAGGTCTCTCGCAACTCATCTCTAAAATTTGCCACCACATCGGCATTGTCAGCCAATGCTTTGGCTGTGAACGTACCATCTTTGTCATTTTTAAAGCCTTGAATTAAAGCTTGAAGTTTATCGGCTGGCCTGTCATTACCCTCAGAAGATTTGGAATGTTCTTGCTGACGAGTTGGAGCTGTGATTCTTTCGATGTTTTCGTCCCGACGTTTTGCATCTGCTGGGTGTTTGATTCCATATACAGTACTCATACGAAAATTTTTTAAATCTTCCATATCAAGCTGACCATGCACTTTTACAGTTTTATTTCCAGGTAAAGTGACTCCATTGTCTTTTTCAGTTTGATTAAGAAATTGTTTAAGTTTATTGTTTACGGTTAAACCATATTGATTACCAATGTCTGCAATAAAGACTTGGGCTTGCATACTAGACTGAAGAAATTTCTTATTTTCTGAATTACCAATTTGACTAATAACTTTACTTACATCATTAACTTTTTTATCTAATATTTTTAAATAATCTTCATTGATTATTCGTATACCTACCTCAGAACTCAAAGCTTTATCCATCTTTGGTTTTAAAACAGCATACATGTTTTTCTCTTCTTGAGACATTGCTTTAAATGGTTTATACAAATGCTTTTGTATCTGCTTAATTTCCTCATCGGATACAAAATTTTTACCATTTTGATCTTTAGCCTGTAGCATTATCTTTTCAAGAACGACACGCCCATTTTGATTACCTCCGATATCATACTGAATAGGCCCAAAACTTGGTCCACTAGAGCCATTAACAGCATTCGACATTTTATATGCACCATATCCACCATTTAATTCGTTTTCCATCATAGCTTGATGCACATAATAACTCAAACCATCTTTAGGAGTTAAATGATCTCCACCAGTAAAACGAGGACCACGTGTTGCTCTTTGAACCATTATTAGTTTCCTTTTTTAAGACAAATTTAGAAATAGATTTTTTAGGCTTTTTAGAATTTTAATATAGCATATGTACTATATTAAAAATCCTTTTTATCAAAATTTTCTAATGTTTTTATATGAAATAATTTCTGCTCCACATTACAGACAAGCTCTTTTACATCATAAGAATTTTTTAATCCCCCTGTAATATCATTTAATGGATTAAAGCAAGCTTCATCTTCATAAGCAGAATATGTTTTTCTTAATTCAGAAAAATAATTTGAAGGAAATTTTTCAACTAATTTATTTTTTTTATTTTTAATTTGCAATTCTTTATATCTTTTATCTATTGCACTATCTAAACTAAGAGATAAACTATACAAACATTCATTTCCAATTTTATATAACTGATTATACTTTTCCACATTGCATAGAGTATATGTTTTCTCATCGATTGACTTCTTAATAGTATCTTTAAAAACAGAAAGTGTTGAAAAATCCTGAGCAAAACAAGAACTAGTTCCTAACAGGCAAATAGAAAGAAATAATACTTTTTTCATGTCAAACTCCTTAAATTTGTAATGGCTTAGCCCATTATAGCAATACCCATTTTTAAAACTCATAAATTTATATTTTATTGCTCACAATATTCTAGCACCATTTTGAAAACTTGGTCCTAATAAATAACTATCAATTAGATTTTAAAGATAAAATTTAAAAACAACCGCTATTTTATTATGCTTCTATAAATTTCATAGAATAGATGATTTTAATCCTACCTATTTTTCAAGTATCCTTTAATACGAAAAAAGGTATATGCAAGCTCCCACAACTCGTCATTTAAAACAATAAAAACAGCAAGTTAAAATACACTATATAATTATTCTAAAAATAAAAAACAGGCCGTCTGAAAACCAGTTATCCTGATTTTTCAGACGGCCTTTACTATCCAATCTTTCCTTTAACGGCCAAAATTGTCTCGACGTTCGCGCCAGTCTTGGCGGATGGAGCCGCTTTTGCCGACAGGGGTGTCTTGTTCAACTTCCCAAATAAAATTCGTTCCGCCGCCAATCGGATGCGAGCCGCGCAAACCGATGTGGCTGCCTTGGTCGGCAACGGCGGTTCGGATGTATGTTTGGCCGCCGAAACGGGTTTGCGAGGTTTCGATGCCGCTTTTGATGCTGCCGTAAAGCTGTACGTCGGCATGTGCGGCAAGTGCGGCGGTGGAAAGTGCGGCAGTGAGGAGAAGTTTCAAGCTCATGGTTTATCCTTTTTTTGAAGAGGAATTGTGTGCCGATTGTATCGGCTTTGTGCGTAAACAAGTTACAATTCTTGCAAAATCTGACAGGAGTTTTGATGATGCGCTCTTTACACGCCGCCGCTGTGCAAATGGTGTCGTCCACCGACCCCGAAACCAATATTGCCACCATGAAGCGCCTTGTCCGCGAGGCGGCCGAACAAGGGGCGGATTGGGTGTTGCTGTCCGAATATTGGCCGCTGATGGGCAAAAACGATACGGACAAGCTGGCATTTGCCGAGCCTTTGGACGATGGACGAGTTGGCAAAACCTGCCACACCCGTTTTCAGACGGCCTTAAGCGAAACGGCAAGGGAATGCGGCGTGGTGTTGTTTGGCGGAACTGTTCCGCTGCAAAGCCCAGACGCTGGCAAGGTGATGAACACGATGCTGGTGTATGACCGCGACGGCAACCGAATCGGGCTTTACCACAAAATGCACCTTTTCGGCTTTTCCGGTTTGGGCGAACGCTACGCCGAAGCCGATACAATATTGGCGGGCAACGATGTGCCGAAATTGAGCGTGGACGATGTTCCGCTGGCGGCCGGGGTCTGCTACGATTTGCGCTTTCCTGAGTTTTTCCGCGCCCAGCAGCCGTTTGATGTTTTGCTGTTACCGGCTGCATTTACCTACACGACCGGCAAGGCGCATTGGGAATTGCTGCTGCGCGCCCGTGCGGTGGAAAACCAATGCTACGTCATCGCGTCGGCACAAGGCGGACTGCATGAAAGCGGCCGCCGCACATTCGGCCACAGTATGATTATTGACCCTTGGGGCGATGTATTGGCGACGTTGCCGGAAGGCGAAGGCGTGATTTGTGCCGATTTGGATACTGAGCGCCTGCAAAGCGTGCGCACGCGCCTGCCTGCCCTGAAACACCGATTACTTTAAACACGCACTATGTCCCAGTTCCAACCCACACGCATTCTCGGCATCGACCCTGGCAGCCGCGTGACCGGCTTCGGCGTGATTGATGTCCACGGCCGCGAGCATCATTATGTTGCTTCCGGCTGTATCAAAACGCCGACCGGCGCGTCGCTTTCCGAACGCATCGCCGTGATTGTCCGCCATATCAACGAAATCATCCGCCACTATCAGCCGCATCAGGCGGCCATCGAGCAAGTGTTCGTCAACGTCAATCCGGCCGCGACGTTAATGCTCGGTCAGGCGCGCGGTGCAGCGATTGCCGCTTTGGTCATGCACGATTTGCCCGTGTTTGAATACACCGCGCTTCAGGTCAAGCAGGCGGTGGTCGGCAAGGGTAAGGCCGCCAAAGAGCAGGTGCAGCATATGGTGGTCCAGATGCTTGCACTCTCAGGCACGCCGCAAGCCGATGCTGCTGACGGACTCGCCGTCGCCCTCACCCACGCCCTGCGCAATCACGGATTGGCTTCGCAACTCAACCCTGACGGCCTGCAAGTCAAACGCGGCCGTTTCCAATGGTAAGCCGACATTCAGGCCGTCTGAAATAGTGTTCCAGCCCGTTTTCAGACGGCCTTTCGGTTATAATAGCCCTTTGCCCACATACAGCGAGCCTTCATGAAAGCCGCCTTCCTTTTTCTCTACCTCATCCGCCTGCTACCTTTTTGCGTGTTGCACAAGATTGCCGACGCGATTGGCATTCTCGCCTATTACGCAGTCAAACCGCGCCGCAAAGTCGGCGAGGTCAACCTCAAAAAATGCTTTCCCGAGCTAAACGACAGCCAGCGCACCGCCCTGCTCAAACGCCATTTCCAACACATGGCAAAGCTGATGCTCGAATACGGCCTCTACTGGTACGCACCTGCGGACAAACTGCGCTCGTTGGTACGCTATCAAGACAAACACCATCTTGACGAAGCCCTCGCCGCCGGCGAAAAAGTCATCATCCTCTATCCGCACTTTACCGCATTTGAAATGGCGGTTTACACGCTCAATCAGGATGTGCCGCTGACCAGCATGTATTCGCACCAAAAAAACAAAACCCTGGACGAGCAAATCCTGAAAGGCCGTCACCGCTACAACAATGTTTTCCTGATCGGCCGCACAGAAGGCCTGCGCGTCATCATCAAACACCTGCGCAAAAGCGATGCGCCCTTTCTTTATCTGCCCGACCAAGACTTTGGCCGCAACGATTCCATTTTCGTCAATTTCTTCGGCATTCAGACGGCCACGATTACCGGCCTCAGCCGTATCGCCGGCATGACCAAAGCCAAAATCATTCCCGCCATCCCCACGCGCGAAGCCGACAATACCGTAACCCTGCGCTTCTATCCGGCTTGGGACAATTTCCCGACCGAAAATGTCGAAGCCGACACCCAGCGCATGAACGACTTCATCGAAGAGCGGGTACGCGAGCATCCCGAACAATATTTCTGGCTGCACAAACGCTTCAAAACCCGTCCCGAATGCGAAAGCAGCTTTTATTGACTACATCGAATTACAATTTGAATATACAAAAAGCGGCGAAATTTTTCTTTCGCTGCTTTTTCATTTTAATTGAATCAAACCGAAACTCATGTTTGAGTTCAAACAATCAAATAATATTCCGCTTTAAATGCTTTAAAAACAACTTTTTTCATTTATATATTAAATTTAATTTCTTTTAAAAACAATATATTGCAAAATAGTTCATTTGAAAAAATACATTTTAATCATTCAAAATATGAAATAAAATTAAATTAAAATTTAAAAAAATAAAATAAATACCTAACTTTTGAACAATTATGAAATATAATTGCAAAAATATGACAACACCTGAAATTTATACCAAAACAAGCCTTCAGAAAAAATACTTGGCAAACTGTAAAAATTCGCGTAAATTTCACTACATCAAATTACAAAACGTTCAGACGGCCTCGCCGGTTTTAGATACTTTTGTAAGCATTTTCTGATATTGCAAGAAATTGAGATATCTTAGAGGATTTCGGTGCAATGCCCGGAATGAAAGTTTACCGATGCAGAGTTGAGCTGCATCTGTAAAGCCGCAGGTGAAAGCCTGTATTGTTTGTGAAGCGTAAATCTCTGATTTGAGGTATTGGGGCAATCCTGTGGGGGATTGCCTCTTTTTTTATCTGCGCCGTCATGCCACAATGACATCATCCCTTATCCAACCCGATCACGCCATGACTCCGATACTCGCCTTCGACATCGAAACCATTCCCGACGTAAACGGCATCCGCCAGCTTTACGATTTGCCAGCCGATTTGCCCGACAACGAAGTCGTCCTGTTTGCCCAACAGCAACGCCGCGCCAAAACCGGCAGCGACTTTATGCAACACCATCTGCACCAAGTCGTCGCCATCTCCTGCTGTATGCGCTGGGGGCAAGACAAAATCCGCGTCAGCACCATCGGCGATCCCGAAGACAGCGAAGAAATCATGATTGCCAAGTTCTTCGAGGTCATCGAAAACTATACGCCACAACTCGTCAGCTGGAACGGCGGCGGTTTCGACCTGCCCGTCCTCCACTACCGCGCCCTGATACACGGCATCAGCGCCGCCCGCTATTGGGACATGGGCGACGGCGATTTTGGCGACAGCCGCGACTTTAAGTGGAACAACTACATCAGCCGCTACCACACCCGCCATTGCGACCTGATGGATTTGCTTGCCCTCTACCAACCGCGTGCCAGCGTGCCTTTGGACGATATGGCCAAACTCTGCGGCTTCCCCGGCAAATTGGGCATGGACGGCAGCAAGGTTTGGGACGCTTATCATGCAGGCCGTCTGAAAGACATCCGCGACTACTGCGAAACCGATGCCGCCAATACCTATCTCATGTATCAACGCTTTCGCATGATGAGCGGCGCACTCGATGCCGACGAATACGAAGTCGAAATCAAACGCATCAAACATTATCTGGCCGCACAAGCCGAAGAAAAACAACACTGGGCGGAGTTCGTCGCTGCTTGGCATTAAACCAGGCCGTCTGAACAGATAAACCAGAAAACCAAAAGGGCGTGATTGACACGCCCTTTTTTAATTCCGACAAACCATGCCCGCTAAGCAGGCAAACGCCCCAGCGTGACCCTGTCCAATCCAGCCAAATCCTGTTCGGTTGCCACTTCGGCAAAACCGTTCTCCAACATAATGTTCCGCACTGCTTCACCTTGGTCATAGCCATGTTCAAACAGCAGCCAGCCATTGGCTTTCAGGTATTTGGGGGCTTCTTGGGTAATGTGGCGGATATGGCTGAGGCCGTCTGAAAAGTCGGTCAACGCGTTTGGCGGTTCAAACCTCAAATCTCCTTGCGATAAATGTTCATCACCGCTCTCGATATACGGCGGATTGGAAACAATCACATCGTATCGGCCTTCAGACGGCCTGTCGGTATCAAACCACGAACCCTGCGCAAACTCGACTTTTGCGCCCAATTCGGCCGCATTTTGACGGGCGGTATCCAAAGCACCGACGCTGATATCGGATGCGCGAACATCGGCATCAACGCGTTCAAGCGCGACGGTCACGGCAATGGCACCGCTGCCCGTTCCCAAATCCCACACACGGCCTTGCGGCGGCAAGCGTTTGAGTACGGCTTCCACCAAATGCTCGGTTTCAGGGCGTGGAATCAGCACATGGGGATTGACGGCAAAACGTCTCCCGTAAAATTCACGCTCGCCCAACAGATAGGCCATCGGCTCGCCGCTCAGACGGCGTTGCGCCAGCCTGTCCGCCCGCTGCCGGACTTCGTCCGGAATTTCTTCCCCGCCCCGTGTCAACAACTGCACGCGCGTATATCCCGAAGCATATTGCAGCAGCATTCTTGCTTCATTTTTAGGCAGTTTTGACAAGCCCAACCATTCGTCAAACGTCATTTTTTATCCCGTCCGCCGCCGATGCGGCTCGAACATTTTTTCCGGCTTTGCGGCACGCTTGTTCAAAAAATATCATTTTCGCTTTGGAATTATATAATAAAGAAAAACACCTTATCGCCATTTCGATACCGTAGGAATTTATCCGAATAACAGAAACGCTCCGCCGTCATTCCGCGAAAGCGGTCATCCGGAAACATAAGGCTGAAGCGATTTTCGGGAATGACGATTTGAAAGTTGCCCGAAATTCAAAAATAAGCGAAACCGAACGGGGCGGATTCCCTTCCAAGCGGCAACAACGGAATAAATAAAAACAATGATATAGTTGATTTTACTTTGAATTTGCGATATTTGCGGCAGCTGAAAAAATCCGCACCCGCCTTCAAATGCGGATACGGATTTTCTTGTTAAACAAACTTATTCGGCCAACAATGCTTCCGGTTTGACTTTTTCGCCATACACGGGCAACAGGGTTTTTTCATAGGCGGCTTTCAGACGGCCGTCTTTTTTCATGGCGGCGATTTCGCCGTTGACCCAGTTCAAGAGATCGGCGTTGCCTTTTTGGACGGCGGGTGCGATAAATTCGGCAGGGCCTAAATTACCGATGGCGACTTCAAAATCCGGGTTTTCTTTCGCCCACGCCCACAGCAGGGCGTTGTCGTGGGCAAGTGCCGCGCCGCGTCCGTCTTTCAGCGCGTCGAAGGTTTCGGTGTTTTGGTCGAATTTCAGCAGTTTGACTTCAGGATGGCTTTTGGTGAAGAAGGCATCGGCGGTGGTGCCTTTGTTGACCAGAAGGGTTTGGTCTTTCAATTGCGCAACGTCGGTAATCGGTTTGCCTTTGGGGGAAACCACGCCCAACGCCACTTTCATGTAGGGGTCGGCAAAATCGACAGCTTCGGCGCGTTCGGGGGTTTTGGTGAAGTTGGCCAGGATGAGGTCGACTTTGCCGGAACGGACGTATTCAACGCGGTTTGCGGCCTCGGTCAGGACGAACTCGACTTTCTCTGGGCTGCCGAGCAGGTCTTTGGCCAGATCTTTGGCGATTTCAACGTCAAAGCCTTGGTTTTTGCCGTTTGCGTCAACATAGCCGAACGGAGGTTTGTCGCCGAATACGCCGATACGGATGACGCCTTTTTCTTTAATGGCGGCAACGGTTGCCGCGCCGCTGTTTTGTGAAGATTGGGGGTCGCCGGAGCCGCCTCCGCAGGCGGTCAGACCGACGGCGATGGCGACGGAAGCGAGTAGCGCTTTGAATTTTGCGTTCAGTTTCATTGGGAATCTCCTTTTTGAATGTTTGCTTGGAATAGAATGCCGTCTGAAAGGGTTTCGGACGGTTTGCGGTCAATCAGTAGTCCATACCTGCCAGAAATTGGCGGGCGCGCTCGCTTTTGGGTGCGGAAAAGAAGGTTTCGGGATCGGACGATTCGACGATGCCGCCTTTGTCCATAAAGACGATGCGGTCGGCAACTTTGCGTGCAAACCCCATTTCATGGGTAACAATCAGCATGCTCATGCCTTCGCGGGCGAGTTCCAAAACCACTTCCAAGACTTCGCGCACCATTTCGGGGTCGAGTGCGGCGGTGATTTCGTCCAACAAAATCACTTCCGGATTCAGGCACAGGGCGCGGACAATGGCGATGCGCTGTTTTTGTCCGCCGGAGAGTTCGCGCGGATAGGCGTTTTTGCGGTCGAGCAGGCCGACGCGTTCCAACAGTTTGTCGGCTTGTGCTTCCGCTTCGGCGCGGTTGCGGTTTTGTACTTTTACCGGGCCTAAGAGGATGTTTTCGATGACGGTCATATGGGCAAACAATTCATAGCTTTGAAAGACCATGCCGACTTTTTGCCGGGCGGTTTGCCAGGAAACGTCTTTGCCGAATTCGCCGATGCCGTCCATCACGATGCTGCCGCCTTGGTGCGGCTCCAAACCGTTGACGCAGCGCAGGAGGGTGGATTTGCCGCAGCCGGACGGACCCAATAACACAATCACTTCGCCTTTTTCCAAGTCCAAATCTAAGGATTGAATGGCGGTTACGCTGCCGTATTGTTTGTGCAGCTTGCGGATACTCAATAAAGCCATATCAGTGTTCCCATTTTTGTTCCAGCTTTGCCGCCAACAGCGACAGCGGCCAACAGCATAAAAAATACAGCATAAAAATCAGGCCATAAACCCAAAATGAGGCATTGGGCTGCGTCAGCAGAGAGTTTTCAATAATTTGTTGCCCCACTTTGACCACTTCAATCACGCCGATAAGCGAGGCGAGCGAACTGGTTTTAATCATTCGCGTAAACAAATTAACCGTCCCCGGCAAAGCACGGCGGACACTTTGCGGCAATTCAATGTAGCGGAACACTTGACGACGGCTCAAACCCAGTGCCAAGCCCGATTCGACTTGATGTTTTTCAATCGATTCCAATGCGCCGCGCACCAAATCGCCCATTTCGGCGATGCCCCAAAGCGTAAAAACCCAAACGCAAACCCAAAATCCGCCGATGTGTATGCCCGTCCACACGGACAAACCGAAATACAGGCCGAACAGCCACACCAAAATCGGCACGATGCGGATGGTTTCGAGATAAAACCGTCCGATAAGGCGGACAAGCCAGTTGCGCGAACGCAAAACCAGGCCGAACAGCGTCCCCAATACGCAAGAAGCCGCAACAGAGATTAAAGAAATTTGTGCCGTTAAGAGCAGGCCTTCGCCCAAACGTGCCGCATTTTTTCCTTCAAAAAGCCAGTCAAACGCCATATTTCGCCCTCCGTATGCGGTTTTCCAATCGCCGCACCAACAAAGAAACAGGCAGCAGGATAATCAGATAAGCGGCAAACAGCAGGAATAATGCCTCGTTGGTTTTATAGTCCATACCAATCACATCTTTGGTAACAAACAACAATTCTGCAATACCGACCGCGCTAATAACGGATGTTTCTTTCATTAAAAACAATATATTAGCAGCAACAGCCGGAAAAGCGACCGCCCAAGCCTGCGGCAATTCGACATAGCGGAACACTTGAAATCGGCTCAAACCAACGGCTTTGCCCGCCTCGACCTGCCCTTTTGGCACTGCCAAAATACCGGCGCGGACGGCTTCCGCCATATAGCTTGCGCCCAAGAAAACCAGCGCGATCACGCCGCAGGTGAAACCGTCCCATTTGATGCCCATTTTCGGCAGGCCGTAATACAGGAAAAACAACTGGATCAACAGGGGCGTATTACGCGACAGTTCGATATAGGCGCGTGCCAATGCGTAGAAAGGGCGGATGCGGTATGCCGTTACCACGGCGACGGGCAGGCCGAACAGCAACGACAAAACAACGCCGTAAACGGACAATTCCAGCGTCAGCTTTGCCGCATCGGCGAATTTGGGTATGGCATCGATCAGATAAGGCCAGTTCATCAGAATCAGACAATCAGCTTAACGAAAGGCGGTATTTTAATGAACTTGTAAGATAATGTTAAAGAATTCTTGGGAATATCAAACATCATAAAAAAGAATAAGGCGATGCCGTCTGAAAAAACTTTCAGACGGCATCGTACTGGATTCCGCGTCAGATTGCGCTGCCGCCGACGGTCAGCCCGGCATCGATACGCAAAGTCGGCTGCCCCACGCCGACGGGGACGCTCTGCCCTTCTTTGCCGCACACGCCGACACCGCTGTCCAACGCGGTATCGTTGCCTATCATCGAAACATGTTTCAGCACTTCGGGGCCGTTGCCGATGATGGTCGCGCCTTTGACAGGGTATTGCAGTTTGCCGCCTTCCACCCACCACGCTTCGGATGCGCTGAACACGAACTTGCCGCTGGTAATGTCCACTTGTCCGCCGCCGAAGTTGACGGCGTAAATGCCCTTATCGATGGACGCGATGATTTCTTCCGGCTCATAGCCGCCGTTTTCCATAAAGGTATTGGTCATGCGCGGCATAGGCGCAGAAGCGTAACTTTCGCGGCGACCGTTTCCGGTGGATTGCGTACCCATCAGGCGGGCGTTGGTTTCGTCCTGCATATAGCCGACCAAAATACCGTCTTCAATCAATACCGTGCGGCGGGTTTCATTGCCTTCGTCGTCGATATTGAGCGAACCGCGTCTGTCGGCAATATCGCCTTGGTCAACGACGGTAACGCCTTTGGCGGCCACACGCTCACCGATTCGGCCGGAGAAAACGCTGGTTTCTTTGCGGTTGAAATCGCCTTCCAAACCATGTCCGACCGCTTCGTGCAGCAACACGCCCGGCCAACCGTTGCCCAAAACGACGGTCATCTCGCCGGCAGGCGCAGGACGGGATTCAAGATTGGTCAGGGCTTGTTTGACGGCAGAATCGACAAACCGATGCACCAAGTTTTCATCGAAATACGCCAAATCATAACGCCCGCCACCACCCGCACTGCCCTGCTCGCGACGCTCGCCCTGCTTGGCAATGACAGTTACGTTCATGCGCACCATCGGGCGGATGTCGGCAGCGTGTTTACCGTCCAAACGGGCGATGTACACCATGTCGTATTCGCAGGTCAAACCGGCCATCACTTGCACGATACGCGGATCGGCGGCTTTGGCCAGCGTTTCGACTTTGTTCAACAGCGCGACTTTGGCAGCGGAATCAAGGCTGGCAATAGGGTCAATCGCCATGTGGACAGGCTTGCCGTAAGCAGGTGTCGGCACTTTGACGCTGGCCTCGCCACCGGCCGCACCAATCACGCGAACTGCTTTGGCAGAGCGGTTGATCGAATCGATACACAGGCTGTCGGCGTAGGCAAAAGCGGTTTTATCGCCCGAGATGGCACGCACGCCCACGCCCTGATCGATTTGAAAGCTGCCCGATTTGACGATGCCCTCTTCCAAATGCCAGCTTTCATAGGCAGTGCGCTGACAATAGATGTCGGCATAATCGACATGGTTGGCGCCGATAATACTCAGGCTTTGGGCGAGCAAATCGGGGGAAAGATGGTTGGCTTCGAGCAAATCTCGCTGTACGGCGGCGTAGGTTTGTTGCATAATTTTTCAGACGGCCCGACAAGCAGGCAAAGTTAATTTGGCCTTGATTATACGGTATTTTATATGGCTTTGGATATGTTGATTGCTTGGGTTTATGAGTGATTGAAACAAATCAAAAGGCCGTCTGAAATATAGGGGCGAAATGTTTGCCTTACCCTAGTCAGCCGCGTGAAGAAAATAACAAATCATCGTATGATTGATGCAGCGCAGGCTGATAAAGATTCACATAATAAATAGATTGGAATTAAAATGAAAAAGTTACTTGTTGTATTGCTAGGACTGGCAAGCCTTAATGTTTATGCCAACGGCTGCGGCGGTGAATACCAACCTGCAACCGGAACATGCCGTATTATCGACAGCTCCGGTAGACAAATTTTATATAACGTTGGCAGACCACAATCTTCCAATAATGGTTATTCTCAAAACCAACCAAGCGTTGTCAATATCGATGTCCCTTCAAAATACGGAGCTTGGGCAGTTAATATTAAAACCGGCATTTCGGCAGATACTATTAATGCACCTTCTCTTGAGGAGGCAAAAAAAGGGGCTATCAAAGCCTGTGAGCAAGGAGGACGAAATTCACCTTGTGTAGTAGCTGCATGGGTTAGAAATGGTTGTATTGCCGTTTCCCAAGGGAAAGTAGGAAAAAAATTAAAAACTTTCTATGGAATTGAAGCTCCAGGACAGGCAGAGATGTTAGCACTAAGAAAATGTCAGGCTTCAGGAGGAGTTCAATGTAAAATTACCACTCCTGAAGGCTGCTCTATGCCTGAATTCTAATAGACAAAGTGCCGTTATTTTATATGGCTTTAGATATGTTGATTGCTTGGATTTATGAGTGATTGAAACAAATCAAAAGGCCGTCTGAAATATAGGGTCGAAATGTTTGCTTTACCCTAGTTCAACGTCAGCCGCGTAAAGAAGATAACAAATCATCGTAGGATTGATGCAGCGCAGGCTGATAAAGATTCAAATAATAAATAGATTGGAATTGAAATGAAAAAGTTACTTGTTGTATTGCTAGGACTGGCAAGTCTTAATGTTTGCGTTGCTAATCCTACCTATGATGCAACTAGGGGCGCATTACAAAATGACCCTGGTTTATGTCAATACGGATACAACCGTAATTGTGGCTCATCTGGTTACAGTCAACAAAGACAACCTACGGAAATTATCAACATCGATGTTCCTTCAAAATACGGAGCTTGGGCAGCTAACCCTAAAACTGGTATTTCAGGTGGGGCACTCGAGATGGATTCACTTGCTGCTGCCAAAAGAGAAGCCATTAAAACTTGTGAACTAGGGGGGAAAAATAAACCGTGTAAAATTTATGCTTGGGTAAGGAATGGTTGTCTTGCCGTTGCCCAAGATCAAAATGGTACAATTTTTTTTGGATCAACTACCCCTGGTCTTGCTGAAGCGGAAGCCTTAGAAAAATGCCAAAGAAATAGAAAAGCACAATGTAAAATTATTGCCACCGAAGGCTGCTCAATGCCTAAATTCTAATAGACAAAGGCCGTCTTTATTCAGACGGCCTTTTTAATCATGGCAAAGCCGATGACAAAATTTAATTCCCATACAAAACAAAATATTACAAAAAAAACCATTATTTTTTTAATTTTGCTATTGATAATAGTTATTATTAGCGTATAATCAGAATCACTCGGAAGACGTCCTAATCCGAGCCATTAAACGACAGATTTTATCCCCCTCTTTCCCATTATCTCTTGATACTCGGAGTGCGCATATACGAAACATACCTGTTCCCCTTTATATCAGATACTCAAAACCGAAAAACATGAAACCCACTGCCGATACAGTGGGTTTCGTGTTATGTGCGTTCGGTTTATCAGGCTTGGGACTGCTGTTCAGGCCGTCTGAAACCGAATAGACCTGATTATCGGCAGGTTTTCATGTTCAATTTGCCATAACGGCCGACAATGTTTCTGATGTCTTGGGCATCGCGCTCGTCAACTGCCATGAAGACCACAGTCATGCGCGCCACGCTCAAACCGGTATCGGGTGCGCTTCTGTCTTCCTGTTCGACAATGCGCGCGCCGCCGAAACCTGCGCTGGACAAGCGTGAAATCAAAACTTGGGCGGAAGAACGGCTGCGTGTTACGTCAATACTGATTTCGCCGTTGTGAATGCTGCCGCTAAAGCCGCGGCTGCCCAAGGCATCAAGCTGGGCGGAGGTGTCGCCGTCCGCAGGCAAGACCACGCGGAAGGTTTTGGAAGAAGTCTCGCCACCGGATGCGCCGTTGCGTTTTTCGATACTGCGGCTGGCCGCATGAGGCCATTTGCCCAACAAGCCTTTGATGCGGTGGTAATCGTCTTCATCCATCACCACGGTGGCGCTGCTGGTGCACAAGCGTTCCACGCCGGCCGCGCCCATCTCTTCTTCAGCGGCGCGACGCTCTTGCGCCTCTTTCTCGCGGCGCATTTTTTCTTTTTTCTCTTTCAACTGCTGCGCTTCTTGCTTTTTACGCAAGGCTTCCGCTTCTTCGGATTCAGGTTCGGCCATAATCAGGCCGTCTGATTCGACCACCACCCAATCAGGTTGCGATGCCTGCTGAGGTTCGGCTTTAGGCACATCCAAAGAAGACGGGCGCAATAATTCGTGTGTACTGCCTTCCAAAGCAGATTCGGGTTTGGCGGTTTTATGTTGTGTCCGATAGGCAACCATGCTGCCAAAAACAATGATGTTGAGTGCGACCAAGACCGCAAACAGCCATTTCATGATGCGTTTTCCTTTTTATTGTCCGTTGCGATGAGCAATCCAATGCAAGAGCCCGTGAATCACGAGATTATCGACGATTTTCACTTGATTGTCATGAACGAATGACTCCGGCAGCGCCTGCACGACTCTGGCCGCGCCGCCGCCCGTGATAATGATATCGACCGGTTTGCCCTCGCCCGTTTTGTCTTTCAGACGGCCATGCATCATCATCAACGCGCCGCAAACGGCATCCATCATGCCGCTGGCAATGGCGTTCGGCGTTGTGGTTGGAAACGGATATACCTTGCCGATGGGGCGGTTGAGGTTGGCGGTCTTGAGCGCCATCGCCTCTTTCATCAAGTGGAAACCGGGCATGATGGTGCCGCCGAGATAATGATTGTCTTCCGTCAGCGCGTCGGTGGTTATGGCGGTACCGCAGCTGACGACGACGCAGGCGTTTTGCGTAAAGCGGCGGCTGCCCAGCGCATTAAACCAACGGTCGGAGCCATGTTCTTCAGGGCGGCGGTAATGGTTGCGGATACCCAAAGCCTGCGGCATGGAAGACAGCCATTCGACCGGACGGGTTAATTGTTCTTCAACCATCGCTTTTTTTACCGAACCGCACACGGCGCAACCGACAATCTTCACATCTTCATCGGCAAATTGCAGCCATTCTTCGCCCAGCTGGGTCAAATCACGATACGGCGCGTGGCCGACTTCGGAAAATGTGCCGTTCTCCACCCACGCCCATTTCAACTGACTGTTGCCGCCGTCCAGCAGCAAAAAGCGTTCCGGTTTCGCAGCGGCAGGTTGTGCCGGGCGGTTATCCGGGCGTAAGCTGATCTCGCCGCTGACGATGGTTTTCTCGCCCTTGTCCGTCTGCAAACGCAACGCGCCTTGCACATCCACGCCTTTGACTACGCCTTCGTGGACAACACGTCCTTCCTGAAGCAACAACACCGGCCTGTTTGTGTCACGGTTGGCGGCATCGTATTCGCCGACACATGACGCAAATCCGTTTTGCGCGTATTCGCTCAACAGCGCATCGAGTTGCGCCAATACTGCATTCAACAAGGTTTTGACGCTTACGCCCTGCTTAGAGGCCGTCTGAAACAAGGCCTGCACAGAAGTGGCGTTTTCAACTTCTTTCGGCAATACAAAATTGATGCCGATGCCGATGATGGCGACAGTCTTATTCTCTACCCTCGCCGTTTCAATCAAAATTCCGGCCAATTTATCGTTGGCCACGACCAAATCGTTCGGCCACTTGATATTTACGTCCAAACCAATATCGGCAAGCGCACGGCGGCAAGCCAATGCCACTACCAACGCCAGCGAACCCAGCTCATACTGCGGCTTGTCAAACACCCAGCCCAAGCTGAACATCAGACATTCGCCCTGTCGGTTGACCCAACTCCGCCCTTGCCGTCCGCGGCCTTTGGTTTGGAAATGCGCCACACACAAGGCCTTATGCGCCAAATCTGCCGACTGGCGCGCCAATGCCATGATTTCATCGTTGCTGGACGAACATTCGTGTTTCAACTGCGCACGAAAACCCTGTTTTCCGGCCATTTGTTGCAAAGATTCTTCGGCAAACACAGCCAAAGGGCGCACCAAGCGCCATTGCCCGTCATGCTGGCGCAGCAAACCGCGGATATGGCCCGGCATCTGCTGCCAGAATCCGTTTAATTGTTGCGGTTTCATCCCAACCACGCGCGCCAACTGAGAAACGTGTTGCGGCAGGCCGTCTGAAAGCGCGGCGAGCAAGGCCCAATGGCGGCTGTTCAAATCCGTCATTCGCCTCCTCCGGCTTCGCGGATTTTCGCCAAAGTTTTGGTGGTCGAAGTCTGGTGTAAAAACGGAATAGAAAATACTTTGCCGCCACGCGCAAACGTCTCGGCCGCACCGACAATCTTATCCACAGGCCAATCGCCGCCTTTAATCAATACATCGGGTTTGACCATTTCAATCAACGCGGCCGGCGTGTCGTCATCAAACCATGTGACCAAATCTACGCTCGCCAACGCCGCTGCCACTGCCGCGCGGTTTTCCAAAGGATTAATCGGACGGTCGTCCCCCTTGCCCTGACGGCGCACCGAAGCATCGGTATTCAACGCCAACACCAAAGCCGCACCGGCCGATCTCGCCTGCGCCAGATAGGTTACATGGCCTCGGTGGAGAATATCGAAACAGCCGTTGGTAAACACCAGCGGACGGGGCAATGCCGCCAAACGCTCCGCCAGCTTTTCGGGCGGACAGATTTTGGATTCAAATTCTGGAGCTGACCATTCGGACATGATGCGGTTCCTTTGGAAATGAAACAGAAAATAATCGGGGTATTATAAAGGATAACGGCGAAACGCCATAAAAAGATACCGAACGGTATAATATTCGGGCTTGACTGCGTATTCGTTGACATTTGATAACACGGCAAACGCCATTTTTGCCGATGCCATGATGAAACGGTTTGATAAATACTTTTTTGAAACTCTATTAAATCTGAAGTAAAATTCGGGTATAAACGGAAAAAAGCCTGCATACAATATGCAGGCTTTCATCTGGGGTGGCTGATGGGGCTCGAACCCACGACAACTGGAATCACAATCCAGGGCTCTACCAACTGAGCTACAGCCACCGTAAAAATTGGCACGCCCGACAGGAATCGAACCTGTAACCCCCGACTTAGAAGGTCGGTGCTCTATCCGGTTGAGCTACGGGCGCTCATGCCGATTCGTGCTAAGAATTTTGTGGTCGGGGCGGTGGGATTCGAACTCACGACCCTCTGCTCCCAAAGCAGATGCGCTAACCGGGCTGCGCTACGCCCCGACTGAAGACCTGAACTATACAGACCCTTTTCAGCCCGGTCAACACCCACTTTGCTTTATTTTTTCATTTTTTGATTATCTTATTATTTTTAATCGTTATTTATTTTTATGCTTTACAATCAGGGTTACTCTTTTGTGTCAGGCCGTCTGAAAAATGCGATAATTTAAACGCAATATTTATCCCTATTGAGGAGGAAAAATCATGGCTGCACAACTTATAGACGGAAAAAAAATCTCCCAGCAACGCATCGAGGCGGTCGCGCAGGCGGTAAAAGCGCGTCAGGAAAAAGGTTTGCACACTCCTTGCTTGGCGGTGGTATTGGTTGGCGACGACCCTGCCAGCGCGGTTTATGTACGCAATAAAAAACTGACCTGCCAAAAAAGCGGCATAGAATCGCGCTCTTATGAGCTGCCGTCTGAAACCACGCAAGACGATTTGCTGAAACTGGTGGACGAATTAAACGGCGACCCTGCCGTCGACGGTATTTTGGTGCAACTGCCGCTGCCGGCTCACATCGACAGCCAAGCGGTTTTGGAGCGTATCGAGCCGCATAAAGATGTGGACGGCTTCCACCCTTACAACGTCGGCCGCCTGGTCGTCAAAATGCCGCTGATGCGCCCTTGCACGCCCAAAGGCGTGATGACTTTGTTGGAAGCCTACGGCATCGACCCGAAAGGCAAAAAAGCGGTCGTCGTCGGCGCGTCCAATATTGTCGGCCGCCCGCAGGCGTTGGAATTGCTGCTGTCCCGCGCGACGGTAACCATTTGCCACAGCGCCACGCAAAACCTTGCCGATGAAGTTGCGGCCGCAGATATTTTGGTGGTCGGCGTAGGTATTCCGAATTTCGTTAAAGGCGAATGGGTCAAACCCGGCGCAGTCGTTATCGATGTGGGCATCAACCGTTTGGACGACGGCAGCCTGTGCGGCGACGTTGAGTTTGATGTCGCCAAAGAACGCGCGTCCATGATTACGCCCGTTCCCGGCGGCGTCGGCCCGATGACGATTGCCACTTTGTTGGAAAACACGGTACACGCGGCCTCATTGCACGATTAATCGCTGTCATTAAGTTAGGCCGTCTGAACATGGTTTTTCAGACGGCCTGACCTGTTTTTTTTGCTTTTTACCTTATTGGCTTCACATGTCCTTACTCTCTTCACACACCGACAACCCGACTTTCCGCAACGCTTCCTATATCCTGATGGGCTTGGCTTTGCTGATTGTCTTGCACTACCATTTTCTGCCGCTGCTGCTGTCGGTTATCCTGACCTATATCTTTATTACGCGCACCAACGGCGTCATCCTCAAACTCCGCCGCCGTGTTTTGCCGCGCAACACGCGGCTGCATAAATCGCTCAACGCGCACAATATCAACCTGATTTCCACCACGCTGACGCTGGCCATCGTGTTCAGCATCATTACAATGATGTCTTTGGGCATTTACCACCTGATACACGGCGGCCATGTCGGCTTTATGCTGGCCAAGCTGGCGGCGATTTTGGAAGACACCAAAAACAGCCAAGACCTGCCTGCGGCCATTCTCAATATGCTGCCCAACAATATGGCCGAAATCAAAGCCTCGGCAATCAAGCTGATTGAAGAATACCGCGCCGCGCTGACCCGTATCAGTAAAAACAGCATCACATCCTTCGTGTACATCCTCATCGGCATCATCATCGGCGCCATGCTCAGTTTCCACCGCCTGAAAATGCGCAAAAACCGCCACAAAATGCCGCTGTTTAAAGCCGAACTGATGCGGCGCATCGTCAATTTTGAAACCAGCTTTGAACGCGTATTCCTCGCCCAAGTCAAAATCTCGCTGATCGACACCTTCCTGACCGGCCTGTACCTCTACTTGGTTTTACCGCTGTTCGGCGTTGACCTACCGTTTAAAATGACCGTCCTGATCGTCGCCTTTATCGTTGGCTTAATTCCGGTGGCGGGCAACCTGATTTCCAACACCATCATCATTATTTTGAGCCTCGGCGCATCGCTTTACGTCGCACTCGCCTCGTTGGTTTTCCTTGTTGTCATCCATAAGCTCGAATATTTCCTCAACGCCAAAATCATCGGCTCGGAAATCGAATCCAGCGCATGGGAATTGCTGGTGGCGATGGTTGTCTTTGAACGCATTTTCGGCATCGGCGGCATCATCGTCGCGCCGGTTTATTACGCCTACCTGAAAAACGAATTGAAACTGCGAAAATTGATTTAATCAGTTGCGTTTATACACATCAAAGGCCGTCTGAAAACGACAATCGGGTTTTCAGACGGCCTTTGCTTTACCTTTTCTTACACTTTACGGCATAATGGCAGCCACGCATTTCTAGAAGAAAGATAAACAATGTCAACCAAAACCCCTTCACTATTCGGCGGCGCGATGATTATCGCCGGTACGGTTATCGGCGCAGGCATGCTTGCCAACCCGACCGCCACTTCCGGCGTATGGTTTACCGGCTCGCTGGCCGTGTTGCTGTACACCTGGTTTTCCATGCTCTCCAGCGGCCTGATGATTTTGGAAGTCAATACCCATTATCCGCACGGCGCCAGCTTCGACACCATGGTCAAAGACCTGCTCGGCCCGACTTGGAACGTCATCAACGGCGTTGCCGTCGCTTTCGTTTTATACCTGCTCACCTACGCCTACATCTTCGTCGGTGGCGACCTGACAGCCAAAGGCATCGGCAGCGCGGTAGGCAGCGAAATCTCGCTCACCGTCGGGCAACTTGTCTTCTTCGGCATCCTCGCGTTTTGCGTGTGGGCATCCGCACGCTTGGTTGACCGTTTCACCAGCATCCTCATCGGCGGCATGGTATTGACCTTTATTTGGGCAACCGGCGGTCTGATTGCCGATGCCAAAATGCCTGTCTTGTTCGACACCCAAGCCCCTGCCGGCACCAGCTACTGGATTTATGTCGCCACCGCCCTACCCGTTTGCCTTGCCTCATTCGGTTTCCATGGCAACGTTTCCAGCCTGCTCAAATACTTTAAAGGCGACGCGCCCAAAGTAGCCAAATCCCTGTGGTCGGGTACGCTGATTGCCTTGGTGATTTACGTCCTCTGGCAAATCGCTATCCAAGGCAACCTGCCGCGCAACGAGTTCGCACCGGTTATCGCCGCAGAAGGCCAAGTTTCCGTCCTGATCGAAACGCTGTCCAAGTTCGCCCAAACCGGCAATATGGACAAAGTGTTGACACTGTTCTCCTACATGGCGATCGCAACGTCCTTCCTCGGCGTAACGCTCGGCCTGTTCGACTACATCGCCGACATCTTCAAATGGAACGACAGCATCTCCGGCCGTACCAAAACCGCCGCGCTGACCTTCCTGCCGCCTTTGATCTCCTGCCTGCTCTTCCCTACCGGCTTCGTTACCGCCATCGGCTACGTCGGTCTGGCCGCAACCATCTGGACAGGCATCATCCCCGCCATGCTGCTCTACCGCTCGCGCCATAAATTCGGCATCGGCAAAAACTACAAAGTTTACGGCGGATTCTGGCTGATGGTTTGGGTCTTCCTCTTCGGCATCATCAACATTGCCGCCCAAATACTGAGCCAAATGGAGCTCGTTCCCGTATTTAAAGGTTAAATTCCCTTAAGGCCGTCTGAAACACCCTCTTTCAGACGGCCTAATTCATTATTTTCCGCTACAATACCCCTTTCCCCCAACGAACACCGTCCATGTACGACAATATCCGCTTCCATCTCGACGAAGGCTACCCCGACCAGCTCCCACCTGAAAACGCCGCCACCCATATCGGCATGTACTGGCAGTGGGCGGCGCAGGCAGGCCTCGTCAACCCCGTCTGGCAAACCGCCCCCGAAACCGCAGCCGACTTCGCCGCCATGACCTCGGGCAAAATCAGCGGACGGCACTTCCTGCTCAAACACATGGACGGCGCATTAACGGCGGACGACTTTACCGAACTCGGCCAACGGTTTACCGAGTTCTACTACACCGACGAAGAAGAGGGCTACGGCGCATTTATGGAAGACTACGTCCTCGCCCTCGACACGCCCTCGCTCGGCGGCTTCTACCACGTCAAAAACGCCCCGGAAACCTTCACCAAACTGACACCCGTTTTTCAGACGGCTTTTGAAAAATGGAAAAGCAGTTTGAAAGTAGAAAAATATTCGAAAGAATCCACACAATGAAGCCGAACTATTCTATCGACATTGCTATTAACTGCTTCCGTCCAGGTGGCGGCATGGAAAGCTACACTTTCGACCTGGTCCGTGGTTTAAACGCACACGGCATCAAACCTACCGTCTTTGCTGCACAAATCGATACAACGATTCCTGAATGCCGCCAAGTTGATACGCATCACGTCAATCAAAAAAAGATTCCAAAAAAGTTGCGTCCTTTTTTCTTCAGTATGCAATTGGCCAAACTCCGGCAAAACAGGAATATCCCCCTTATTACCTGCAATCCCAGTGATTATGCTGATATCTTTGTCTGCGGCGGTACACACTTAGGTTACCTGCACAACATGGGTAAAACCCCAAACCTACTTGATAGACTCATCATTCGGCGTAACCGCACCAACTACTCAACGGCAAAATTGATCATGGCGCATTCACACCTAATGCAACACGAGTTGATCAACCTCTATGGGGTACCTTCTGAAAAAATCCATGTTATCCATCCACCTGCCGATACTGCACGTTTCTACACCAAACCGGAAGAAATTCCTGCAACTCGTGCGAGATACGGATTTAAAGACGACGAAACTATTTTCCTATTTCCATCAACCGGACACACCCGAAAAGGTTTGGATTTATTAGCAGAATTTTTTGAGCATACCGATTTACCCATCAAACTGGCTGTTGCCGGATCGCCCTTACCTCGACCAATGGACAACGTCATTGAGCTTGGTTTCTGCAAAAATATGCCTGAACTTTACCGAACTGCTGACTTCACTATCATGGCATCACTGTACGAACCATTCGGACTGGTTGGCATAGAATCTATTTTGTGCGGAACCCGAGTTGTTTTCTCCGACAATATGGCATGTACCGAAGTTATGAACGAAAATGCAGGCTTCTTTTTCTCACGTCAAAACCCAGAAACATTGGCACAAGCCATCACTCAAGCAGTTTCTCTCAAACGGCAGGGAAAACACAAAATTACCTCTCCTATGCAGGCATTAACCTATAATCCCACCTTAACGTATCATATCGACCAAACTCTCAATATGTTGAAGGCCGTCTGAAAACAATATTTAGGAACACCATGAAACTCATCATCCTTGACCGCGACGGCGTCATCAATCAAGACCGCGACGATTTCGTCAAATCCGTTGACGAATGGATTCCCATCGAAGGCAGCATGGATGCCATCGCCTTTTTAACGCAGGCAGGTTACACCATTGCTGTGGCCACCAACCAATCCGGTATCGGCCGCAAATACTTTACCGTGCAAGACCTGACCGAAATGCACGCGAAAATGCACCGCCTTGCCGTTCAAGCAGGCGGCACCATCGACGGCATTTGGTTTTGCCCGCACACCGCCGCCGACAACTGCGAATGCCGCAAACCCAAGCCCGGCATGATTATCGATATTATCGAACGCTTCAAGGCCAATGCCGCCGAAACCTGGCTGGTCGGCGACAGCCTGCGCGACCTGCAAGCCATTGATGCCGCAGGCGGCAAATCCGCGCTCGTCCTGACCGGCAAAGGCAAAAAAACGCTGGCCAAACACGAGCAAGAACTGCCCGAACACACCCAAGTCTTCGACAACCTGCTGGCTTTCTCGCAATGCATCATGCGTGAAAACACAAAAATCGAAGAAGCCGCGCAAGCCATCCTATAAACGACAAGGCCGTCTGAAAACTGCCGACAACGTTATTCAGACGGCCTTCAAACGACAGACTTTTCCCCGATATGCTGATTATCCGCAACCTGATTTACTGGTTCATCCTTTCCTCCAGCATTATTTTGCTGTTCCCCTTTATGCTGCTTGCCCTGCCCTTCCAAGGCGGCGCGCACAAAATGGCACAAGTTTGGGTGCGCATCCTCAACTGGTCGCTCAAGCACATCATCGGTTTGAACTACACCTTAAGCGGCGCGGAAAACATTCCCGACCACCCTGCCATCATTTGTGCCAAACACCAAAGCGGCTGGGAAACCCTCGCCCTGCAAGAGATTTTTCCGCCACAAGTCTATGTTGCCAAACGCGAACTCTTCAAAATCCCTTTCTTCGGCTGGGGCTTGAAGCTGGTCAAAACCATCGGCATCGACCGCAACAACCGCAGCGAAGCCAACAAACAACTTTTAGAACAAGGTCTTGCGCGTAAAAACGAAGGCTATTGGATTACCATTTTCCCCGAAGGCACACGCCTGCCGCCCGGCGAAAAAGGCCGCTACAAGCTCGGCGGCGCGCGCATGGCAAAAATGTTCGAGATGGACATCGTCCCCGTCGCGCTCAACAGCGGCGAGTTTTGGCCGCGCAACTCCTTCCTCAAATATCCGGGCACGGTCAGCGTCATCATCGGCAAACCCATTGCCCACAACAACGGCAATGAAGCCGAACTCATGGCCCAATGCGAGCAATGGATTGAAAGCCAACAGCCCCTGATTACCGGACAAGGTCCGTTCGCGCCCAAAACCAAATAAATCATTCCATCGGGTGGGCCGCTATGCCCGCCTTTCCATGCCGTCCAATATTTCCATTAATATCATGCCCCGCCTCCATACCCACACCCTTTCAGACGGCCTCACCATTCATATCCAGCTCAAACGCAGCGCCAAGAAAAACCTCATCTTGCGCCCCGTTTCCGCCGATACCGTCAGCATCAATATCCCTCCATTTGTTACCCAGCACACCTTTACCCAATGGCTGAACGACAACGAAGCCATCCTGCGCCGTACCTTAAACAAAACACCGGCCCGACCAACACCCACCGACTCGCTTCCCGAATGGATTTGGTATCAAGGCGTTCAGACGGCCTTGTCCGTCCACACAGCAAACCACATCCAAATCAGGCCGTCTGAAATCCTGTTGCCCGAAAAAGAAAACGCCGCCCAACTTACCCATTTGCGCCGCTTTCTGCACGAGCGTGCGCACGAGTATCTGCTGCCGCGCCTCGAAGGCCATATCCGAACCACCCGCCTGACCCCGAGTGCCATTTCCCTTTCCAACGCCAAAACCTTCTGGGGCGTTTGCCGCCACACTACCTGCATCCGTCTCAACTGGCGGCTCATCGGTGCGCCCGAATATGTCGCCGACTACGTCTGCCTGCATGAACTCGCCCACCTGCGCCATCCCAACCACAGCCCTGCATTTTGGGCTCTGACACACTCGCTCACGCCGCATGTTGACCAAGCCGAACAATGGCTGAAGGAGCACGGCAGCGAATTGTTCCACCTCAGCTAAGTCTTATCCGGCAGCATTTTTTTGCAAGCAAACACCAGCCCAAAGCAAAGAACCAACGCCCTCCAAATAAATCATGTAGCCGCACGTAAAATCAAGTTTATCTGCTTGCCGCCCCTCATACCTGCCGATAAGATGATGTCGTTCTCAAAACCCTTTTCAGAAAGGAAAACCGATGACCAAAGCAAAATCGTTACTGGCCACCGGCATTTTGGCTCTTTTCTCCGCCACGGCATTCGCCTCCCCGCTGCCTTCCGAAATCTACCGTCCGGATGGCGCGCACACCATAAAAGCCGATCATCAAGGTAACGGCGAATTTGAATACGAAGCCGAACTCTCCGGCCAACGCAATTCCATTCCTTCCTTGGCCAAAAAAGTGATCGCCCACGCGCGCAGCAAAGGTTTCCATGTGGTTGAGTCTGAAATCAAACACGACGATGCCGATCTGAAATTCAAACGCGGCAAACAAGAGCTGGACGTTTCCATCGAAGACAAAGGCCAAGGCCGTATCGAATACAAAGCCGATTTGGACTTGGACCAAAACTAAATCCGACTCGCAAACAAAGGCCGTCTGAAATCCCATCGGGTTTCAGACGGCCTTTTGTCATCTTTATCAGGTATAATGGCAGTCGGTTTGTAAAATTTCCGACTCAAAACATTGTACAATCTGCCCACTTATACCGACAACATCCCAAACATTGCCATGAAAAAACGTCTGCTCCTCCTCGCCATCCTTCCCCTTTCCCTTCACGCCGCCGATGTGCCGCCTGACGTAAAACCCGAGCTTCAAGTCAACACTGCCGAACCCCAACAACCCGAAACGCACAACATTCCTGCCGAGCAGACAAATAGGCCGTCTGAAAAAATCATCAACGTCGATGCCGATACCCTGCTTGCCAACACCGAATTACTGGCACGCGCCATGTATTCCGCCGTCGTCGCCCACAACATCCCCGGCATCAAAGCCGTTTTGCCCATTTACGAACAATGGCCAGAACACGACCGCGCCATGGCACGCTATGCCAAAGGTTTGCTTGCCCAATCCGAAGGACGCGCCGCCGAAGCCGTCGGCCATTACCGCCGCTTTATCGCCGAGAAGCCCGATGCCTCCGCCGTCCGCTGGCAGCTTGCGACCGCCTTGTTTGAAGACAAACAAAACGAAGCCGCGGCCGACCAGTTCGACAAACTACAAACCGAATCCCTCCCGCCTGCCTTGCAAGAACGCATCGAAACCTACCGCAAAGCCCTGCGTGAACGCGACTCATGGCAATTCAACGCCGGCTTGAACATCACGCGCGAACAAAACATCAACCAAGCCCCCAGCCAACGCCGTCTGGGCAACCACCTGAGCGATGAACAATGCCGCGCCGTGCGCCTTGCCTATCCCGACGACGACTGCTTCCGAGGCTGGACATTCCCCGAACCCATCGATGCCACCGCGGTCCACTACCAAATCGGCGCAGAAAAAAAATGGTCGCTGCCACGCGGCTTCTATGCCACGGCAGGCGCAGACCATTACGGCAAAATCTACCCCAAACACACCAACTACAACGACCTTACCACACGCTTTTCGGCAGGCATCGGCTATGCCGACCAGCGCAACGATATCGGCATGACCCCGTTCCACGAACGCCGCTTCTACGGCAACGACCCCTACACCTACACCAACGGCGCACGCCTCCACTACAACCATTGGTGGCAACCCAAGCTGCAAACCCTCAGCGCATTTGAAGCAGGCCGTCTGAAAAACAGCCGCCGCGAGCATTCCAACAACACCAGCCAACTGCTCAGCAACTCCATCGTGTACTACCGCAACGCGCGCCAATACTGGGTAGCCGGTATCGACCTCTACCGCGAACGCAACCGCGACGACAAAAGCGACAGCTTCAACCGCTACGCCCTGCGCACCACATGGGGACAAGAATGGCCCAAAGGTTTCTCCACCGTCCTACGCCTCAGCGCCGCCCAACGCCGTTACCAAGCCCCCAGCTTCTTCAGCAATGAACAAAACCGCCGCGACAAAGAAGCCTCCGCCTCCCTGAGCGTATGGCACCGTGCCCTCCATTTCAAAGGCATCACCCCGCGCCTGACCATCGCCCACAACAAAACATGGAGCAACGACAAGTTCTACGAATACGGCAAAACCAAAATGTTTGTCGAATTGAGCAAAACGTTCTGACAAGTAGAACCAATCTGTGGATAAAGCAAAAATGTCTGTCCTGCATACTGATTTACAAGACAGATTCAAACTTTTACAGATACCGAATCAATAGATTTTTTAAGGCACAACGCCTTATTAAATTCATATTTATCAAATAGATAAAATCCAAGCCAATATTACTTTATCAACGTAACGTACAACACTGCATAACGTTACAAAAAAATCAGGCCGTCTGAAACCCGACTTAGCGTTTCAGACGGCCTTAGTATTTGTTATCATATCCGTTCACACCTCTTCAAAAAGTATGATGATGAATGCCCTGAACAAAACCCTCTTATCCGTTTCTGTCGCACTGGGATTGAGCGCCTGCGCTTCCGTCAAAACCGCAGACACCTACGACCTAGACTTTTCCAAACAGAAATACACCGAACAAAGCATCGAAGTGAACGGTCAGGCGGTTAAATTCCGCGCTTATGAAAACGTGGTTTACGTCCGCAATCCTGTCGATACCCGCTACGAAATCATCAATATTTACGTCCCCGAAGCCTATTACAACGGCGGTGAGATAGACGGCTTTACCGCCGAAACCGCACCGATTTTCCTGCCCAACCAAATCGGCGGCTATATGCCTGCCGAACCGGGCAAGCCTGCTTTAGAAGGCAAACGCGGCGAACCCGAAGACGGTCAAAAATCGCCGAACGCTGTTCTGACCGCCCTTTCCAAAGGCTACGTCGTCGCCTCCCCAGGCGCGCGCGGCAGAACGGAATCTACCGGCAAAGCACCTGCCGCGATCGTTGATTTGAAAGCCGCCGTCCGCTATCTGAAAGCCAACGACAAAGCCATGCCCGGCGATGCCGAAAAAATCATTTCCAACGGAACAAGCGCGGGCGGCGCGATGTCCGCACTCTTAGGCGCAACAGCCGATCAAAAAGATTACGAAAACCACCTCAAAGCCTTAGGCGCAGCGGAAGGCAGCGACAAAGTTTTCGCCGTATCCGCCTACTGCCCGATTACTGATTTGGATCATGCCGACATGGCTTACGAATGGCAATTCAACGGCGTTAACGACTACAAAAAAATGAACATTTCCATGCTCGACTACCGCGTCAAACGCGAGCTGGTCGCCGGCACGCTGACCGATGACGAGAAAAAACTGTCCGACCTCCTCAAACCGCTGTACCCCGCCTATCTCAACAGCCTGAACCTGAAATCTCCCGAAGGCAAACCCCTGACTCTGGATGCCCAAGGCAACGGCAGCTTTAAAAACCATATTGCCGGCCTGCTCGCCCAATCCGCCCAAACCCAGCTTGATGCAGGCAAAGACTTGAGCGACCGCGCTTGGCTGACAGTCCGCAACGGCAAAGTCGTCTCCGTCGATTTCGATGCCTACGCCAAAGCCGCCGGCCGCCAAAAAACACCGCCTGCCTTTGACGGCGTAGATTTGAGCGCGGGCAAAAACCAGCTCTTCGGCAACAATACCGTCGATAAACGCCACTTCACCGCGTTCTCCATGCAACACAATACCGCTGCCAACGCCGAAATCGCGGACGGAGAAACCGTCAAAATCATGAACCCGCTCAACTACATTGGCAAACCGGGCGCGAACCTGCCGCAAAACTGGCGCATTCGCGTCGGCACCAACGACCGCGACACCTCACTGGCAGTCTCCGCCGTCTTAGCCGCCAAACTGCAAAACAACGGCCAAACCGTCGACTACACCCTGCCTTGGGATGTCGGCCACGGCGGCGATTATGACTTGGACGAACTGTTTGCCTGGATGAAGCAAGTCAGCAGTTCTGCAAAATAATTGTTCGCAATATAGATTGAGATGAGATTGGGTATCCTGTTTTAATTAAAGAAAGGCCGTCTGAACTTTTTCAGACGGCCTGTATTTTGATAAAAACTCAAAGCCCTTTATTATATAAATGAAATTTTTAATAGCATTAAATTCTAATTTAAATAAATAAAATAATTTTAAATTCCATAAAATAATTTAAATAAAGAAATTTTAGAATAAAATTGCCAAAACAAAAAATCAAGCCTTGTTTAATTCTGATAAAACCTGTAACCTGTATTAAAAATAAACAAGAGAGTCCATCATGTCCCAACACCACCCTACCGACGATATTAAGATTAAAGAAGTCAAAGAGTTACTCCCTCCAATCGCACATTTGTATGAGCTGCCTGTTACGCCTCAGGTTGCCAATTTGGTTTATAAAACACGTCATGAGATTTCGGATTTGGTTCACGGCCGCGACAACCGTTTGCTGGTCATCATCGGCCCATGTTCGATTCACGATACTAAGGCGGCGGTTGAATATGCGCAAAAATTGCTGCCCTTGCGCAAAAAATATGAGAAAGAGCTGCTGATTGTGATGCGCGTGTATTTTGAAAAACCGCGTACAACCGTTGGCTGGAAAGGCTTGATTAACGATCCTCACTTGGACGGTACGTTTGACATCAACTACGGCCTGCGCCAAGCGCGTCAGTTGTTGCTGACTTTGAACGAAATGGGCATGCCTGCTTCGACTGAATTCTTGGACATGATTACGCCGCAATACTACGCCGACCTGATTTCTTGGGGCGCGATTGGTGCGCGTACGACTGAAAGCCAGGTACACCGCGAATTGGCCAGCGGCCTCTCCTGCCCTGTCGGTTTTAAAAACGGTACGGACGGCAACCTGAAAATCGCCATAGACGCCATCGGCGCCGCCAATCATCCGCACCACTTCTTGTCTGTAACCAAAGCCGGTCATTCCGCGATTGTCCACACCAGCGGCAACCCTGACTGCCATGCGATTTTGCGTGGCGGTAAAGAGCCTAATTACAGCGCGGAACACGTTAAAGACGCGGTTGCGCAGCTTCAAAAAGCCGGTGTGAGCAGCAAACTAATGGTGGACTGCAGCCATGCCAACAGCCGTAAAGACTTCCGCAAACAAATGGA
Organism: Neisseria sp. P0020.S003; assembly: GCF_051957095.1. Classification (NCBI taxonomy): domain Bacteria; kingdom Pseudomonadati; phylum Pseudomonadota; class Betaproteobacteria; order Neisseriales; family Neisseriaceae; genus Neisseria; species Neisseria sp. P0020.S003. The sequence continues at coordinate 497 of NZ_JBQCWU010000001.1, read as the reverse complement.
TGTGGCGCGCGATGTTGCGGCGCAGCTGAAAGCCGGTGAAGAAAACATCATGGGCGTGATGGTCGAAAGCCACTTGGTTGAAGGCCGTCAAGACAAGCCAGAGGTTTACGGTCAAAGTATTACGGATGCCTGCATCGGTTGGGATACAACTGAAGAATTGCTGGCCCTGCTTGCCGAGGCGAAAGGTTACCAAGCGTAAGTGCGAAACCATTAAAAAGACCGGATATGTTCCGGTCTTTTTTGTGCCTGTCATTTTGATTTCTTTGCTCAGGTTTAGAATAAAAAAGTATGAGACCTTTGCAAAATTCCCTAAAATCCCCTAAATTCCCCTAAATTCCCACCAAGACATTTAGGGGGATTTCTCATGAGCACCTTCTTCCAACAAACCGCACAAGCCATGATTGCCAAACACATCGACCGCTTCCCACTATTGAAGTTGGATCAGGTGATTGATTGGCAACCGATCGAACAGTACCTGAATCGTCAAAGAACCCGTT